>NZ_CP035686.1:2490000-2860000 GCF_009665255.1 Vibrio metoecus
GTAGGAATGACCACACCCCCAGCATCACCCGCTTAGCGTGTCCCGGATACTGCTTCTTGAGTGTCACTATCGCCATGCGATACGAACAGCCTTCTGGCGGCAGATAAAAATCGGCAATTTCAGGAAACTGCTTTTGCAAGATAGGTACAAAGACTTCGTTAAGCGCCACACCAAGCACGGCGGGTTCATCGGGCGGACGCCCTGTATAGGTACTGTGATAAATCGGCTTATTACGCATGGTCACGTGAGTGACAGTGAACACATGATGGCGCTCTACCTCGTTGTAATAACCCGTGTGATCGCCATAAGGGCCTTCATCTGCAAATTCGTTAGGATCGATATAGCCTTCGAGCACGATTTCAGCACTCGCGGGAACTTCCAGATCGTTACTGATCGACTTGACCACTTCAGTACGACTGCCACGCAACAATCCAGCAAACGCGTATTCAGATAAGGTATCTGGGACGGGCGTTACTGCACCGAGAATGGTCGCCGGATCGGCACCAAACGCCACACTGACAGGAAAAGGCTCTCCGGGATGTTTTTCCATCCAATCCCGCAAGTCTAATGCCCCTCCGCGATGGGCTAACCAACGCATGATGACTTTATTACGGGCGATTTTTTGCTGACGATAGATCCCAAGGTTTTGGCGCTTTTTATGTGGGCCACGCGTAATGGTTAAACCCCAAGTTAAAAGTGGTGCAACATCATCCGGCCAGCAGCTCATCACAGGGATTTTATCAAGATCGACCTCATCACCCTGCCAGACAATGTCTTGGCAAGGAGCACGGCGTAAGCGTTTGACGGGCATATTGAGCACTTGTTTAAAAACAGGCAGCTTTTCAATCAGCTCTTTTAAACCACGAGGTGGCTCTGGCTCTTTAAGATAAGCCAACCACTGACCGACATCGCGCAGCTCTTGAACCTGTTGCCGACCCATTCCCATCGCAACGCGTTCTGGCGTGCCAAACAAATTGGTTAGCACTGGAAAGTCGTAACCTAGCGGATTTTCAAACAACAACGCAGGGCCTTTAGCACGTAACGTCCGGTCACTGATCTCAGTCATTTCATAATGCGGATCAATTGGATGGGTAATACGTTTTAGCTCCCCACGTTGCTCTAGATAGTCAAGAAAATCCCGTAAGTCCTTAAAATTCATAGGTCTACTACTCATTGAAAGCGATGACCGCAGTATAACAAAACTCGCGATTTTTCTGCGCCATTTTCTTACATTCACTTGTTATGGATTCAGCTCCGCTAAAATCGCCTGCTGCTTGACTGTTCGGTTCGAACTAACCAGTTCACGTAACCATCCTTGATAACCCGATTGGGCAAGCAGGTGTGCCACTTGTGTGGCTTCTTCACTTTGCCCAAGTTTTTCGATCAGAAAAAGCTCTACCTCATTCGACATCGGCTGAATACTAACTAAAGCTTGCAGCGCCTCTTGTTTCAAGCGCGGATTTGCGGCTGCAACCATCAGTTGTTGTTGGGCAAAGAAATCAGCCTGCTCTGCTAAGCGAGTGATTTCACGCCTCAGTTCATCATTGGCTTTCATTAGCCAAAGCTTTTGATACAAAGCTGGATTTTGACTATGCCTTGCCAGTTGTACCATAACACTTGATGCTGGTAGCCAACTCGTTACTTGCTCCGTTGTGATTTGAGCAATCAAACGCTCTATAGCTTGCGGAGATAAGCGATTCAATTCTGCGAGTAATAAGCGCTGGCGAGCTTCAATTTGAGCAGATGAACCGGAGAGCCACTCACGTAGATTGAGTTCACCATTCTCGGCTTGCAACACAAACATCACGATATCTTGTTGCTGCTGTGCTTGTTTTAACAGTCGATGGGCGATCGCGGCATAGTCAAAAGCGGGGACAGAGAACTCATAACCATCACCTCGTTCAGCAATCAAATAGTTGGGTGATTGTGATTTTTGAGCAGCAATAAATACCGCCAGCTCCTCCGTTAAGATCAGCTGGCCTTGTTCAAATTTTTGCAATAGAAGAAAACGCACGACTTCTTGTGCGGGATAACTGATACGCTGCAAATTGAACTGTAAGCGATCTACTTCATTGTGCAGTGCGAGCAGATAAAGCTCTTCGGCTTTCTGTTGGGTCTGTGGCTCCGCAAGCCAAAGCTCACGCTCTGTTGCCGTGATATCACCACCAAGCGCGTAAGGCGGCATACCTAACAAAAAGAGAAGAACGAGGCACAACCATCCTTGTTGCATATACTCCTCCTTGTTCGTTCTACATCAGTGTGGACACCACTGGTCTAGAACGCAAACAAAAACACCACCGCAAGGGTGGTGTTTGAGACAACGCTCGATTACTGACGACGCATCGCGTCAAAGAACTCATCGTTGGTTTTGGTCATGGCTAACTTATCAATTAGGAATTCCATCGCATCGGTTTCGCCCATTGGGTGAACGATCTTGCGTAGAATCCACATCTTTTGTAGCTCATCGGTCTTAGTCAGTAACTCTTCACGACGCGTACCTGAACGGTTGAAGTCGATAGCTGGGAAAACACGTTTTTCAGCAATCTTACGGTTCAAGTGCAGTTCCATGTTACCTGTACCTTTGAACTCTTCGTAAATCACTTCATCCATCTTAGAACCGGTATCAACCAGCGCAGTAGCGATAATGGTCAAGCTACCGCCCTCTTCCACATTACGTGCTGCACCGAAGAAACGCTTAGGACGATGCAAGGCGTTCGCATCCACACCACCAGTCAGTACTTTACCAGAGGCAGGAACCACAGTGTTGTACGCACGAGCCAGACGAGTAATCGAGTCAAGCAGGATTACCACATCTTTTTTGTGCTCAACCAGACGCTTGGCTTTTTCAATGACCATTTCTGCCACTTGTACGTGGCGCGATGCTGGCTCATCAAAGGTTGAAGCGACCACTTCACCTTTTACTAGGCGCTGCATTTCAGTTACTTCTTCTGGACGCTCATCAATCAGCAGAACCATCAGCACACACTCAGGGTGATTGCTGGCAATGCTCTGTGCGATATTTTGCAGCAACATGGTTTTACCCGCTTTTGGCGGAGCAACAATCAGACCACGTTGACCTTTACCAATTGGTGCAGCCAGATCAAGAACGCGCGCGGTAATATCTTCTGTAGAACCATTACCACGTTCCATCACCATACGTTCGTTGGCATGCAGAGGCGTTAAGTTCTCGAAAAGGATTTTGTTGCGGGCGTTGTCTGGGCGGTCATCGTTTACAGTGTTCACTTTAAGCAAGGCAAAGTAACGCTCACCCTCTTTTGGCGGACGAATTTTCCCGGCAATTGAGTCGCCTGTACGTAGGTTAAAGCGACGAATTTGGCTAGGTGACACATAGATGTCGTCAGGGCCAGCAAGGTATGAACTGTCTGCACTACGTAAGAAACCAAAACCGTCTTGAAGAATTTCCAGAACCCCATCGCCAAAAATGTCTTCACCACTTTTTGCGTGTGCTTTAAGGATTGCGAAAATAATGTCTTGTTTGCGTAGGCGTGCCAGGTTTTCAAGGCCTAGACTTTCGCCAAGCTTAACCAGATCAGACACAGGGGTGTTCTTCAGTTCTGTTAGATTCATTGTGGTGGATACTTAGTTAGTCAAAAAGGATCGTTGTTAAGTTAAGATGGATATGGTCGAAGGATTGACCAAGAAGTGAATAACTGTCTAATTAACGTGCAATAAGCTAGCACTAAATATTAGCCTAGTCTAGAAATTGTTTTTTGCCAAAAACAAAACCGTACATATTACTATGTACGGTTTGGCGGTTTAACTGATTACAGGTTCGCGTCAAGGAACTCTTTCAGTTGAGTTTTTGATAGCGCACCGACTTTGGTCGCTACCACACTGCCGTCTTTAAACAGAAGCAGCGTTGGGATACCGCGGATACCAAACTTAGGTGGTGTTCCTGCGTTATGGTCAATATTCAGTTTGCCGATAGTGAGTTTGCCTGCGTATTCGTCAGCCACTTCATCTAGGATCGGCGCGATCATCTTACAAGGACCACACCATTCCGCCCAAAAGTCAACCAGAACCGGGCCTGCAGCTTTGATTACATCGTTCTCGAAACCGTCATCGGTCAGCTGCAAAATTTTGTCACTCATCTTTCACTCCAATGTGATTTTCTGCACTGGTGATAACTCAACCAGTAAATAGATGCTCTATTGGAATGTATTTACTTCCGTATTGCAAGCGTAAGCTGATATTCTATAGCCATGAAAAAGACGCATATCACAGAGCATAAGTTCGCCGACTTTGGTTTACAACCACAAGTTATTGATGGACTGGAAAAAAAGGGATTCGTTTACTGTACCCCTATCCAAGCATTGGCGTTGCCGGTACTGCTCACCGGCCAAGACATCGCAGGCCAGGCCCAAACAGGGACTGGTAAAACGCTCGCGTTTCTTACTGCTACCTTCAACCATTTATTGACGACCCCTGCTGCGGAAGGCCGAACGGATACTCAGCCACGCGCCATTATTATGGCTCCGACTCGCGAACTGGCGATTCAGATCTATAACGATGCCGAGCCTTTGTTGGCCTCGACCGGTCTGAAAGCGGCTTTAGCTTACGGTGGCGAAAGCTATGATAAACAGCTCGCAAAACTGCAAAGTGGCGTGGATATTCTGATCGGTACCACCGGACGAATTATCGATTTCTATAAGCAGCGCGTGTTCAGCCTTAACTATATCCAAGCTGTGGTACTGGACGAAGCGGATCGTATGTTCGATCTCGGCTTTATTAAAGACATTCGCTTTTTGTTCCGCCGTATGCCTGAGCCAAAAGATCGTCTCAACATGCTGTTCTCTGCCACCCTCTCTTACCGCGTGCAAGAGCTGGCTTTTGAACACATGAACAATCCTGAACATGTGGTGGTAGAGCCTGAGCAAAAAACGGGGCATCGCATTCAGGAAGAGCTGTTCTACCCATCGAACGAACACAAGATGGCGCTGCTACAGACTCTGATCGAAGAAGAGTGGCCAGATCGCGCAATCATTTTTGCTAACACTAAGCACCGCTGTGAACAGATTTGGGCTCACTTAGCGGCCGATAACCACCGTGTTGGCCTACTGACCGGTGATGTACCGCAGAAAAAACGTGAGCGTATTTTAGAGCAGTTCACGCAAGGTGATGTGGACATTCTGGTTGCGACCGACGTTGCAGCGCGCGGCTTGCATATTCCTCAAGTGACTCACGTATTTAACTACGACTTACCTGACGATTGTGAAGACTATGTACACCGTATTGGTCGTACCGGCCGTGCTGGCGCAAGTGGCCATTCAATTAGCTTTGCGTGTGAAGAGTACGCAATTAACTTACCGGCAATCGAAAGCTATATTGAGCATGCGATTCCAACCTCGGACTACGATCCTTCGGCTCTGCTCACCGATCTGCCAGCACCTTTGAGCCTACGTTCATCGCCACAACAGCGTCGTACCAATACTGCAGGTTCTCGCAACAACGGGGGCAATCGTAAACCGCAACAGCGCCGCCCACGTGCACCGCGCCCGAAAAAGGATGCCTGATTTCGCTATGAGCCAAGCCGTTTCTTCACCGCTGTACGCTGCGATTGATCTAGGTTCCAACAGCTTCCACATGTTGGTCGTGCGTCATATCGATGGCAGTGTGCAGACTATGGCAAAAATCAAACGTAAGGTGCGTCTAGCCGCAGGCCTAGACGAACATAACGCCTTGAGCTTAGAAGCGATGCAAAGGGGTTGGGACTGTCTCAGCCTTTTTGCCGAGCGACTGCAAGATATCCCAGCCGAGAATATCCGCATAGTAGGTACCGCCACACTGCGTACTGCCATCAATGCTTGCGAATTTATCGCCAAAGCCAACCAGATTTTAGGTCACCCGATCGACGTAATTTCCGGTGAAGAAGAAGCCGCCACTATCTATAAAGGTGTCGCACATACTTCTGGTGGATTAGGGCGCCGTTTGGTGGTGGATATTGGTGGCGCTAGCACTGAAATGATTATTGGTGAGGGTTTTGAAACGAAAGCGCTCACTAGTTTGAAAATGGGGTGCGTGACTTGGTTGGAACGTCATTTCAAGGACCGTCAACTCACCGCCACTAACTTTAATAATGCGATTCTGGCTGCCAAAGAGATGCTTGACCCCATTCTGGCTCAATACACTGAGCTTGGGTGGAATGTGTGCGTCGGCGCCAGTGGCACAGTGCAAGCTTTACAAGAAATCATGCTCGCGCAGGGCATGGATGAAGTGATCACACTCGCCAAACTCAAGCGTTTACAGAAACAGGCTATGTTGGCCGATCATCTGGAAGAGTTGGATATCGAGGGCTTAACCCTTGAGCGTGCCTTAGTCTTTCCAAGCGGGCTTTCCATTCTTATCGCGATTTTTGAATCACTGAATATCGAAGCGATGACGCTCGCCGGTGGCGCACTGCGCGAAGGACTCGTTTACGAAATGGTTCAAGACTTACGCCAAGATGATATTCGGGCGCGTACCATTCACTGTGTACAAACTCGTTATCAGCTCGATAATGCTTATGCTGAGCAAGTGGCAGCTCTCGCCAGTAAACTATTGGCACAATGTGGCGATGAAGCGTGGATTAGCGAACCACAAGCTAAAATGCTGCTGCGAACAGCGGCTAAACTGCACGAAATCGGTCTCACCATTGATTATAAAAAAGGGGGAGAACACAGTGCTTATTTGCTGCAAAACCTCGATCTTCCCGGCTATACACGCGCACAAAAGCACTATTTAGGTGAAATTGTACGTCGCTATCGCGAGCAATTGACTTCGTTACCGGAGCAATACGCGCTTTCAGGTACTAGCGGTAAACGTGTACTGCGTCTGCTACGCCTTGCGGTGTTACTCAGCCATCGACGTAATCCTGCACTAGAGCCGGATGTCGAACTAAGTGCCGACGGAGATAAGCTGACCCTAACCATCGATGAGACATGGTTGACGCAAAACCCACTGACACGTGCAGAACTTGAGCTGGAGGCTAACCGTCAAACCGATATTGGCTGGCCTCTCACCATTGAGTTCCGTTAAATCGGACAATGCATTGACACTTTTAAGCCCTCTTGATGAGGGCTTAATGTTATTTAATATTTAGCTCGCTTACGAAATACCGTTGAGTAGCGCACGCAGCTTTAGCGGTTTGATGGGCTTAGCCATAAAACGAAAACCGTTCGATTCAATCCCTTCCAAAATATCTGGGCTACGATCAGCACTGATAATCACCCCTGTAAAACAGTCACCTAGGCGCAAGCGGCACTGCTGCAAGACTTCCAACCCCGTACGACCATTATCCAAACGGTAATCAGATAAAATCACATCCGGTATCCACTGCGGCTCAAGTGCTTTCAAGCTGCCATGAATATCGGTGGCGGTTTTCACTTCGCAACCCCAGCGTTCAAGCAGATCGCGCATGCCAATCAGAATATCCGATTCATTATCCACGCACAGGACACGCAGATGCTGCAGCTCGGTTTTCGTATCGGCGACAGGCGTCACGAGACTGACTGGCTGTTGATTGGGCTCGGCACGTTCTAACGTCAGCGAGAAAACACTGCCTAGCCCCGGCCAAGAACGCATCGAAATCTGGTGCCCCAGCACATGAGCAATCCCTTTGGAAATCGCCAACCCCAAACCCAAACCTTGATCCGATCGTACTTGGCTGCCGCGGTTAAACTCTTCGAAAATTTCCTGCTGTTTATCTTCTTCAATGCCAATTCCGTTATCCCACACATCGATCCGCACTTGCCCTGCTACGCGGCGCACCCCAAGGGTCACCTTACCTTTAGGGTTGTAGCGAAATGCGTTGGTCAGGAAATTTTGGATCACTCGGCGCAGCAATTTGGGATCTGAATGTACCCAAAGTGATGAAGGCACTAGGCTAAATTGCACGTCTTGTTTAGCCGCAAGCGCACTAAACTCGGCATTGAGATTCGACAGTACATCCATAATCGCAAAACTGTGTGGATGCAGATCGATTTTGCCTGACTCCAAACGTGAAATATCCAGTAGGTCGCTGATCAAATCTTCTGCCGCACCAAGTGCACTCTCGATGTGATGAGCCAGCTTTTGTACCTCCGCTTCTTTGGCCACTTCCGACAGCGAAGAGGCGAAGAGGCGCGCCGCATTCAATGGCTGCATCAGATCGTGGCTGACAGCGGCCAAAAAGCGCGATTTGGATTGCGATTCACGCTCTGAGCGCTGGGTTGCCGTTACCAACTGTTTGTTGAGTTTTTCCAGCTCTAATGTACGCTGCAACACTCGCTCTTCCAGCGTCTCATTGGCGATCTTGAGATTTTGTTCCGCTTCTCTAAACACGGTGATGTCGGTAAAGCTCATTACAAACCCGCCACCTGGCATCGGGTTGCCCTGCACTTCAATCACCCGCCCATCGGCACGCACTCGCGAAGAGGTGTGGCTTGTTCCTTGCTCCAAGTGATAAACACGCCGCTGCACATGATCTTCCGGATCGCCCGGACCACACAAACCTTGCTGAGCATTGTGGCGAATCACATCGGCAATTGGGCGTCCAACCTGAATTAATCCCGCAGGAAACTCAAATAACTCCAGATAGCGCTGATTCCACGCTACCAAGCGTAATTGTTTATCGACCACGGCAATCCCTTGACCAATGTGTTCAATCGCCCCTTGCAATAAGCCCCGGCTGAAATCGTACAATTCAGAGGCTTCATCAACGATGGTTGCCACTTCTTCAAGCTGCATCTTGCGCCCTTGCAACGCCGAGGTCAGCACCAACTTGGCCGAAGAGGCACCAAACACCCCTGCCAGCACCCGCTCGGTATGGCGAATTAAGGTGGAAGAGGCTTGCTGATTGGGCAATAGTGTTTCGCGCTGCTGGCTCCAATACTGGGCAAACGCATTACGCACCCGAGAACGTCCGACAAAACGTGAAGCCAACATTTCCAATTCACCGACCGTAACTCGGCTTTGGTAAAGGCTCATGTTTTCGTTTTCTGGCAGCGGAGTACCCACAAACGCCGCGGCTTGCAAACGCTCACTCAAACTGGCGCGAGTCACTAAAGAGATGCCGATATAACACAAGGTGTTCAGAGTCACGCTCAGGAGCATTCCCCAATCCGCACTCTTCAAACCCAGTGCCACTAACCAATCTGGAGGAGTGATCACCCACAGCAAAACGTTGTTGCTGGCATCGCCCGCCAGCATATCGGTCGCACTCATCAGGGTAATCAGCCATAAAGCAAACCCGACGGCCAAACCGACATACACCCCTTTACGATTCCCCTCTCGCCAATACATGCCACCGAAAATGGCGGGCGCAAACTGGGTAATGGCGGAAAACGACAGAAAACCGATCGCCGATAAAGAAGGAATGCTGTCGAGTACCAGATAAAAGCCCCATGCACCAAACAGCAAAAGTAGGATTAACGTGCGGCGTATCACCACCAATAATCCAGAGAAATGACGATGAGTGCGCTGCGACAAGCGTATACGCCGTAATAGCAAAGGCATCACCAGATCATTGGACACCATGATCGCCAGTGCTATGGTCGAAACAATCACCATACCGGAAGCGGCCGACGTGCCACCCAAGAAAGCCAGTAGAGCCATATCATGCGCCCCAGCAGAAGCGGGCAAACTGATCACAAACGTATCGGGTGAGGTGCTTGGCAGCAAACCTTGACCTGTCCAAGCAATCGGCAATACAAACACACTCATTAACAGCAGATAAACTGGGAATAACCAACGGGCGGTATGTAGATCTTGCGGCCGTTCATTTTCCACCACCATGGTATGAAATTGACGCGGTAGGCAGACGATGGCAATCATGGTCAGCAACGTATGGATCAATAAGGTCGGCCAGTTGGGGGCTTGGTAGGTACGAGAGGCGATCTCGGAAAGCTCTAATCCATCAGTGCGCCAAGCCAAATACGCGATAAACACCCCAACGCAGAGAAAGGCCACTAATTTGACGATCGACTCAAAAGCGATCGCCATCATCATCCCGCGATGGTGCTCGGTATTGTCAATATGCCGCGTACCAAACAACATGGTAAATAACGCTAGCGCCAGCACCACAAACCAAGACACATGAGACTCTTGGTAGCCGTATTCACTCATTAAATCAGGCGCGACGATGTTCAAGCCCATGGTAATACCGCGCAGTTGCAGCGCGATGTAAGGCAAAATGCCGAGCACGGCGATCACCGTCACCGCCACGGCTAACCCTTGTGATTTGCCATAACGAGCGGCAATAAAGTCGGCGAGTGAGGTAATGTGTTCACGTTTAGCGATCAAAATCAGCCGCGCCAAAACCCGCCAACCAAACACAAACATTAATATAGGGGCGATATAAATCGGCAGGAACGACCAAGGATTAACACTCGCTTGCCCAACCGTGCCGTAGAACGTCCAAGAAGTACAGTAAACTGCAATCGACAAGCTATAGATCCATGGCCGCCAATTGGCGAGCCAACGAGTTTGCCTGTCACCATACCAAGCAATCAAAAACAGCACGCCGAGATACGCGAGCGAAACGGGAATCACCAACCAACCTTGCATCAGACATCCTTGCCGTTGCGAAATGAAAAAAGCCTCTCAATTGAGAGGCTTCTATTAAAACGAGGTTGTTTTTTGAACTCAATCAGAACGACTTAATTCTGTGCTTCAGGCTCCGCTTTCAGCGCATTGCCATCTTGTACCGTTGAAGGTGGCAGATCAACGCGAATCAATAACGCCAATCCGCCCATCGCGGCCATCGCCCAAAATACAGCGGCCCCCCAATGCTCATACCCCCAGCCACTTAACGTGGTGATTGTTGCAATCACGGCGCCGAGTGGAATTGCGTTATACAGAGCTTGCAGTGCCACCATTTTATTTTGTGGCGCATGCTGGATGTACTGAATCGCCGCGATGTGCGCCATCGCAAAGGTCACACCATGCAGCAGCTGGATCGCCACTAAGGCCAGAATGGTAGTCGTGGAGGCAGTTAAACCCCAACGTGCAATGACACCCAACGACGCCACTAAGAATAGCGTGCGCAAGCTCCAGCCCGCGAACCAGCGTTTGCTAAAGGCAAACACCAGCACTTCTGACACCACACCCAAGCTCCACAAATAGCCGATGATGTCTTCTGAGTGACCCGCTTGTTTCCAATAAATCGAGCCGAAACTGTAATAGGCCGCATGACTGCCTTGGATTAAGGCCACCAGCAGCAGAAATTTCACCACAGGCCACTCGGTAAGAAGCTCCGTCAACTTCGGGCGCACTGCATGAGCCTCGTGCTCTGTCACTGGCATAGGTGTAATTTGGCGCAGACTGAACAGCCAAGAGACCGCGACTCCAACCAGTGCGGTGTACAGAATCATCGAACTGCCCCACTTCGCGACCAAGAAACCCACTACAGTAGAACCTACAATAAAGGCAATCGAGCCCCACAAACGCGTACGTCCGTAGTCGAGCATTTTGAGCTTGGCGTAGTAGTTGGCCATGGCATCAGAAATCGGCACTACAGGACCACAGCAGAGGTTAAACAGAATTGTCGCTAACGCCATTAACCAAAAACTGCCGCCGGTAAAAAAGTGGAAGCCGACAAACAACAGCGCCGCAAAACTGAGCCAACGCAACGCAGGCATTAGCTGCTCAACTCGGTGCAAACGTGGCGTGAGCACGAGATTCGCGACACAGCGCGTTGCAAAACCAATCCCTATCAATACACCAATATCGGTCGCAGAAACGCCTTGGTCTTCAAACCAGAGTGACCAAAATGGCAAATAAACGCCGTAAGCAAAGAAAAAACCGATGAAATATTGTGAAATCCAACCATAGGGAGTGGGGGTAAACATGATCATTCCTAATCAGAAGAGGGAGGTAAAAACGCGCACATTATGCATGTGGATTAACCGCTAAAAAAGGGAAGATTACGCAACTCATCGTTTCCCGATTGCACTTCATTTCATCCCCGAAATCCCCGCCTCCGTGCATTAGACCAAAGTCGTCTGGAGGGTAAGGGGAAATTTGTCACACTTAGTGAACCTGCCCCACCGATGAGTGCTCCCTATGCCGGATAAGTTCAATATGCAGTCACCACCCTTCAACCGCTTGACGGCCGAGCAACAGCACCAACTGCGCAGTGCGTTGGATGTTGCTTACTTCCGTCAGCGTGATGTGCTGATTGACACACAACAGCCAAGCACTCATCTGCATATTTTGATCAAAGGGACAGTTGAAGAGCGCAGCCCCGACGGGAAGGAAGTCTTCGCACATTACGCGAATGATGACTTGTTTGATGTGCGCGCCATGTTTGATGAACACAGTAAACATCAATATATGGCTTTGGAAGACACCTTATCTTACCTGCTGCCTAAGCCAACTTTCTTGCAGCTGTACGAACAAAACGGTGAGTTCGCTGCGTATTTCGATAATAACCTAGCCAAACGCCAAGAATTAATTGAAGCGGCAGCACAGCAGAAAAACATCGCAGAATTCATTCTGACTAAAGTCGATAGCTCCATCTATCACCCGCCTTTCATTTTGTCGCCAGACCTGCCGCTCAACTCGGTAACTCAATTGATGAAAGAGCGGGGCATTGACGCGGCTTTAGTGGCACTTGAAACCAATGACCCAAGATTGGATCGCCTCCATGCCCATCCTTATGCGATTGTCACACGCACCAACATGCTGCATGCGGTAATGCTCGAAGGCCGCCCTTTAGATACCCCCGTGGGTGAGATTGCCACCTTTCCGGTATTGCACGTAGATGAGGGCGACTTCTTGTTCAATGCCATGGTGATGATGACTCGCCAACGTATCAAACGGGTCATGGTGTGCAATGGCAATCAGGCTGTAGGGTTGCTGTCGATGATCCAAATCCTCAGTGCGTTCTCCACCCACTCCCATGTATTGACGCTCGCGATTGCCCGTGCCGCCAGCATTGATGAGTTAGCACTCGCGGCCAACAAACAGCGCGAACTGGTGGAAAATCTCATGTCGCGCGGAGTGCGCACCCGTTTTGTGATGGAACTGATTTCGGCCGTCAATGAACAGATCATCGAAAAAGCCTTTGAATTGGTAGTACCGCCCGCTTTGCACGATCAGTGCTGTCTCGTGGTTCTTGGTTCCGAAGGTCGTGGTGAACAGATCCTCAAAACCGATCAAGACAACGCGCTGATCATTCAAGATGGGTTGGAATGGCACCAGTGCCAACCCATCATGGAGACGTTCACCCATACCCTGCTTCAGCTCGGCTATCCCCTGTGTCCCGGCAAAGTGATGGTCAATAACCCGAAATGGGTGCGCAACCAGAGCGAATGGAAACGCACCCTATCTGATTGGGTGAAAGCCGCTCGCCCAGAACAAGTGATGGATATTGCCATTTTTGCTGACGCCCATGCCGTGGCCGGAAATCGTGCGCTGCTTGCGCCAGTGAAAGCGCATTTGCAGCACTTAATGGCCGATCAAGAGCTCATCTTGGCCGAATTCACCCGTCCAGCTCTCAACTTCTCGGTACCGCTCACCTTGTTTGGTAACGTAAAAAGCAGCAAGCAAGGGATTGATATCAAACAAGGGGGGATTTTCCCTATCGTACACGGCGTGCGCGCCTTAAGTTTGGAACACGCCATCGAAGCCAATAACACCTTTGATCGGATTGAAGCTTTAGTCAAAAAGCGGGTTCTAGAACAAGAGACGGGCGATAACCTGAGCGAAGCCTTTAAGCTGTTTTTAAAACTGCGCCTAGCCCAGCAACTTGGTAATCAGCACAGCACCAACCAACTCGACTTCAAGCAGCTCGACCGTACTGAGCGCGATTTATTGCGCCACAGCCTGCATGTGGTAAAAAAATTTAAACAGTGGCTCGGTTACCACTATCAAATACGTGATTGAGGTGGTGAATGAACTGGTTACTGCGCCGTTATTGGCACGCCAAACTCAAGGATTCGCCCTATCAGACACTGTTTAAATCGGAGCGTCACCAAGAGTATGTCTCGCTCGACTGTGAAACCACCAGCCTAGATCCTAAACGCGCCGAGCTGGTGACTATCGCTGCGACCAAAATTATCGATAACCGTATCCTGACCAGTCAGCCGTTTGAAGTGCGCCTGTGCGCGCCGCAATCGCTCGACTCTGGTTCCGTCCGCATTCACAAAATTCGCCATCAAGATCTGCAAGATGGGCTAAGCGAAAAAGAAGCACTAATCCAACTCATCGATTTCATTGGTAATCGGCCTTTAGTGGGCTACCACATTCGTTACGATAAAACGATTTTGGATATCGCCTGCCGTAAGCATCTCGGCTTTCCGCTGCCTAATCGATTGATTGAAGTGAGCCAGATCTATCACGATAAACTGGAAAAACACCTGCCCAATGCCTATTTCGATCTGAGTTTAGAGGCGATCTGCCGCCATCTGGATCTCCCATTACAAGACAAACATGATGCGCTGCAAGATGCGATTGCCGCCGCTTTGGTCTTTGTGCGCTTGACCAAGGGCGATTTACCACAATTTATTGCTCCCGGTGTGTAATCGGCACTGTATTTCAGTGATCTCCCCCGCTCTTTTGCTGAGTGGTTGCCGTGAAATCCCCCCGACTCAGGCTTTCATCCTAAAGTCTAATTGTAGAAATTCCTGCCCTGACTGAGAGTTATAAGCGAAACGAATTTCCTCCTCTCGTGTTTCAAACGCGCCATTTCAGGAAATTTGCCGAATTCACAAGGAGAACCCGCAATGAGTGAAGCCCATATTTATCCGGTCAAACAGAACATCAAAGCGCATACCCATGCCGATAACGACACTTATCTGGCAATGTATCAGCAATCAATCAAAGATCCGGAAGGCTTTTGGAGCGAGCACGGCAAAATCGTCGACTGGATTAAACCCTTTACTAAGGTCAAACATACTTCTTTTGACCCTGGCCATATCGATATTCGCTGGTTTGAAGATGGCACCTTAAACGTTTCTGCCAACTGTATTGATCGCCATTTGGCGACGCGTGGCGACCAAGTTGCCATTATTTGGGAAGGTGACGACCCAACTCAAGACAAAACCCTGACTTACAAGCAACTGCACCAAGAAGTGTGCCGTTTTGCCAATGCCCTGAAAGAACAAGGCGTACGTAAAGGCGATGTGGTGTGTATCTACATGCCAATGGTGCCAGAAGCGGCGGTAGCCATGCTGGCTTGTACGCGTATTGGCGCAGTGCACACTATCGTCTTTGGTGGCTTCTCACCGGAAGCACTGGCAGGCCGTATTATCGACTCTAACGCCAAATTGGTGATCACCGCCGATGAAGGTGTCCGTGGCGGCCGCGCCGTACCACTGAAGAAAAATGTCGATGAAGCGCTGACCAACCCAGAAGTAAAAAATATCAGCAAAGTGATGGTACTCAAGCGCACCGGCGGCAATGTGGCTTGGCATGAGCACCGTGATATTTGGTGGCATGAGGCAACAGCAAAAGCCTCCGATCATTGCCCACCGGAGGAGATGAAAGCCGAAGATCCGCTGTTCATCCTCTACACTTCCGGCTCAACCGGTAAACCGAAAGGCGTGCTGCACACCACGGGCGGTTACTTAGTCTATGCAACCATGACCTTCAAATATGTGTTCGACTATCAGCCTAACGAAGTGTTCTGGTGTACGGCTGACGTGGGTTGGATCACCGGTCACTCCTATCTGGTGTATGGCCCATTGGCTAATGGCGCAAAAACCATTCTGTTTGAAGGCGTGCCAAACTACCCCACCACCGCACGTATGAGCGAGGTGGTGGATAAGCATAAGGTCAACATCCTTTACACCGCACCAACGGCGATCCGTGCACTGATGGCCAAAGGCGATGAAGCCATTAAAGGCACCAGCCGTGACAGCTTGCGCATCATGGGCTCCGTGGGTGAACCGATTAACCCAGAAGCGTGGGAGTGGTACTACCGCACTATCGGCAACGAAAAGTCGCCGATTGTCGATACTTGGTGGCAAACCGAAACCGGCGGTATCTTGATCACACCACTGCCGGGCGCAACCGCGTTGAAACCGGGTTCGGCGACACGTCCGTTCTTTGGTGTACAGCCAGCGCTAGTCGATAACATGGGCGAAATTGTTGAAGGTGCAACCGAAGGCAATTTAGTGCTACTCGACTCATGGCCGGGTCAAATGCGTACTGTGTATGGCGATCACGATCGCTTTGAACAAACCTATTTCTCCACCTTTAAAGGTATGTATTTTACTGGTGATGGCGCGCGTCGCGATGAAGATGGTTACTACTGGATCACCGGTCGTGTCGATGACGTACTCAACGTTTCCGGTCACCGCATGGGTACGGCAGAAATTGAATCCGCGCTGGTCGCATTCAATAAGATTGCAGAAGCCGCCGTGGTTGGAGTTCCACACGACATCAAAGGCCAAGCGATTTACGCTTACATCACGCTCAATGATGGGGTATATCCGAGCGCTGAGCTGCATAAAGAAGTGAAAGATTGGGTACGCAAAGAGATTGGCGCTATCGCGACACCAGATGTCCTACACTGGACCGATGCGCTACCGAAAACCCGCTCAGGTAAAATTATGCGCCGCATTTTGCGTAAAATTGCCACCGGCGATACCAGCAACTTGGGTGATACCTCAACGCTGGCCGATCCAAGCGTAGTTGACCGCCTGATTGCCGAAAAAGCGCAACTGAAATAACAACGACGATACCCTAATAACTTAACGTCACAGGTAGGTAGTAGAGTTAGTGAGAAAATCCCAATTGCATCGATAAGCGATTGCAATTGGGCTAACAAACTTAACCACTGCAGCGTCAAGTAGGAAGGGATAAACCTTTGCTTGCTATTCAAAACTCCGGAACATTTGATGGCCGGAGTTTTTCTTTTCCATTCACGCAAACCAATCACTGCTCCTCGCGCATTGTGCAGCACATGACGCAAAATGAAGGGATTTGGTTACGAACCAATAACCATCTTTCAAGAAAACACACTCCACTTTGCAAAACATTGGGTTTAGGCTCATCGTATTCGCTGGTTATACCCCTATTTTGTTAACCTCACTGCAGATTCAAACCATCAAACTAGGTGATTAGACCAGTAAATTGCTGCCATTTGTTATGAATTAGCTATAATCGTGGGCAATTTAATAAAATCCGCGAACTTTTGACAAAATCTTTATGTCGAATAAGTAAATTTGTGGGAAACTGCTTATTCACCACACAATAAAGGAAGATGGCTACACAATGACTGCAAAATCTCGCATTCTTGTTCTAAATGGACCAAACCTCAATTTATTGGGTTTGCGTGAACCTGCCCACTACGGTTCACAGACTTTGGAACAGATCGTATCGACATTGCACGAGCAAGCGCAACAGGCAGGCATTGAGTTAGAACATCTGCAATCTAACCGCGAATATGAGTTGATTGAAACGATTCACCAAGCCTTCGGCAAAGTGGATTTCATCATCATCAATCCGGCGGCCTTTACCCATACCAGCGTTGCGTTGCGTGATGCCTTACTTGGGGTGGCGATTCCTTTTATTGAAGTGCATTTGTCCAACGTTCATGCACGTGAGCCCTTCCGTCATCACTCCTACTTGTCAGATAAAGCCCAAGGGGTGATTTGTGGTTTAGGTGCTCAAGGTTACGAATTCGCTTTGTCTGCCGCTATCCGAGCATTGCAGGCCAAGCAATAAAGACACTCTGCAGCCCATTGGGGCTGTCTTATTCACAAGATAAAAGAGAAAGAAACATGGATATCCGCAAAATCAAGAAGCTTATCGAGTTAGTTGAAGAGTCTGGCATCGCAGAACTGGAAATTTCTGAAGGTGAAGAGTCAGTACGCATCAGTCGTTATGGCCAACCAGCTCCAGCACCTCAAGTGCACTACGCAGCAGCTCCTGCTCCCGTTGCGGCACCAGCGCCTGTTGCTCAAGCAGCAGTAGCAGAAGCACCTGTAGCAGCTAAAGTACCAACAGGTCATAAAGTGCTTTCTCCAATGGTCGGCACGTTCTACAGTTCACCAAGCCCAGACGCCAAAGCGTTTGTCGAAGTGGGTCAAAGTGTTTCTGTTGGCGATACCCTGTGTATCGTTGAAGCGATGAAAATGATGAACCAGATCGAAGCGGACAAATCAGGCGTAGTAACGGCGATTCTTGTTCAAGATGGTCAGCCAGTTGAATTCGACCAACCGCTTGTTGTTATCGAATAATCGAGGCCACCTTTATGTTAGATAAAGTAGTCATCGCGAACCGGGGCGAAATTGCGCTCCGTATTCTTCGTGCATGTAAAGAATTAGGTATCAAGACGGTAGCTGTCCACTCGACGGCTGACCGTGACTTGAAACACGTACTGCTGGCTGATGAATCTATCTGTATCGGTCCTGCAAAAAGCATCGACAGCTACCTGAACATTCCACGCATTATCTCTGCAGCGGAAGTCACTGGTGCAGTGGCAATCCACCCGGGTTACGGCTTTTTGTCTGAAAACGCAGATTTTGCTGAGCAAGTGGAGCGCAGTGGCTTCATTTTTGTGGGCCCTCGCGCTGAAACCATCCGCTTGATGGGTGACAAAGTGTCAGCCATCAATGCGATGAAAAAAGCGGGCGTACCTTGTGTGCCAGGTTCAGACGGCCCACTGGATAACGATGAAGCAAAAAACAAAGCTCACGCGAAACGCATCGGCTACCCAGTCATCATCAAAGCCTCTGGCGGCGGCGGCGGTCGTGGTATGCGTGTGGTGCGTAACGAAGCTGAATTGACTAAATCAATCCAGATGACGCGTGCGGAAGCCAAAGCTGCCTTCAACAACGACATGGTGTACATGGAGAAATTCCTTGAAAACCCACGTCACGTTGAAGTGCAAGTGATCGCTGACGGTCAAGGCAATGCCATTCACCTTGGTGAGCGTGACTGTTCAATGCAGCGTCGTCACCAAAAAGTGGTGGAAGAAGCACCAGCACCGGGTATCACTGAAGAGTTGCGTAAGTTCATCGGTGAGCGTTGTACTCGCGCGTGTATCGAAATCGGTTACCGCGGTGCAGGTACGTTTGAATTCCTGTACGAAAACGGTGAATTCTACTTCATTGAAATGAACACCCGTATTCAGGTTGAGCACCCAGTGACTGAAATGATCACCGGCGTTGACCTGATCAAAGAACAGTTGCGTATTGCTGCGGGTCAACCGCTGTCTTTCAAACAAGAAGACATCAAAATCCGCGGCCATGCGATTGAGTGTCGTATCAACGCGGAAGACCCAGAGCGCTTCCTACCTTGCCCAGGCAAGATTGAGCGTTTCCATGCAGCTGGCGGTATGGGCGTACGTTGGGAGTCACACATTTACTCTGGCTACACCGTACCTGCTCATTACGATTCGATGATCGGCAAACTCATCACTTACGGTGAAAACCGTGATGTGGCGATTGCTCGTATGCGTAACGCGCTCAATGAGATGATTGTTGAAGGGATCAAAACCAACATCCCACTACAACAAGCTATCATGAGAGATGAAAACTTCCAGAAAGGTGGTAGCAACATCCACTATCTGGAGAAAAAACTCGGCATCAAGTAAGCCGCCGTTTTTATTCTCATCGCGCATAGTCCAATCAACACTCCCCAAACTACTTGGAGTTGCAGATAGGCGGCAAGTGAGTGAATCCCCATGAGCATAGGCAGACTATGTGATTGAGGTGAACGAACGTAGCCAACACCGCTGCAACTTCAAGTAGGCAGGGGATGAAGCCCACTTCGGTGGGCTTTTTGTTTTAAATCCGCCCACTTTCTGGCCTGAACATCAGTGGCAAATCTGCTACACTCTGCGCCAATCTAAACCCGATGAGATCTTAAGCCATGCCTTGGATTCAAATTAAACTCAATGCGACCAACGACAATGCAGAAGCAATTGGCGATATGCTGATGGAAGAAACTGGTGCTGTGTCAGTCACTTTCCTCGATGCCAAAGATACGCCTGTATTTGAACCTCTGCCGGGTGAAACCCGCCTATGGGGTGATACCGATGTGGTCGCACTGTACGAAGCGGATATGGATACCTCGCTGATCCTTCAGCAAATCAAAGCCAGCAACATGCTGGCTGAAGGTTTTGCTCACAAAGTGGAGCAAGTGGAAGATAAGGACTGGGAACGCGAATGGATGGATAACTTCCACCCAATGCAATTTGGCCGCCGCCTCTGGATCTGCCCAAGCTGGCGTGAAGTGCCAGATCCACAAGCAGTGAACGTGATGCTCGACCCAGGCTTGGCTTTTGGTACCGGCACTCACCCCACTACCGCATTGTGCCTAGAGTGGCTGGATAACCTCGACCTAACTGGCAAAACCGTGATCGATTTTGGTTGTGGTTCTGGCATTTTGGCGATTGCCGCCATCAAGCTTGGTGCCGCGAAAGTGATCGGGATTGATATCGATCCACAAGCACTACTTGCGTCCAAAGACAACGCTGCGCGTAACGGCGTGGAAGATCAAATCGAAGTTTACCTGCCAAAAGATCAACCCGAAGGCTTGGTGGCTGACGTGGTGGTCGCGAACATTCTGGCCGGCCCACTGCGTGAACTTTCTCCGATCATCAAAGGACTCCTGAAGCCCGGCGGCCAACTGGCTATGTCCGGCATTCTGGATACGCAAGCCGAAAGCGTGGCGGAATTTTACCGTGACGATCTGGAGCTTGACCCCATCGCAGAAAAGAGCGAATGGTGTCGCATTTCTGGCCGCAAGCTAGGCTAGATAAGACTTTGCTGCCTAATTGACTGATAAATCGACTATTTGGCAAAACAATTTGCCAATGCTCAAATATTAGTCTTTTCAGGCATCAAAAAAATGCGTAAAATGCGCGCCCTTGCTGGTACGAAGCTGTGAAGACGTTTTGAAAATCGGAAACTATCAACTTAAGAACAATCTGATCGTCGCCCCAATGGCGGGTGTCACCGACAGACCCTTTCGAGAGTTGTGTTTACGCTACGGGGCAGGAATGGCGGTCAGTGAAATGATGTCGTGCAATCCTGCGTTGTGGAAAACGGCCAAATCGCAAAACCGCATGGTACATGAAGGCGAATCGGGCATTCGCTCAGTACAAATTGCGGGCAGCGATCCACAGCTGATGGCCGAAGCCGCGCAGTTCAGCGTTGAAAACGGTGCGCAAATCATCGATATCAACATGGGCTGCCCAGCCAAAAAAGTAAATAAAAAGCTCGCGGGCTCTGCACTGCTGCGCTATCCGGATGTGATTGAAGACATCTTGAAAGCGGTAGTGAATGCAGTGAATGTGCCAGTCACACTCAAAACCCGAACGGGTTGGGATACAGACAATAAAAACTGTCTCTCGATTGCTCAATTAGCCGAAGACTGCGGCATACAAGCACTGGCTCTCCATGGACGAACTCGTGCCTGCATGTACAAAGGTGAGGCGGAATACGACAGCATTAAAGCGGTCAAAGCGGCTGTGAGCATTCCGGTTATTGCTAACGGTGATATCGATAGCCCGGAGAAAGCACGCTACGTACTGGAGTACACCGGTGCAGACGCTTTAATGATTGGCCGTCCTGCCCAAGGACGACCATGGATTTTTCAGGAAATCCAACACTTTTTGGAACACGGCACCACAATGCCAGAACTTCCAATTTCGGAAGTGAAAGACATCATGCTTGGTCATGTAACCGCACTCCATCAGTTTTATGGAGAGTACTTAGGCCCACGAATTGCGCGCAAACACGTGAGTTGGTACCTGCAAGAGCATGAACAAGCGAGTGCGTTTCGCCGTACCTTCAACGCCATTGAGACTGCTGACCAGCAACTCGATGCGCTCGAAGGGTATTTTGATAACGTTGCATCATAATTAAGAGAAGAGCTAGACCGAATATGTTCGAACAAAATCTGACTTCAGAAGCTTTAACCGTTACTACCGTAACTTCACAAGACCAAATCACGCAAAAGCCACTGCGTGACTCTGTTAAAGCGTCTCTTAAAAACTACTTGGCTCAACTGAACGGCCAAGAAGTGACTGAACTGTATGAATTAGTTCTAGCTGAAGTTGAACAACCACTTCTGGACACCATCATGCAATACACTCGCGGTAACCAAACTCGCGCAGCAACTATGATGGGTATCAACCGCGGCACTCTTCGTAAGAAACTGAAAAAATACGGCATGAACTAATTAACATTAGTTAACTAGCTGATTTTAAAGTCGCTTTTCATTAATGGAGAGCGGCTTTTTTGTTATATGTACCCCCATATGTACCCCGGACGTTTTCCTAACTCCCTCACCATCTAAATCTTACTGACAGACTTTTAAAGAACCATCGTTTAGAGCCTTTACCGACAAGCCTCCGTTTTGTTCAAGCAAATACCGTCAAAGCACAATGAGTTTAAGGTAAACCAAGTGATCTAAAATGATTCTAGAGGATTCTAGAGGATTCTAGAGGATTCTAGAGGATTCTAGAGGATTCTAGAGGATTCTAGAGGATTCTAGAGGATTCTAGAGGATTCTAGAGGATTCTAGAGGATTCTAGAGGATTCTAGAGGATTCTAGAGGATTCTAGAGTAGATTAGGATAAATAGTTATATAAAACAACAACTAACAAAAACAAATCCATAAATCATTTATTCAATTTCGGCATCCAGATCACTGAAATAACCATTACTAATGGGAACAATTAGCTACTCTGAAAACCAAATGAACACGGATACTGTCTATGTCTGTAGTGGTCAACTAAAATTGGCCATGGTTTTAGAGTTTTCCCAATATAATCGTTCTGATTCATTGGGAGTTAGACCACCGTTATACTGATGTGGCCTGAGTTGGCAGTAATATCCGATAATGTAGCGGGTGATCTCTTGTTGAGCCTCAGCGAAGCTACGATAACCCACAGTTGGCACCCATTCCGTCTTCAGACTTCTAAAGAAGCGCTCTATCGGCGCATTATCCCAACAGTTTCCTCGGCGAGATAAACTCTGTTTTATTTGAAAGCGCCACAGTAATTGACGGTATTTACGGCTAGTATAATGACTGCCTTGATCGCTATGGAACATGACACCTTTTGGCTTTCCGCGAGATTCATAGGCCATAGACAGCGCTTTACCTGTCAACCGACTATCAGGCGACAAAGACATTGACCAACCGATCACTTTGCGGGCAAAAAGATCGATAACGACCGCTAAATACATCCACCGATTACCAGTCCAAATATACGTAACATCGCCAGCCCAGACTTCATTTGGAGCCGTAACAGCAAATTGACGACTTAAGTGATTTGGAACGTCAATATGTTCTTGTGAAGCCTTTCTGTAACGATGCTTTGGTTCTTGGCAGCTTACTAAACCAAGAGTTCTCATTAGCTTTGTTGCTCGGTATCGGCTCAGCTTTACACCCTGATTTGTGACTATATCTGCAATGGTTCTCGCTCCCGCAGAGCCATTGCTTGCGGCGTGAGCCTCGCTAATCAAGCTGCGCAGTTTTATTGTTTCCGCATTAATTAACGCTGGGCGTTTAAGCCAATAGTGATAACTACTTCGATGAACATTGAAGACTTCGCATAATATTTTTACGCTGTGGCTCTGCTTGAGTTTCTTGATTATCAAGAATTGTTCAGTGAGTCCGACATCAAGAGAGCCGTGGCTTTTTTTAGTATTTCATTATGCTCTTCAAGGCGAGCCAGCTTCTTTTTCAATTCCCGAATTTCTATTTGCTCAGGGGTCATAGGTGAAGCTTTAGGTGTTTTCCCTTGGCGTTCTTCTCTAAGCTGGCGAACCCATTTATCCATCGTGGACTTGCCCACATTCATGGCTTGGGCTGCTTCCGTCACTGAGTAATTTTGGTCTAAGACTAGCTGCGCTGCTTCTAACTTAAACTCTGCGCTAAATAGCCGTCTTGTACGTTTTGTCATAATGTCACCTGTTAACTTATGAGGTGATGATATCACCTCTAACTAAGTGACCAAATTCACTATGCCACTACAGTCATCAGAAATTGATCGTGCAATGGTTATTGTCTTTGAACCAGAAGAGCGAAAGCCCATCCGCAAAGTTGTGGACCTTGTTTTAAGACCTAACAAATGGAAGCGTTCTTGTCATCCTGTAGAGCGATTTGTTATTGAGACCGCTGATGCACTGGGCTACAGCCATGATGCTATCTCGACAAACAAGCTGTGCATATTCTTATATAGGTCCGAAAGGTTTCGCCAATTGCGCATGGCCAACCAACCATTAGATGAAGCGACCAAGAAAGAGCTAACGATTTTGATCAAGCAAAAATGGGCAGGTATCACTTCAAAGAAGCCACATACAAACCGGGCTCTCGACGTCATCATTCCGATAGCAAAAGCGTTTTTTAGTCACCAGAGCAGTGTCATTGTCGCTATCGGTTTATTTGTAGAGCGTTTAGTTGAGCATGTATCTAAAATGCGCCCCACTCCCCCTGCCCTAAAACCATTACTCCAACGTTCCGAGAGAAAATTAGCGGAAGGTTTGAGAGCGGTACTTGATGGAGGGAGTTATTGTGAATCAAAAAGTGGCAAGGGCGCAGAAATCCTAGTTGATCAGTTTATTACCTCAAAACTTATCGATTTTTGCCCTGAACCCGTTTCAGCATAGCGATCGACATGAATAATTAAAACCTCTATGGCAGCCTATACACGAATCTCAACCACGGAGCACAGTATGACTGCCATAGAAAAACTCACCCAACCAAACCAACTCTCTTGTGACCGATTTGTCCGAGAAGCAGAGCGCCGTAGTATCACCGCTATTTCCCGCAGCCAAGCTTGGAAGCTTGAAAAAGAAGGTCGCTTCCCTCCTCGTATCAAGTTAGGTAGCCGTTCCGTCGTTTGGCGACTTTCTGACCTTACACAATGGCTAGACAAACAAGCAGGCCAATATTCGGAAGAAGCATAATGACCTTCGATCTCTCTCGTCAGTGTAATAAGGCGGCAATGCCACTGCATATCATCAGCAAAAAAGAGCTCGCCAATCTGCTGCATGTCAATGAGCGCACAATCCATCGCATGGTCAAGGATAAGCGCTTACCTGAGCCTATGCGTACCGTAGGTGGCAATAATGGTGGATGGCTTCTAACTACAATCCTAGAGTGGCAAAAAAGTCAAAAAGGGCATTAATCGCCCTTTTTTATCTACTGATGTCCGCTTTAGGCCGGAATTGTCTATAAAAACACGAAGTTTCTAGATAAGCACAAATGAGAACAACCCAGTAAAAACGCGGCACTGCGTGGAATACTGGCGACAAAGTTCGCAGGTATAAAGATATTGTTATGAGAGCTCGCATCCTTCTTCACCCGACTAAATCCAAACTAGCGCTTTACCGTCACGGTGATCAGGTGTATCAAATTTTCCACCGCGCAACAGGTGTTGATCAAAACATCCTCCAATCCAGTTTTGATTTGGCAAAAAGTTGGAGAAATCACTATTCCAAGTTTTGCGGGGTCATCCTACAACTTCACCAGAATCAGCCCAGTGACAACAACCAGCAATTAAGCACATTCCTCATCAAGCTGATGCAAGCTTTGCAGAAACATTACAACACGCCCAATATCGGTTACTTCTGGATTCGTGAACATAGTGGCAGGGATAAACAACACTATCATCTGGCCGTATTTATCAGTGGTCATTGCTGCCAGCACAGCGGCACCATAGATACACTCGCCAACACACTTTGGAAGCAGCAAGACGAGCGCAATTTTAGTTATCAGGTCAAAAATAGAATCTACAAAGTTAATCGCTATGGCTTCGATAAGGAATGGCCATCCCTGCTAACTCGACTAAGCTACTTCGCCAAAAACGACACCAAAAGCCGCAGCCCTTCGCGAAATAGCTACGGTCGCAGCCAGCTTTTGAAAACGACAACTCAAGCAAAAACGCTGAAAAACGCAAAAGTGATCAGTTCCAGTGATCACTTTTACTGATCATCTGAACTGATCACTTTTAAACTGCGCAAATCTTACTGATCACTTCTAAAAATCATATTACAAACAATCATATAAACAAAAACTATCACTACTGATCACTTTTTTCGTCACCGTTTCAAAATTAAAAAAGTACACATCGTGAGAGTGTATTTGCGCATTTTTAGGGGATTTTGAGCCCAAATTAGCGGCTTGAATAAGTAAACCTCATCAATTCAAAAGCAAGCAGAGCATGACCATTGGGGCAGAGATACTTCCGCTCTACACGCCCACAAAGGTTGACCGATTTCTCTTGAAGTTGACCCGTTTCAATTTCGTCATGGCAGACAGAACAGCGTACAAGGCCGATATTGTGTGCAATTAAATCATCCGCCAAGTAAGAAAACCTCGACCACATTGGCGGCACATCGACAGGCTCTTGCAGAGACTCATCACGGCTTTGCACCCAAGCCAACAGTTTCCCCTCATCATTGCCTTGTAGATGAGGTGATTGATGTAACCGCTCAATTAACTGCTTCTCAAGCAAAGCACTAGGAAAAATAAACTCACCATAGCTGTTGTCACAAATCCCCTCTGGTTTAGGTTTATAGCGAACATAAGCGCCACAGGTTTTCAGTTCTCGATAGGCACGTTCCATTTCTCGGTAATAATCGGCACGATTAGCCGTAGGTTTCAGCCAATCAGCCCAATGAGGTCTGCCCTGTTTTACCCAACCAAACAGCATTAAAGGCCAGAACAACACCATAAACACAAAATGAAACCAGATGTCGCCTTTATCCCACTGCCAATCATGCTTATCCAAGTGCCTGACCATCACCCACAGCAAGCCGCACGCCACCAGCGCAGCCCCAAGCAAATAATCCTGTAGTAACATCAACATTGCATACCTCTCACTCTTTTTGCAGCCCAGTTTGACATCATGCGTCAGTACTATTAGAAGCATGAGGTGAGAAGTTGCAAGCACTTGCAATACTTAAAGTAGTGCAGTTGTCTCCTATGAAATCGGCATAGCGATATAGCACAAAAAATAAAAGTGAACGGGAACATCAAGCTCCCGTTGTCGGAGTTGACAATCATGCGATCCCTTTTCTCTTGCTCACCGATATAGTTGTTCTTGAATGTGAAAAGCCTAAATGATCGTCTTAGTATCTCTAATTTTTCTTTTTCATCCTTACCTTAATCTGCCTGATTAGAGAAAGAGGTACCAATTTACCGTAAAATCAATTTCCGATTTCCATCTGACCAGCTCCAAATGCATTACAGCTTATATGAGGAGATCTCAGTCTGAAATTACGACGTGCAATACTAAACTTGCCCATAAAATCAGGCCTATCTAATGACATCATTAAATACTTTATAAATACTACGGGTGGTTTAATACCCCCACTTATCAAATGCCAAGGGTAATCGGTTCAGCGTTCGGCGATGCTCAGCCCATTTAGGCAGATGTTGCCGCATCAAGGCGTTAAAACGCTCATTGTGGTGGCGTTCAAGTAAGTGAATGAGTTCATGCACAATGATGAACTCAAGGCATTCTGGAGGCTTTTTGACGAGCTCCAGATTAAGCCAAATTCGGCCAGTGCTGGGGTTACAACTGCCCCACTTGGTTTTCATACGCTTAATGCCGACAAATGTTGGCTCTACACCGATCCGTTGTTGCCATTGCTGCATCAGAGGTTCGATGCGCTTTTTTAGGATTGTGCGGTACCAGTCTTGCAGTATAGCTTGGCGTTTTTCGGGCGTGATATCTTGCCGAGCAGCTAGAACTATTTTGCCGCCTTTGAGTTTGACACTCGATTCCATGCCAATTACCACATCCAGTCGATAGCCTCGGCCCCAGAGGTAATGAGTTTCGCCGGAACACATTTCGCGTTCGGATTGGCGTGGCTGCGCGGCGAAATCAGCTTGCTGCTGGCGTATCCAGGCTAAGCGTTTCACCACAGCCATGCGAATAGCTGTGTCACTCAGTTGCAGCGGTGCAGACACACGGACTTTGCCGTCAGGTGGTAGCACCGAAATATGCAGGTTTTTAATCGGTTTGCGCTGCAAATCGAGGGTCAAATTGCCAATGGTCACTTCGGCCATCAATGGTACTCTTTCTGCGCTTTAACCAACTCCATAACGGCCTGAACATCCACGTTATATTCGGCGGTTTCCTGGCGAATGGCGCGTGCGATCTCTTTTTCTTTGAACCGGTCGCCTAACCACTCAGCCTTTTTGGTATAGCGCACGGCGGTGTCGATTTTAGTCACCAGCACTTCGTCACTTCCAAAGTTATCGTACAGCGCCCGTTTGGCCATAGTATCCATGCTATCTGGGTAGGCTTTGCTGGTGTTACTGGCCGGATATTTGACCTTCTTCGCCAGTTCACGCACTTTTTCTAAATACTCTTGGTATGAAATCGCCTGCTGCCGGCGTTGCTTAATCAGCTCATCCAGCAACACCGACATCTGTTCGTAATACTTCGGGTTTACTGGGTTCTCATCCACAATGGTTTTACGGACGTTGTTCTCGATTGCCTCTGCCATCGCTTCAGGATTCTTTTTCATATCCTTTGGCAAGCCATCTAAAGCCTCAGCGCCTTTTTGCACAATGAGCTCAATCAATCCCAACTCTTCAAAATCCATCAGGGTTTCGCTTGGGTCGGCGTCAATATACAAATCAAGCATTTGTCGCATCGCTGGCTCAAACTGCTTCATGTCGACGACATCACCGCTGGCGATTTTGATTTCATCGCGCACTTTGCTGTAATGCTCAACCTCTTGGCGGATCACCTCGGCTTCGCCTTTGCTATAGCCGGCTTGCTGCATCTCACTGGCAATATTGGTGAAACAGCGGATTAGTTTTGACACGCTTTGGTAAAGCGTGAGACGTAGCGCCTCTTTTTCACTGAGCTCATCTTCAAGTGCCCCAGGCTGACAGCAGAAATAATGCTGGTAATCGATTTGATGCTTGGGGGCTTTGACTGGCTCGCACAAGGTTTTCACTGCCTCAAGCGCATTGTCCAAATCATCTTTGGCCATCTTCAGCCGGTCTTTCAACAGGCCTGCGACATCTTCTTTGTCATAACCTTCAAAGGCTTCGCTGGTGTAGTCGTTGACGGTTTTCTCCAGGCATTTGAACAAGTCTTTGTAATCGATGATATAGCCATAATCTTTGTCATCCCCATCCAGGCGATTGACCCGACAAATGGCTTGGAACAGGTTATGGTCCGCCATCTTTTTATCGATGTACAAGTACGTCGCGGAAGGCGCATCAAAGCCCGTCAGCAGCTTATCGACCACAATCAGTAAGCGCATTTGGCCTGGCTCTTCGATAAAGCGTTTTTTAACGGTTTGCTCGAATTCTTCCACCCGTTTTGCGGCTTCGTCTTCCGGTTGCTCAAAAAACTCGGCCAGCATTTTGCGGTAAATCTTGTACTTTTGAAGCTTCTCGGTTGCGCCGGCGCCGGTTTCTTCGCCTTTAATTTCAGCAGCATTGGGCTGATAGCTGGTCACAATCGCGCATTTACCGAGAAACCCAGCGTCAGCGAACATCTCATACACTTTGCACGCCTGATAGACACTGGCGCAGACTAACATGGCATTGCCGCGGCCCTCTTTAAGGCGTGGCTTGGTGTCAAAATCCATCAGAATATCGCCAACAATCTGCTCCAGCCTTGCCCGACTGGAGAGCAGCTTTTGCATCGAGCCCCATTTTTGCTTAATTTGCAGCTTGCCTAAGCGGGATAAATCTTTGGTTTTAGCCTCAAACCATTCATCCACTTTCTTTTGTGATTTCACCCGCTGGTCGATATCACGCGCTTCATAGCGCAAATCAAGCACTACACCATCCGACACAGCTTCGTTAAACTTGTAGGTGTGAATATAGGTACCAAACACCTCGACTGATTTTTTCTTGTCTTCTTTCATCAGCGGCGTACCGGTAAAACCGATAAAGAGCGCATTGGGCAGAATACTTTTCATAGCAGCATGCAATAAGCCCGACTGAGTGCGGTGACATTCATCAACAAACACAAACACATCACCTTTGGGCGAGAAATCTGCCGGCAAGCTTTTCTTTATTTCGCTGATAAAGTCATCGGCGTTTGCGGTTGATTCGTCATCATCTTCGCCATGACGACCAAATTTATGCACCAGCGAGCAGACCAACCAAGGGTTTGGCTTATTCAGCTTATCGACTAAATCAGCACCGCTTTTGCTGCGGTAAATTTGCTCATCAACGCCGGAGAATACCTTTTCTATTTGCTCATCCAATTCGGTACGGTCGGTTACCACCAACACACGCGAGTCACGCACATTTTCGCGGATCCACTTGGCGAGCCAAACCATGGTTAAGCTCTTTCCCGAGCCTTGAGTATGCCAAATAATACCGCCTTCACGGCGGGCGATAAATTTCTTGGCGGCATTAATACCGAAGTACTGGTTGTGTCGGCAGGTCTTTTTACGGCCGGCGTCGAACACCATAAAGTCGTGAATCAGTTCTAAAAAGCGCTGCTTTTGGCAGATGCGGCTGATATGAAAATCCAGAATGTATTCATAGGGATTAACACAATCCTCTTTCCACTCCAGATAATGTTTGGCAGAGGTTTCGATGGTGCCGTAGCGCAGGCCTTGGGTATCGTTTCCTGCCATCACCAGCTGCATGGTGGTAAAAAAGTTGCGGATAAAGTCTTTTTTCTGATTATCGAGGTTCTGCGCAATGCCTTCGAACACCGATACACTGGAGCGTTTGAGTTCAATCACACCCAAAGCGATACCGTTCACATACAGCACCAAATCTGGGCGCTTTTTGTTTTCACCTTTCACAGTCACTTCTTCAGCAATGGCAAAGTCGTTTGCGTCCGGTTTTTCCCAATCAATTAGCCAAATCGTTTGGTTTTGCTCACCGGCGCTTTCTTTGTCTTTTACGCCGTAGCGCAGCAGTTGGTAGACGTCTTTGTTGGCGTAATAGAGGTGCTTACCTTCGCCTAGGCTGGCGGCTTTATCGAGTTGACGCAGTGCGCGGGCAATTAATGCCGCGGACACACCACGCTCGCTTAACCACTTAGAAAGGAGTTCTTCTTCAATATTGCGGTTATTGGCACGGTCAGTCCAATCGCCTAGATAGCGGTAGCCAAGCTCTTGGGTGAAAAGCTTAATAACCCGTTGCTGGGTGAGTTTTTCTTTTTGGCCAACGTCAGTCATCTACAATCCCTGTTCTGATTACACGCTTCACATCTAGTGGGCTTAATAAAATAACATTAGTGTGTTTAGTTTTTGGTGCTTTGGAACATAACGGAGCAAAATGCATATTGCATTAGTGCATATCCGTTACGAAATAAGTGCCAGCACTCTCTGCTCGAATTTTAGCGCCTGACTACAAATTTGTTTCACACTGTTCCACTTGGTCGTAATTGTTGGGGCTTTCGAACGATACTCCCGCTGGCTCTTTTTCACTTTAAGTTGCTTTGGGAGTCTTTCCAGTTGCGCTTCAATGCCATTGCATTCAGGCTCATTGGCCAGCAGAGCATGTCCGGCGGGTAAGTAAGCTGCGGCCAGCCAAGTTCCAGAAGATTGAGCTGGGAGGCAAAGTACCGACTGCCCTAAAGAGGCGGTACCTAACCAACTTTCAATAACGGGTATTAGTGCATCAGCACAGTTTTCAGCTGGCGGACATGCGCAATTTACGGGTAAATGTTGCCATTGCTTATCTACTGCCATCTGCGCCACATTTGCGCCGCAGTCGGCGTAGCTAAAGCCCGTAACATCCACATCAAGATGGATGATCACCATATCGTAACCACTCAGAGTTGGATCATTTGTAACTGGCCCTGGAAATCGCTCTGATGCGGTATAACACCATTTTAAAACACCACCCCATCCACTACCCATTTCAGGTTGAGTTGCTTCCGGTTGAAGTTGCGTCATGATAAACGGACGAGGCAGAATGGCTTTCAGTGCGGCTTCAATGATAACGTAGTCTGTTTCCCCCTCGGCAATTAGTGCAATTCTGAGATCAGACATTTGGCACGGCTCCTAAATGCCCCATTAACCACAGTCTTGATAATGGATAGTCCTTGTTCAAAAGCTGTAATTCGGGTGTCAAAGTTATGCGCCTAATTTGAGTCAAACCGTTTGAGTTTCGCTCTACGGCAAACAACCTAATGTCATTGCTAGACAAGTCCAAGCCATCAAGCACGGCAGGGTTATGAGCGGTGAACAGTATCTGTTTTTCGTTCCCACCGACTTTTAACCAATTGCTCAACTTTCCGGTCAGCTTGGCGAGTAGGCGCGGATTCAATGCCTGATCTAAGTTATCTATCGCAAACACTTTCGGTGACTGTGGCAATAAACACAATACCGCAGCAAAAAGCACGTAAAGCGCCCCTTCACTGGCATCATAAGCCGTCAACTCATTCCGGCTGGTCTTCATGTACCTATCGGTGAACTTAATTAAGTGCTTTGCTCGAGGAACTTTGTCTGAGAGCAGAGAACCAGCCTGTGAAGTGATATTGATATCTGCAACCCAATCAATAAGAGAGTAAACTTCGTCCAAAACATCTTCACCAACATCTCCCAATTGGATCAGATATTTGCGCAACATTTCAAATGCTTCGGCAAGCAGACCCCCACTCAATCCTACCGGTGTCCGTGATTGAAGATCTTGGGCAATACCTCGCAGTGTAGGAGTGTTAGGGCAATAAATCGCATAGTCCTTAAGAGACTGCATTAATTGGTAACCGTGATTCTCCTTACTAAGCTCTACCTGACGTAAAGCAGCGAGTCCCGCAGTTGGGTTCAGATTTTTTTTTGCTCGAACGCCATCAGCAATGATTTCCTCACTACCATCGAACAAGTATTCGGTTTTGAATGACCAAGCCGGGTCTGGTGATTCTAGTGGGTTGAGTAAAGAGACTCGATATTCAGCCGCTGAACTGGAAGTAACGCTAATGCCGATATGAGCCGGAGTCCGCTCAGATGCAAAAGAACTTTTGTATAGCTTCGGGACCCCAGCTCTAACACCTCTTCGCAACAGGCTTTCATCATCAACAACGCCTTTCGCCGCAGCACCGATAACACCTAAGGCTTCTAGGATATTGCTCTTGCCCACCCCGTTTGCACCAATAAAGCAGTTCACTCGACCAAGCTCTATTGGCTGTTCCGACATCATCGATTTAAAACCGTTCACCGATAGTTTTTGGATAATCATATTGGTCTCTTCATCCATATTTATTGTCCGCTGCGAGGTTCTCCATACTCTAGGTGTCATCGCATATTCTTGTAAACCTGATACTACACCAACACTTACCTATTTCGAACTCAACTAAGCGTTGGTCTGCCGTATCATCAGTTCAGACTTGTACGGCAACCGCCTCTTGCTCGGTCTCATCAGGCTGTTTATCGATACGCTGACCATTAAATCGCCATGCATCCATCGCCAAATCCATTAACAGCCGCTGACGCGCATCTATGCTTTGTGGCGTCCACTGCTCAAATTTATACCCTGACTTACGCTTGTAGCGATTCAATGCTGTGTCATTACCTATCTCATAGTCATGAGCTAACAAGTTGGTCATCACGCAATCTGAGCGTGTGTATGCCTTTTGTTTTTGGGTAAACCAGTCGGTAGCTAAGTCATTACATTTACTAATGGCTTGATTGATTGTACTTTCCAGCAAGGTGACATTGCCCAGTTTTGGCTTGCAGAGGATATGGCTAATCCCATCATTGAAATACTCTGATAGTTCGAGATTGCGTACTGTCGATGGCAAAATATGCTCTATTTGCATTTGCTGGATCATGCTCTGACTCTTAGCCACCAGCCCACATTGCCGACGGATCTCGTTCTCAAGCTTACCCAGAATGAATCGCTCCCTATACTGAGGGTTATAATGGGTATGATTGATGCGCTCAAAGGCTTGTTTAAATTCATGCAACCGATGGCGAATAAATGCGACCAGTGTGCTTTCCAGAGCAATAGCTACCGTTTCAGTATCACGGGCACCCCGAAGCTTCGCAGCCCATTGAGTAAACCTCTGTTCATAGGTCTTGGTTTGCAGTGAAAGAGTGTTGGCAAAAAAGAAGAAACTCTCCAATTGGCAGGCCAGGTATTCAAGCACTTCATCCGGACAGTTCACATCTAGGGCCATAAGCAACACCAAATGCTGACGCGAACGATACTTATTGATGTAACCAATGTTGACGACACTGGGATAGCGGCTCACTTCTCGGTGGTTATTGGCATTATTGGTGGCATTAACCAGCTCGGCATAGCGCAGTGACATGCGTTCCAGTTCTTTCACCAAAGCGACTGGCTCTGCTTCAAATTGCAGCGCATCCTTCCCCTCTTTGGAGATGATCCACTTATACAGCTCATCTTCACGCAAAATACCGTTGTGATAGCGGGCCTGCATAAAGTAACGCAGGAAGCGCAGCGGTTTGTCACCCTCACCACACTGCTGAAGATTGTCGGTGATCTGCTTCCAGGTAGTCTTTATCTGGCCAAATTGAGACTCTTTTGCCTGACTAAACATAAGGTTTTTAACCAAATCCATGGCATTGAGGCCGGCACCACGCTGGTTAATGGTTTCGAAGATCTTCAGGGCACTGCTGAGGTTTTCTGACTCAATCACCACCAAATCGATACCCGTTAAAAAGTACCGGGCATAAGCCATCAATTCGGAGATGCTCTGATGCTGGTAGCCTGCAAAATGATTCCGGATCCGCTGATACGCCTGTCGCATCTTAGTAATTGAACCGGTCGCTTGCCCTTGAAAACTCTTGCTTTCAATCAATTGGCTTAAGAAGTCACTGCTCTCATCATACTGCAACTCCAAACGCGGCATCATTTGGTCACTTTTGATATCAAAGTCCGATAGCCATTCCTCCACCTTAGCCAGCAGCTTGCGGTCATTGGCTTGAAGTTGTTGTTCTCCATCACAGCTTTGTAGTAAGTCGCGCAATGCACAGAGGCTAATGACTAAAGTGGTTAAACGTTGCTGACCATCGATAACATCGTGCTTTTCACCATTTTGCACAATGATGATAGAGCCAATAAAGTAACTGGCCTGATCTCTGGCACCAGGTACATATTCGTTATCTATGTCTATCAGAAACTGTTCGACCTGATCATCCACCTTCCACACATATTCCCGCTGATAGTCGGGCACAACAAAGAAATAGTCTTTGAGGCGTTCAACGCTTTTTACTTCGGCTTTGATATCCATATATGTTCTTCCTTATACCAAACGGGTTTTGCCGGTTAACAGCTCTTGCATCATCCCTTGTTTGATCTGGCGGGTTTTGTTTAAACGGTTTTCGAGAGATTGAACATCCTTATCCATATCTGAAAGGATTGTAGCAATCGCTATTTGTTCTTCTTTGGTCGGACATGGGATCAGTAAGCTTCCATACTCATTACCGTTAATTCCCGGCTGGCCGCTTCTCATGGAATTTACAGTTACCCAAGACCAATATTGTTCTGTTTTCAGATATTGAATAAGAAATTTTGGCTCTAAAATTGATTGTTCAGGTGAAATTTTAATCAGAAACCCTGCGTATACTAAAATCCCGTCTTCGGCTCTGTAAAGATATGACTTACCAACACTTGCACCAGTTCGCGCTAATACAATATCGCCATCAGCTAATTGATACATACCTGAAAACGGGCTTTTAACACCGACTTTTTCACTAGGCTTAAAGTAACCATCCTCAGATATATCAGTAATTCGGATATAAACTGGCAAATTACCTTCCAATGGAACAGCCGCAGCATTTATTCCATATTTAGGATTTTCTCTAAGTAATTCTTTTAGAGGGCTAACACTCCAATCCTCTGGGATTTCGCCGAGTTCGCTGGGTTTGTAGCCTTTTTTGCTGCCGTCGGGGTGGTGGGCGAATTGTGGCAGGCGGGTGCGGCCGGTGAGCAGTTGTTGCATGGTCGCGGTTTTAATCGCCTGCTTTTTCGCAATCAGCTTTTCCAGTTCCTGAATTAACGCATCCACATCCGATAAGGCATTGGCTATGGCGATTTGTTCTGTAAGTGGCGGAAGCACTAGCAGAAATTTACGCTGTGCCAGAATCGGTACCTGATTTCGTGTTGACTGTGACATTACTGACGAGTACTGCTTCACAAAAAAATCAGATGAGAAAAAATGATACAGGTAATGATTATTAATTTTTTCAGGATTGCATCGGTAATAAGTAGCAGTAGTGCTTAGAATAACAAAATCTAATGTTGTCTCAACTAATGCGACTGGACCAACTGTGGCGTTATGTGCAAATAGTACATCTCCATTACGTGCAATTCCTTTTTTGAATTTCTTTGCACGTTGCTCAGGTAAATACTTACATCCCTTATAATCAATACGACCTGTACTGAAATCAGTTGCGCCAATATAAGGCACGCCATATGAGCTAAATTCATGGCTTTTAGGATAAAGCTCACCATGATTTCCATCCATTTGATCAAATATATGTTTGTTTGCTAGAGCGTTCTCAATACTTGCAAGCTCCCAATCAATTGGAATAGCTCCTAATTCTGTATTTTTGAAAAGACTGCTTGAAGCATATAGTTGCTCATCAGAACTTATAAGCACAGTCGATAAATTGGTTGTCATACAGCCCACTCCAAACCCATTGCCTTCAAATGCTCAGCCACTTTGGCACTTAACACATCCACTGACTGACTAATCTGCGGCAATGGCTCGGCATAACGCTCTTCCAAATCCTTCACGCGGCTTGCCAGTTGCTGGCCCATGCGTTCAATTTCGGCCTGAATACTGGTTTGCAGCGTGGCTTGCCATTTATCTTGTACCAATAAGGTTTTCACCTCATTGGTTGTGAGCGTGGCGTAGCGTTTAAACACCAATAGGTCGAGTTTGTCTTGTTGTTCTTTGACAGCCTTCTTGCTGCTGCCTTCACTATCAAACATGCGCTGCAGGTGTTGCAGCGCTTTACGCTCGTCAGGGTCTGATGCGAGTTTTAACCGTGCTTTCACCGACGCTGCGGTGACTTTGTCTTTGTCGTTGAGCGCATCAGCGAGCAAGCCATCCTCGGTGCTGTGCTCTTCAATATAACTTTCCAGCTCCTGGCTGATGCTATCGAGCTCGCTTTGCAGGCGGTCGAGTTCAGCTTGTTCGGCGGCAAAAAAGCGTTTCACCAATAAGGCGGGTGGTAACAGTTCAGCTTTGTACTTGGCTTTACCGATGACTAAATCTGGTACCTCTTTGAGTTTCTCGCCTTTGGCAACCATAAGCTCACGCAGGACTTTGCCAGCGTCCCAGCCGTCTTGCACCAGCACATAGACATCGTCTTGCATGGTATCTTGCCAATAATCCATCAGCAGCTGGTAGACGTCGTATTTGCTTAAAAGAGGCACTTGGTCATAGGCTTCGAGCAACGCCTCGCTGATGCGGTCTATGAGTGCTTTGGGTGTTTCGCTGCCGTCGATGCAGTCTAACTGCATTTGCGCAAACCACGCCTGAAATGGTGCGTTGGCGCTTTGGGCGAACTGCTGGAACTCGGTGTGTTGCAAGATGGTTGGTTTGACGTCACGGGCGGCGACTTTGGCGTGCAAATAACCTGGGCGTGCCGGGGCGAATAAGCTATCGCGCAGGCTGGGTAATACTTGCCAGAAATCGCCCAGGGCGGCGACGTCACGCTCAGGGATACCACCGGCTAAATGGGCGGATAAATCGTGTAAGTCTTCTCCTTCGCTGCTATCGATGTAACGCGGGATATTCAGGTTGTAGTCGTTGCCGGCGATTTCTTTGAGCGAGACTAAACGGCTGTAGCCTTTGAGCTCCAGCTGTTTGGTAAAGACATCAACGATTTTATGAATGTCTTGCGCGCGCAGGCGGTTTTTATTGCCGTCTTTGGCAAAGCCTTTGCTGGCATCGACCATAAAGATACCGCCTTCGGTTTTGTCAAGGTCAAGCGGATCTTTCAGCATCCGGCTTGCGGCTGATTCTTTATCAATGACGATAATACAGGCGGGAATACCGGTGCCGTAAAACAGGTTGGCCGGCAGACCAATAATGCCTTTGATATAGCCTTGCTTGAGCAGGTTTTCGCGGATGCGCACTTCGGCATTGCCGCGGAATAACACACCGTGCGGCAGAATGACCGCGCCTTTGCCGGTGCTTTTTAAGCTTTTGATGATATGCAGCAAAAATGCGTAGTCGCCGTTTTTCTCGGGCGGCACGCCCCAGGCAAAGCGTTTAAATTCGTCGTGTTCAGCATTGATACCGCTGGTCCAGTTTTTATTGGAAAACGGCGGGTTGGCCACGGCAAAGTCGAAGGTTTTCAGCTCGCCGTTGGTGTCTTTCCATTCTGGCGCGGCCAGCGTGTTGCCCTTGGAGATTTTAGCGGTAACGTTGTCATGCAAAATCATGTTCATGCGCGCCAAGGCGCTAGTGGCGTTATCCATTTCCTGACCAAAAATCGACAAGCCGCGTGGCGCTTCGTCGCTGGCTTTTAGAAGCAAAGAGCCTGAGCCACAGGTTGGGTCATACACGGTGCAGTCTTGCGAGGTGTGTTCGTTAATGCCCAGCACCTTGGAGAGGATTTTCGACACTTCAGACGGGGTATAAAACTGGCCTTTGGATTTGCCCGATTCGGTGGCGAAGTGGCGCATCAGGTATTCATAGGCATCGCCTAACAAGTCATCGCCATCGGCGCGGTTGCCAGATAAATCTAAGCCTTCAAAAATACCGACCAGCTTGGTTAAGCGGTCGACCATTTCCTTACCTTTGCCGAGCTTGTCTTCGTCGTTAAAGTCGGCAATGTCGATGACGCTTTTTAAATCGTTTTCTTCGGCCAGTTTAGCGATGATTTTGTTTAAGCCTTCACCAATCTCGGTTTTACCCTTCAGCGACACCATGTCATCAAAGCTGGCGCCTGCTGGTACTTCAATCATCGCGTTTGGGTCATGCTTGGCTTTATCCGACACATACTTCATAAACAGCATGGTCAGCACATAGTCTTTGTATTGCGATGCATCCATGCCGCCGCGCAGCTCATCACAGCTGGCCCACAAGGATGAATAGAGTTCAGTTTTTTTGATTGCCATGTGACTGTTGGATTCCCTTAAACAACGCCGGCCTGAGGAGTATTGATGTACCGCAGGCGTACAGAATGGGTTAATCGGCATACTTTACCAGCAAAGCTGAAACTGGCGAAGTGCTGGCAGGTGAAGGTGCTTGGTTAATCAACAAATTTAGAACAGAACTTGTTGATTTAGCTGAACTCAGCGCATTTCGATTGAGGGGAGCTTATCTGCTCTGTCATTTTAGTTCACTGCCGTACAGGCAGCTTAGTTAGAAAGTGAACCAAAGAGTCCCAACATCGCTTGAATTTCTTCTCTGAGCATTTCCCCTTCTAGCACTTCTAGCAGTTGTTTAACTTGAGGGGTAACTTGGTGGGCATCTTGAGGGGTAGTCGCTTCTGTTTCTTGCAAAGCGTTCAAGATCATCTGCAACATAAAGGCAATGAACGGCTCTGAATCGGCTTTCAACGTACTGCGATTAATCGCATCATAGTAAGCCTGTTGATTATCATAGATAAAACTTTCAACAGGTAAGTGGGCAAAAAGAGGATTCCATTCGGACAATATCAGGGTCTGCCAAAGCCTGCCCATACGTCCATTTCCATCCGAGAATGGGTGAATGAATTCAAACTCATAATGAAACACACAACTGCGAATAAGCGGGTGGCTATTGTCATTGGCCAACCACTGAAATAACTCACTCATCAGTTTTGGCACGCGCTCCGCAGGCGGGGCCATATGCAATACCTGTCCGTTCTTGAAAACACCAACAGCATCCATACGATAACGACCAATCATAGACTGCAAGCCAATCATTAACACTTCGTGAGCTTGCAGCAAGTCAACTTCACGATGTGAAGAATGAATTCAACTCTTGGTAAACATTGATCGCATTCAGTGCTTCTTGAACCTGTTTTTTGGGCGCGAGTACCCGCTTACCATTCAGTAAGGCGGTGATCTGCTCTTGAGAAAGTTCATTCCCTTCAATAGCAAGTGAGCCTTGAATCGTTCTCACTCGGTTAACCTTGCGCAGCTTCAGCTCACGAGGTGAAGCACAATTGACAGACAGGCGCCCCAAGCATTCGCTGATTTGTGCCACCAGCGAAAGAATCTGATTAGTGATAGTGTAAGGTGGTTGGTAACTCATCAAACTCACGCGGTTCTTTTGCTGGAAATAATCGACGTCACATTATTTGTTTTGTTCGTCATAATGTCTAAATGTTCGAGCCACATTGTGAGCGCTTCCCTTTTTTCAGGTAGATACTGGCTACGATTATAAATCGCCATTACGCCCCCCAAGCTGTGCCCTAAAAGTTGCTCGACAACATAAGGCGCAACACCAAGTTCATTAAGGCGCGTCGCGAGTGTTCGACGAATGTCATGTAATGTCCAAGCCTCTTCATGGCCTAAGCGCTGCCAGAAGAAGCGACCTTGTTGGCTCACTGTTTCAGGGCTTTTCTCTTCTCCCAAAATCAACGCTTCTTTATCACTGTCTGCTTTTAGTTGAAGCAACCAAGGCACCAGCTCATCAGGAATAGGGCGAATGATTTTTTCATCTGTTTTACTGTGCTCTTTTGGCACTGTCCAAAGCAACGTTTCAAAATCCCACTCTTTCCATTTTGATAAACGGACTTCTTGAGTGCGAGCACCAAACACAATCAGAAACTTAACCAAATGGCAGTAATAGGGAAGAAACTTGTTCGGTGTCTGGACTGCATTCCATAAATCCGAGAGCTCTTGTGCTGTGAGCACTCGGTCTTTTTTGCGTTGCTTCTTGCCAACATCATTTACGGTAAGGTCATCTAAAACACGGCTGGTGGCATAGCGGCGAACTCGGCAGAAACGCAGCGCTTGTTTTGCATTTTGCAGCACATAACCTGCTGCGACAGGTGCTGGACGCTGCTTACCAGCAATCCCCTTGCGAACGCGATCAAAACACTCAATCCAATGGTGCGTTTCCGTCTGTGCGAGTGGCAAAGCGCCAATATAGGGATAAATATGTTTTTGAAATTGAGATCGATGTTTGTCAGCGTTAGCACGATTCGATTCTGCATATTCCACCAGCCAGTACTCTAGGGCATCTTGTACAGAAACAGGCTTAAGGGTTTCTTGTCGAATCACGGAACGTTGCAGTTTCGGGTCATGGCCTTCCGCCAACCATTCTCGACACTTTTGCGCTTCTTCGCGGGCTTTTAACAACGATAAATCAGGATAGTCACCGAGATCGACACGTTTGCTTGCGCCGTTAATCTTATAGCGAAACTGCCAACGCACGTTTCCTTGTAAAGAGACCCTTGCACCCAATCCATCACCATCGGTCAAAGTGAACACTTTAAGGTGAGATTTATTTAAAACAGCCTTCAAATGCTTGTCGTAGAGTTTGCCCATAACGTCCTTTTCCTCGGGGTACATGGCTAGGTTCCATGTACCCCCACATGTACCCCGAGATCATGATAAGACTAGAAACAAGAGAAGACAAACCAAAACAAAAATAAATTTAACTAACTGAAATTTAAAATAAAAATACATAACAGAGAAACAAATGAAAACGAATAAAAACAGCAATTTAGTTTCTACGGCATGAACTAATCTTCATCGACGTTTTTAAGCCCTGACCTTGTCAGGGCTTTTTTATTACCTTTTATTCACCACACACAATGGTTGTACCCATACCGTCACTTCTTCATAATGTTACTCATAACATTTTATAAAAGACTCAATAACCTATGACAAAAAAACAGCGCGCGACATTGCAAGATGTGGCGGATCAAGTTGGCGTAACAAAAATGACTGTGTCGCGTTATCTGAGAAGCCCGGATTCCGTGGCTGCGGCCACGCGGGAGAAGATAGCGCTCGCCGTTGAGGCTTTGGGATACATTGAAAATCGCGCCCCCGCGATGCTTTCTAAATCGTCCAGTAAAGCGATTGGTATTTTACTTCCTTCCTTGTCGAACCAAATTTTTGCCTCTTTTGTGCAAGGGATTGAAGCGGTGACCAAAGCCAATGGCTATGAAACCCTACTCGCCCACTTTGGTTACGATGAGGAGGAAGAAGAGCGCAAAATTGCTTCGCTGCTCGCCTATCAAGTCGATGGCCTGATTCTCACCGAAAGTCATCACACTCAGCGCACTTTGCAGATGATTGCCAGCTCTGGCGTGCCTGTCGTCGAAACCATGGAGCTGCCTACTAACCCGATTGATATGGCCGTAGGCATGGATCACATCGAAGCCTCATATCAAGCGGTGAAAAAAATTATCGCGGCGGGTAAACGTTCGATTGCCTATTTCGGTGCACGGCTTGATACCCGCACCAAACTGCGTATGCAGGGCTATGACCAAGCGATGCAAGAAGCCGGGCTGCCTATCAAGCACGTGCTGACTGGCTCACACTCCAGTTTCTCTCTCGCCGCTCAGTTGCTTGATGAAGCCTTCGCGCGTTACCCCGATCTGGATGGTGTGTTCTGCACCAACGATGACATCGCGATTGGCACTCTACTGGTGGCGCAGCAGCGTGGGATTCGGGTACCAGAACAGCTTTCAGTGATTGGCTATAACGCGCTAGACATCGGCCGCACCATCACACCAAAGCTGACTAGTGTTGATACACCACGTTATGCGATTGGTGAAAAAAGCGCTGAGCTACTGATTGCCGCACTCAAAGGTGAACGCGCGGAAAATCATGTGATGGATATGGGCTATCGTTTTACTGCGGGTGAAAGTGTGTAACACCAGCACTCCACAAAGGATAAAGATGAAAAAGGCGGTATACACCGCCTTTTTTTGATGCTTCAACTTACCCAAGGTTAAACAATAAAGCTCGCCCCTTGTTCGGCGGAAGAGACCGCTTGGCGCATCACTTTAAACAATTCGCGTCCCCACATTTGTTGGTCACGCTCGGTATCGAGTACCAAGGCTTGGCGGTGACTCATGTCAGTCAGGTTTTCCAACGTACCCGTGCTGCAATCTAGGCGCACTAGGTCACCATCACGCACTAGGCCAATGGCTCCGCCGCGTACCGCTTCTGGTGATACATGGATAGCGGAAGGAATTTTGCCAGATGCACCGGACAAACGACCATCCGTCACTAACGCGACTTTGAATCCAGCCTTTTGCACGTTGCCCAAAATTGGCATCAGTTTGTGCAACTCTGGCATACCATTGGCCGCAGGGCCATTGTGCGTCACCACCACGATGCAATCTTTATTGAGCTCGCCACGCTGGTACGCGGCTTCCACTTCATGCTGACATTGGAATACCACCGCCGGTGCTTCAATGATTCGCTGCTCCTCTTTCACCGCAGAGACTTTGATCACCGCACGGCCTAAGTTACCGCTGAGCACTTTGGTGCCGCCAGTCGCTTGGAAACACGCTTCGCTAGCCGCGATCACTTGCGCATCACGCGTGCCATCACACGCAACCCAACGCAGCTCGCCATCCACCAACTCAGGCAGAGTCAGCTGATCACTAAACTCACCAAACACCGGTGTTACGTCTGAATGCAGCAACTTGGCTTCATGCAAACGCTTCATCAGCGCGGGTACACCGCCCGCTTGTTGGAAAGCGTTCATATCCGCGGGGCCATTCGGGTACACCTTCGCTAGCAGAGGAACCACGTCAGACAGATCACTCATGTCTTGCCACGTCAGCAAAATTCCTGCCGCACGTGCCACCGCCAGCATATGAATCGTATGGTTCGTGCTGCCACCTGATGCCAACAGAGCCACAATACCATTAAGTAAGCTTTTCTCTGTTACCACTTCATAGAGTGGGCGATATTGAGCGGAACCTTGCGTCATGCTAGCGATTTTTACGGTGGCATCATCATTCAATGCTTGGCGCAGCGCTGAGTGAGGGTGCACAAACGCCGAGCCCGGCAGCATCAACCCCATCGCTTCAAACACTAATTGGTTGGTATTTGCCGTGCCGTAAAAAGTACAAGTGCCTGGTGCATGGTATGCCTGACACTCCATATTCAGCAGTGCCTCTTTACCCACTTCACCCGCCGCATACTTTTGGCGAATATCGACTTTCTCTTCGTTACTGATACCAGTCGCCATTAAGCCTGCAGGCATAAACGCGGTCGGCAGATGAGCGTAAGAGAGCGCGCCCATCAATTGCCCCGGGGCAATTTTGTCACAGATGCCGAGCAGCAAAGTGGCATCAAACACATTGTGACTGAGGGAGAGTGCGGTCGCCTGCGCAATCAAATCACGCGAAAACAGCGACATATCCATCCCCGGTTGGCCCTGCGTCACGCCATCGCACATCGCGGGCACACCTCCGGCTACCTGCGCTGTGTGGCCATATTCAGCCAACACCATTTTAATGCGGTCTGGATAGTGCTGATAAGGTTGATGCGCACTGAGCATGTCATTGTACGAGGTGACAATCGCCACATTACTGCGCGTGAAATCGAGAATCGCTTTTTTCTCTGTGCTGCAAGAGGCCGCCACTGCGTGGGCTAAATTACCGCAAGAGAGTGAGGTGCGACCTTTGCCGGCTTTTTCTTGTGCTTGACTGCGTGCAATGAATGCCGCGCGTGCTTCACGGCTACGCTCGATTAGATTTTCAGTGACTTTGGCTAAAACCGGATGAATCATAACCCCTCCTGCTCTTGCAGTGCTTGAATGGCACCATTCACAATCTCTTGCACTGAGCAATCAATCGGAATGATCAGCGTTTTCGGCTCACCATCTGGGCGCTGTAAGGTTTCAAATTGGCTGTTGACCATGTTCTCTTTCATGAAATGGCCTTGGCGAGCGCGCATACGCTCCATGATCAGCTCTTTCGAGCCATCTAAGAACAAGAAGGTCACATTCTGGTTGCCTTCACGGATCTGATCGCGGTACTGCTTTTTGAGTGCTGAACACACAATCACGCCGTGTTCATTTTTACTCTCAAGGCTGTAGGCGGCATCGCGAATACGCTCCAACCAAGGCTTACGATCTTCGTCATCTAACGGTTGGCCGGAGGCCATTTTCTGAATATTGGCGCGCGGATGAAGATCATCGCCATCAATGAATTTTCGCCCAGTCTGCTTTGCCAATAACTCACCAATGGTGCTTTTACCGCAAGCACAAACCCCCATCACAATGATGCTACTACCGGCCATAACGACTCCTTAAAACCAAACTTGCGCGTGATCGCATTTTTAAAATTCACTTCGAAATATGGGTTTATCTTATTCATGTTATGGGTAACATGTTACCGGTAACTTCACTAAATGTGAGCTATAACACAAACTATAAAATCTGGACGGTGAACTCATGGACCCTTTACTACAAACCTCTGATCCAACCTATCTCTTATCCGTGGCGGCGGTTGCGATTGTTGCGCTACTGCTGCTGATTATTCGCTTTAAAATCCACGCTTTTGCTTCACTGACCTTAGTCAGTTTAGGCACGGCGATTGCCACTGGCGTCTCTTCAGACAAGGTGGTTTCCACCATGATGACGGGGTTTGGCGGTACGCTCGCTTCCGTTGCGCTACTGGTCGGCCTTGGTGCAATGATCGGTAAAATTTTAGAAGTGACAGGCGGTGCGAAAGTGCTAGCGGATACGCTGATCGGCCGCTTCGGCGAACAGCGCGCCCCGTTTGCGCTCGGCGTAGCATCGCTACTGTTTGGCTTCCCCATCTTCTTTGATGCGGGCCTGATTGTGATGATGCCGATCATTTTCAGCGTTGCGAAACGCTTTGGTGGCTCACCACTGAAATACGCGCTGCCTTCAGCAGGTGCGTTTGCGGTAATGCACGCCTTTGTTCCACCGCATCCGGGGCCGGTTGCGGCAGCCGAACTGCTGGGTGCAAACATTGGCCTGCTCCTGATGGTCGGTATTCTGGTGGCAATCCCAACATGGTATTTGGGCGCTTACTTATTCGGTCTGTATGCCGGTAAAAAATTCGACATCCCTCTGTCTAAAGCGTTCTTCAATACCGATGCGATCATTGATGAAGCCAAGCTGCCAAAATTTGCGACCGTAATGACCATTCTGGTATTGCCAGTACTGCTGATTTTCATGGATACCGGCTTAAACACCCTCGCGGTTGCAGGCATCATTGATGGCAAAACACCGGCCGTAGAATTCCTACGTATGCTGGGGAAAACTCCGATTGCCCTGTTGATCACTCTGCTGGTTTGTTTGGCGGCATTTGCCAAAGATTACGGTATGGCACGCCTCGAAAAACTGTGTGGTGACTCTCTTGCACCAATCTGTGCGGTGATTCTAGTGACGGGTGCGGGCGGCATGTTCGGTGGCGTACTGCGTGCCAGCGGCATTGGTAGCGCGCTGGCTGGCGTGCTCTCGGATACAGGTATGCCAATTGTGATAGCAGCATTTGTCATTTCTACCTGTTTGCGTGTGGCACAAGGCTCAGCCACTGTAGCACTCACTACCACGGCAGCCCTAATTGCACCAACGGTAGCGGCAACCACTGGCTTATCGGAACTGGATCTGTGCTTTATCGTGATTTCGATTGCCGGCGGTGCTACTGTGCTTTCACATTTTAACGATTCTGGTTTCTGGCTGGTGTCACGCTTGATGGAGATGGATGAGAAAACCACTCTGAAAACGTGGACTGTGATGGAAACCCTTTTGGGCGGTATCGCCTTCCTGATTGTGGCAACACTCAGCTTTATTCTGTAGAGGTATGGACTCATGACCATTGAACAACGCTTACGAGCGATCAAAATTGTCCCTGTTATTGCGATTAATGATGTCGCCCACGCACTGCCATTGGCCAAAGTGCTGGTAGAAAACGGTTTGCCTTGTGCAGAAGTCACTTTCCGTACCGAAGCAGCGGCGGAATCCATCCGTATCATGCGTGAAGCTTACCCTGAGCTACTGATCGGTGCGGGTACCGTACTCACAAGCGCACAAGTGGACGAAGCCATTGCGGCAGGTGCCGATTTCATCGTTAGCCCGGGTCTGAACCCGACCACAGTGAAATATTGTCAGCAGCGCAATATCGCGATCATTCCGGGCGTCAACAACCCAAGTTTGGTAGAGCAAGCGATGGAAATGGGTCTGCGTACCCTGAAGTTCTTCCCGGCCGAGCCATCTGGCGGCATTGCGATGCTGAAAGCGCTGAGCGCGGTGTACCCAGTCAGCTTTATGCCAACGGGTGGTATCAATCCAAACAATGCGCAAGAGTATCTGGCGCTCAAATCGGTTGTCGCGTGTGGCGGCACTTGGATGGTACCAACTGACCTGATGGACAAAGGCGATTGGGATGCGCTAGCGGAGCTGGTACGCAACGTCTAACACAATCAACACTCCTGATAAGGCCAAGCTATGCTTGGCCTTTTTTATGTCGACGTCGATACGTCTAAAAGAGACCCTGCCCACAACTTCACCATTTTTCCCCTTTGGTCGCATTTACCTTACTAAAAACAATTTGTTACAGTCTTGCGTGCGATGAAAATTTAACCCACGCGTTCGCCAGTCATATCTCAAGGAGTGATGCTTATGACGACCCTTAGCCTGCGCCACCTGTCTATCCGTAACCGCTTATTTTTACTAACGGCGGCCATTTTATTACTGCTTGCCATTCCATTCGGTATCACAGTGAAAGACTATCGAAGCGACCTTATGCTGGAGAAGCAAACCCAAACCCAGCACTTGGTCGAAACCGCTTACACCTTGCTTGAACACTATGCTCAGCAAGCGACACAAGGCGCATTGAGTACGGAACAAGCGCAAGCCGCTGCCAAGCAAGCGATCGCCCAATTACGTTATGGCAACAACGATTATTTTTGGATCAACGATGCGCAGCCTGCCATGGTAATGCACCCGATGAAACCCGATTTGAATGGCAAAGATCTACGCAGCTTTAAAGATCCAAACGGTAAAGCGCTATTTATCGAAATGGTCAAAGTCGCGCAACAAAGCCAACAAGGCGTCGTTGAATATCAGTGGCCGAAACCGGGCGCCGAACAACCCGTCGACAAAGTCTCTTACGTCAAACTGTTTAAACCTTGGGGCTGGATTATTGGTACGGGCATCTATGTCGATGATGTGAATGCGCTGGTGATGCAGCGACTCAGCTCCGTGTTTGTCTGGGTTATCGCCACTCTCATCTTGTTAATTGCCTTTGCTAGCCTAATCGGCCGTAGCATTACGCAACCGTGCGGGGAAACACTGGCAACCCTAAAAAATATTGCCCAAGGCGAAGGGGATCTCACCCGCCAACTCAGTGCAACCGGCAAAGATGAACTGACGCACATCGCCCAAGCCTTTAACCTATTTACCGGTAAAATTCGCACCATTCTGCAAGACATTACCCCGATCACCGACAGTGTTACTGGCTCTGCGGATGAACTCACCCAAGTCGCGCAGAGTGCATCTAGCAAAGCCTACGAACAGCATCAAGCGGTGGATACCGTGGCCTCGGCAATGAATGAACTGCATGCGTCAAACCAAGAAGTGGCTCAAGCTGCTAGCCAAGCGGAACAAGCCGCGCGCAATGCCGATAATGCAGCTAGCCAAGGCCGCCAAGCGATTAATCAAACCTCTTCGCACATGCAAACCCTGCGAGACCAACTGACTCGAACCGAGCAAGAGACGCAAACTCTCGCCCAAGAGACTCAATCCGTTAGCGCAGTCTTAGAAGTGATCCGTGGCGTGGCCGAGCAGACCAACTTACTGGCTCTGAACGCGGCAATTGAAGCAGCACGCGCCGGTGAGCAAGGCCGAGGTTTTGCGGTAGTGGCCGATGAAGTTCGCACCTTGGCGACTCGTACGCAATCGAGCACCAATGAGATTGAACAGATCATTGGCGGTTTGCAGAAAAAAGCGCAAAGTGTCAGTCAATCTATGACGCAAACCCAGCAGCAATCACGCGTCACTCAACAACAAGCGGATCAAGCGCAGCAGATGCTTAATGAGATTGAAGCGCAAATCCAAACCATTTTGTCTTTCAACCAACATATTGCCAGTGCGAGCGCCCAGCAATCCGAGGCCACCAACGAAATTACCCGTAACCTCACCCAGATTGCTGAGCACAGCACCCAAGCCGCTGCTCAAGCGAACCAAGTGGCTGCCGCTAGTGAACAGTTGATGGAAAATGGCCAGCATCTGGCTCGCAGCTTAGCGGTGTTTAAAATCTGATCCCGCGACCATGCTTTTCACCTAAATTGCACCATGAAAAAAGAGAGAGCCGTAAGGCTCTCTCTGTGTATCAGCGTCCATTGGGGAATTACGCTGTCTTTATAGGGTGATTCAAGCTGGCTTAGTCTTTCAGCACTTTCACGGTGTAAGAGCCATCTTTTTGGCGATACAAACCGTGAATATCAGTATCAAAACCTGGGTAATGCGCACCGATTTCACACAGCATTTCCAAGAAATCCAACACTGGACGAGAGCTGTCTGTCACCATTTCACCTGGCAGTACCAATGGCACGCCTGGAGGATAAGGCAGGATCATGTTGGCACTCACGCGACCCACCATCTCGTTAAGCAGGATCTCTTCGGTTTGACCGCGCAGCTCTTGTTGCCATGCGACGTGTGGCGTGACTTTCATCTCTGGCAGCACATCGAACGCTTTGTACATCAGCTCTGGCAGTTGGTATTTACGGGTTAAATCGTGAATGCCTTGCGCCAACTCTTGAATACGCATGCCTTCGTAGAAAGCTGGGTCTTCACGGTACAGTGAAGGCAGCATAGTACGAATGGTCAGGTTCAGATCGTAACCGCGTTTGAACTCAGTCAAGCCGCGCAGCAACTGCATTGCTTTTGACTTATCAATACCGATAGAGAACAGGAACAGCAGGTTATAAGGGCCGGTTTTCTCGACCACGATGCCGTGTTCATCAAGATATTTCGATACCAGTGATGCCGGAATACCGCTCTGCTCCAATTCGCCATCTTTGCTCATTCCCGGAGTGAGCAGAGTGATTTTGATTGGGTCAAGATACATGTGGTTGTCATCAAGATTCTTGAAGCCATGCCAATCTTGGTTTGGATCGAGTTTCCAGCACTCGGTAGTCTCAATGTTCTCGGGTTGCCAAACATCGAAGAACCAACCTTCACTCTCGCCTTTCAGGCGTTTGATCTCTTTACGGAAGCGAATCGCACGATCAATCGAATCTTGCATCAACTTACGACCAGTGTTGCCACGCATCATCGCCGCAGCAGTTTCAGTCGATGCCACAATACCGTACTGTGGTGAGGTTGAGGTGTGCATCATAAAGGCTTCGTTGAACGACTCGCGGTCAAACTCACCTTTGACATGAATCATCGAGGCTTGCGAGAACGCCGCCAGCAGTTTGTGAGTTGACTGGGTTTCGTAGAACACTTTACCCGGCATCGCTTCACCACTCATGCCGCACTTGCCTTCATAAATACGGTTGAAGTTAGTGTAAGGCACCCATGCACTGTCGAAGTGGATGTGTTTGCAATCCAGCGACTCTTTGATGAACTGGGTGTTGTACAGTAGGCCATCGTAAGTCGAGTTGGTGATCACCGCGTAGCTTGGCGCGCTCGCACCCGGAGTGTTTGCCACTTTCTCTGCAATCACTTCACGGCTAAATTCGCTCTGTGGAATACCACCGAGAATGCCGTAAGCGTTACGGGTTGGACGGAAGTAAATGGGGGTGACGTCCGTCATCATCATTAAGTGAGTCAATGACTTATGACAGTTACGATCCACCAGCACTGTGCTGCCCGCAGGCGCTGAGAACATACCGACGATCTTGTTCGAGGTCGATGTACCGTTGGTCACGATGTAAGAGGCATCGGCATTGAACGTGCGTGCGATGTACTCTTCTGCTTCTTTGTGTGGGCCGGAGTGATCGAGCAGTGAACCCAGTTCTGGCATCGAAATCGATACGTCCGCTTTGAAAGTATTTGGACCGTAGAAATCGTAGAAAATGCTGCCAACAGGGCTTTTCTGGAACGCAGTACCGCCCATATGGCCCGGAGTACAGAAGGTGTATTTACCCTCTTCTACGTATTTGAACAGCGCCTTAGTAAACGGAGGCATGATAGCGTCTTTGTATTCTTGAGTCGCTTGATTGATCTTGATTGCGATATCGTCGGCCATGCCCAGAGCGTATTCGAAGAAATGCACGTTGAGGCGCAGGTCGGTTAGCGAAATATCTAACGTCGATTGCTCGTTAGCAAAGGCGTGCACCGGCAGTTTTTCATTAACTTTACTGATGCGCTCACACAGCTCTAGCGAGTATTTATCCCAGTCGAACAGCACGCCGCAAATGCGTGGATTCATCTCAATCATCTTGATCAGATCTTTGTCATCCACCGGATAAACCACGTCGTAACCGGCTTTTTCTAATGCTGCATGCAGTTGGCGAACAGGCTCTTCTTTAAAGAACACACCCATGTGGTTCAAGATAGCGAAAATATTCATTTGGACATCTCCAAGGCGAAAAAAGGCGCTCTCTGTGCACTGCACAGTGAGTAAGACGAGCGCCATAGTGAATTCAGAAAGCTGGCGTGGCAGACGCCAGCAAGGTCAATCAGAACTGAGCCGAAGCTTGTTGTGGATGAGTCTCGATGTATTTATCCAGACCCGCTTTTTTGCTGTAGAACATCAGAATAATCAGCGACATGATGAAGGTTGCAGTCAGGGTTGAACCCTCTGCACCAGCCAGCGCCACCATACAGAACAGGCTAGCAATACCGGAGAACAACATCACAAACGTATTGCGAGTGGTCATGCCTTCGAAGCGGATCAGGTTAATGCTGGAGTAGAAATAAGGCAGCATGGTCAGCAGAACCGCATCGGTGGTCAGTTGGTTAAACAGATCGGAAGCGTGCGCAGTTTCTGAGCTGAAGAACATCAGCACCAGCATCAGCAGTGTCATCATGCTGGAAGCAATCAGCAGACCTTTTTTCGGCACACCGTTGCGATCGGTTTCACCGAACACTTTCGGGAAGTTGCCATCGTTAGCGGCACGTTTGCCCGCTTCGCCGACCAGCATCATCCAAGAGCCAAGTGAAGTGAAACATGCCAATGCCGTAAAGGCAGACACGAATGGCGCAGTCCAGCTACCAAACAGTGCGGTGGTCGCCAGCGCAAAAGGTGCACCAGATGCCGCCACTTCAGAAGCAGGGAACATACCGCTGATCATTTGGGTAGAAAGAATGTAGATAAGACCCGCAAGACCAGTACCTAACATGGTTGCCAGTGGTACCGTGCGTTTTGGGTTTTCGACCATACCGGAAGAAACCGCTGCCGATTCGACACCCACGAAAGACCACAGACAAATCAGCACTGCGGTGATCACCGCATGGCCATCGCTACCAGCAGACACGTTCCAGTTTTGGCTGTAGAGCGCGCTGTCAAAGTGCGTCCAACCAAACAGAGCCGTACCGACTACAGGGATCAAAATCAGCACCAAACCAATGGTACATAAACGGCTTACCCAGCTACCACCAAGCAAGTTGACTAAGGTAAATAGCCAAACCGAAGCAATGGTCGCTAAACCAGCAGGGATCGGGTTATTCAGCACCGGGAAGAACACCGAAAGGTAAGAAACACCGGTAATCGCAATCGCCAAATTACCAATCCAGTTAGCGTGGTAGTAAAGCACGCCCGTTTGGAAACCAAACACCGGTGACACTTCCCCTGCATAAGCAATCGGGCCACCCTCTTGCGGGTTTTTGGTTGCCAAACGAGCAAACACAAACGCCAAACTGAGTGCGCCAACAATGCAGATCAGCCAGCTATAAATGGAAATTGAACCTACGCTCGCTAGCGTAGAAGGAAGCAGAGCAATACCACTGCCCATCATGTTGCCAGCCACCACACCCGTACAGGCGATCAGGCCGATTTTTTTTGCATTTGATGACATAACATCTCCAAATCGATTCTACTTAAGTTACAAAACTCAAACTGAATGGGTTAGCGAGATGTCATGAGTGCAATCACCTGCGCTACCTCGCTAAATTTCGAAGTGCAGACTACGCCCAAAAAAACGAAAAAAAATAAACTTCCGCTTATCAATAAAATGATGAGCCAAGCATGAGTTTCTTGATATCAACCTGATAAACACCACCAATAAACCTCTTTATTTTCATGTGGTTAATAAAAAACCTAAAAATATCAGGAGAGACAGCTAAAAATATCAAGGTGAAAACATCACGCTAAATACTGCTCTGCGGAGGTATCAGGAGGGAGGTTTATCGCCAAAAAACTGTTGGTCTTGTCATAAGATTTGTCACTCCACTGGCAAGACGCTCGATGAAGCGATATCCATTGGCACAGAATGCCAATGACGCTCACTGAATTTGGCTTGGAGAATAGGCTCAAACGAATGGCTATTAATGGCGAGTAGAAGTTAAACGACTAGTGAGTACATAGACATCGTTCGATGTGATTGGCGGTGTTTTTCAGTCAGAAAGATTCGAGAGATAAAGCGGCGCGCCCTCCCCTCTAAACCGTGATAAAGTCAGTTCGGAGAAAGAAGGCGCAAGTTCGCTCTATCCCCTTCCTACCTGCTATTCCAAGTCGTTTGGGGATAGATAGATGAGATTGACCGTAGACGAGCGTTACAGTAAACGAACCACCGAAGGATGCACCGAGCGGTACATGGCGTAATCAATGGATTTTAAGTTGGAGTGGAACACCAAGTTTTCGCACAGCAGATAAGTTTCCAGCGACGTGTCCATATAAAACGCTTCACTGTAGGCATCGCTTGCGCCATCCAGATCGCCTTTGAGTTCAGCGTGCTTGCCTTGCAGCACATATGAAAGCACCGATTCCCGCAAACCCTGAGCTTGCGCCAAATAGCGCGTGGCCGCTTCCACTTGGTTTTCGACTGTCGCTTGCAGTGCTAACGCTTCATAAATGCGTGGCTGCACCACCGCTTGGGGGGAGTAACTCACCTGCTGCAACTGCTCACTCAACACCAGCATGCGATCTTGATTGAGCGCCTGATCTGGACTGAGTGCTTGCTGCACATGGTAGGCAATCAGTAATTCGGCTTGGACATAATGGTTGTCCGGCTCTAATTTCAGCACTTGCTCCAATAAATAAATGCCTTTTTGGAACTGCTGACGATCGGCAACATTCAAATAATGATTGGCGCGCACATACAGCCCTAACGCCGCAGGTTGACGCGGAAAATCCACCAATAAACGCTGTGCTTGCTGCTCGGCATTCGGGATTTTCAGCGCTTGCATGACATCCCATTCCGCACTTTTCAGCACAGAAGCCAGATGTTGGCTATCGAGCGGATATTGCCGACTAAACAGCACCGCATCGGAAGAGTTGTTTTTAAGCTCAAGATCTAAAAACTCATGCCCGTCCTTATCATTGACTCGCACCATGATCGACTTACCGGGCAAAATGCCTGAGCTATAAGCCGTTTTACCGAGAATCACTCGATAATCACTCACCTGGGTCAGATCGGCCATCAGCTTTTGCGCGATACCATCGGCAAGGTCATGCGTGAGCGCCTGTGCATGAAAACTGTCTTGGAATTTAAATTCAATCAGGTGGGTATCCACCACTTGGGTGATGCGCACTTGCGACTGTTGCACGGTAAAAAAGCCCATCGCTACAATCACTAGACCAATCCAGATCGCATTGAGCAAGTTTAAGCGCCAACGGCTCACATTCGGCTTAGCTGATTTTTTCGGCTGCTGACTTTGGCATACGGCGCGCGTTAACGGACCAGCAGGAAACACGATCTCGGGAACGGCTTCTTCCACTTCGTCGATATCGTCCGTCAAACCGACATCACTGGCCGCCGACTCTTCTTGACGAGAGAGGTAAGGATTGCCATCAAGGCGCTGCACATTCGCGACTAACTTATAGCCACGCTTGGGAACCGTCACCACATAACTGAGGTTTTCTTCGCGTCCGTCGCGCAATAGCTTACGCAACTCAAAAATGGATTGAGTGACCACTTGGTCGGTGACAATCGCCCCGTCCCAGACATGTTGAATGAGTTCCTCGCGGCCGAATACCTCTCCGGCATGCTCCGCAAGAAAATGCAGCAAGTTAATAAGACGCGGCTCGGCCGAGACCTCCCTATCTTGGCGATACAGCTTATTCTCATCAATGCACAGAACCCAGTCATTGATTTGAAAACAGATTCCAATCATAGAATAGCTCTTTGTATCAGGAAGATAGCATCGGTAAGCAGCACAATACGCGATGGCAGTACGCACCGATGAAGAGCGAAATTATAAGTGCACCACCCTATTTCACCTACTATTTATAAGGCTAAAAAATGCAAACTTAGGTTGTTTAACCACCAACCCAGCATATGACCAGCAATAAAATCCAAATTATCCTTACTAATCAGAATATAACGTGGAACCCACTTCACTACTCTAACGCGGCCAAAATCGAGCAGTGGCTGGCGTTATCTTCCACATGCCCACAGCAGGCATCATTGATTTTTTTCAGTGCACTGCGAATACGGGTTAACTCTTCAATTTTTTGATCGATCACCGCCAGCTTAGCGCTAGTGATCGCTTTCACCTCGGCGCAGCTGTGCTCGGTCGCTTCCAAACGAATTTCCAGCAACTCTTTTATCTCATCCAAACTCAGCCCTAACTCTTTGGCTTTTAAAATAAAAGAAACCTGCTGCTGACTCTTTTCATCGTACAATCGATAGCCCGACTCCGTACGCGTTGCCGGAGCAATCAGGTTATTTTTTTCATAGAAACGCAGTGTATCGGTGGAAACGCCACAGCGTTTGGCTAACTCTCCAATCTGAAACATCACTACTCCTCTTCCCTTCCTACTTGGAGTAGTTTGGGGATATTTAAGCTTTCGTTAAAATTTGTGCTTGAAAAACCGTTTTTTAGCGATTATTTTTCCCATGCCAAACGATTGCGCGAGATCTTTTGTAATAAATTGGTTAGAATACGCGCCATCCAAATTCCGGCGGATAAGGTGTTTCCCCAAACTGTTCTGTTGCCTTTCGCTCACTCAGGATTTGAAGAACTCTTCAAACCACTCCAGCGCAACAGATCACTTTCGGCAAATATCTTTTAAAGGAAAATGGAAGCATGAACAACGCTCGTCCTATTCACCGTGCGCTTCTCAGCGTATCAGATAAAACCGGCATTGTTGAGTTCGCTAAAGCGCTCGCGGAACGTGGCGTTGAGCTGCTCTCAACCGGTGGCACTGCACGCCTGCTCGCCGAGCAAGGCCTTGCGGTAACGGAAGTTTCCGATTACACCGGCTTCCCAGAAATGATGGACGGGCGCGTAAAAACCCTGCACCCGAAAGTGCATGGCGGCATCTTAGGTCGTCGTGGTCAAGACGATGCGGTGATGAACACCCACGGCATCCAGCCGATCGATATGGTGGTGGTGAACCTCTATCCTTTCGCACAAACCGTGGCTAACCCAAATTGCACGCTGGCCGATGCCGTTGAAAACATCGATATCGGCGGGCCGACTATGGTGCGTTCTGCAGCAAAAAACCATAAAGATGTGACCATTGTGGTGAATGCGCACGATTATGACCGTGTGATCCGCGAAATGGATGCTCACCAAAACTCTCTGACGTTAGCGACGCGTTTTGATCTGGCGATTGCCGCTTTTGAACATACCGCGGCGTACGATGGCATGATTGCGAACTACTTCGGCACGCTGGTGCCTTCTTATGGCGATAACAAAGAAGGGGATGAAGAGAGCAAATTCCCTCGCACGTTCAATGCGCAGTTCATCAAAAAGCAAGATATGCGTTACGGCGAAAACAGCCACCAAGCAGCCGCTTTCTATGTGGAAGCCAATCCACAAGAAGCCTCAGTCGCCACCGCACGCCAAATCCAAGGTAAAGCCATCTCTTACAACAACATTGCCGATACCGATGCCGCACTGGAGTGCGTCAAAGAGTTCAGCGAGCCAGCCTGTGTGATTGTGAAACACGCGAACCCATGTGGTGTAGCGTTGGGTGACGATCTGCTACAAGCCTACCACCGCGCTTATCAAACCGACCCAACCTCGGCATTTGGCGGCATCATTGCCTTTAACCGTGAGCTGGATGGCGAAACGGCCAAAGCGATCATCGAGCGCCAGTTTGTGGAAGTGATCATCGCGCCGAAAGTCTCGCAAGCCGCGATCGACATCGTCGCAGCCAAACAAAACGTACGTTTGCTGGAGTGTGGTGAATGGCAAGGTCAAACCACAGGATTTGATTTGAAGCGCGTAAATGGTGGCTTATTGGTGCAAGACCGTGACCAAGGTATGGTGGCACAAGATGACCTACAAGTGGTTTCAACTCGTCAACCCAGCGACGCTGAGCTGAAAGATGCTCTGTTCTGCTGGAAAGTGGCGAAATACGTGAAATCCAACGCGATTGTGTACGCCAAAGGCGACATGACGATCGGCATCGGCGCAGGTCAAATGAGCCGGGTTTATTCCGCGAAAATCGCCGGTATCAAAGCTGCTGATGAAGGCTTGGAAGTGGCAGGCAGCGTCATGGCATCGGATGCCTTCTTCCCATTCCGTGATGGGATTGATGCTGCGGCAGAAGCAGGCATCACTTGCGTGATCCAGCCGGGTGGCTCAATGCGCGACCAAGAGGTGATTGATGCAGCCAACGAACACGGTATGGCGATGATCTTCACCGGTATGCGTCACTTCCGTCATTAATTGGCATGATTGGTATGGGGTGCAACGCGCCCCATCTTGTTTAAGTAAGGATTTCACAATGCAAGTTCTCATCATCGGCTCTGGCGGTCGCGAACACGCACTGGCGTGGAAAGTGGCACAAAACCCACAAGTTGACACCATTTACGTGGCTCCCGGTAATGCGGGTACTGCGCTTGAGCACAAGGTGCAAAACGTCAACATTGGCATCACCGACATTCCAGCACTGGTTGCCTTTGCCCAAGATAAAGCGATTGAGCTGACCATTGTTGGCCCAGAAGCACCACTGGTGATTGGTGTGGTGGATGCGTTTCGTGCAGCGGGTTTGCCGATTTTTGGCCCCACCCAAGGTGCTGCTCAACTGGAAGGCTCCAAAGCTTTCACTAAAGATTTCCTCGCTCGCCATAACATTCCAACCGCGGCTTACGCCAACTTCACTGAAATTGAGCCAGCACTGGCGTATGTACGTGAAAAGGGTGCGCCGATTGTAGTGAAAGCGGACGGTTTAGCGGCTGGCAAAGGCGTGATTGTTGCCATGACTCTGCAAGAGGCCGAAGACGCAATTCAAGACATGCTAGCTGGTAATGCGTTTGGTTCAGCAGGCAGCCGCGTGGTGGTTGAAGAATTCCTTGATGGAGAGGAAGCGAGCTTTATCGTGATGGTTGATGGTGAAAACGTACTGCCAATGGCCACCAGCCAAGATCACAAACGCGTGGGCGATGCCGACACTGGCCCGAACACCGGTGGTATGGGAGCTTACTCACCAGCGCCAGTGGTGACACAGGACATCCATGATCGCGTGATGCGTGAAGTGATTTACCCAACCGTGCGCGGAATGGCAGCCGAAGGCAACACCTACACTGGCTTCCTCTACGCAGGTTTGATGATTGATAGCACTGGCGCACCGAAAGTGATTGAGTATAACTGCCGCTTTGGTGACCCAGAAACTCAACCGATCATGATGCGTCTGCAATCGGATCTGGTTGAACTTTGCCAAGCAGCGATTGCGGGCAAGCTGGATCAAGTGGAATCGAAGTGGGATCCGCGCGCCTCGATCGGTGTGGTACTGGCCGCTGGTGGCTACCCAGGCGATTACGCCAAAGGTGAGGTGATTTCTGGTCTACCGACTCAAGAAATCGCGGGACAAAAAGTGTTCCATGCGGGCACCGAAACCCAAGGCGACCAAGTGGTGACGAATGGCGGTCGCGTGCTATGTGCAACGGCGCTGGGTAATACGGTGTTAGAAGCGCAGCAACGCGCTTACCAACTGGCGGATCAAATCAACTGGAATGGCATGTTCTGCCGTCGCGATATCGGTTATCGCGCAATTGCGCGTGAGCAAGCCAAGTAAGCATCTCCATAGCCTGATCAATACAAAAAGCGCGAAGTTCGCGCTTTTTTATTCGATAGGTTTTCTATTCGACAACTTCTTTATTCAACAGCGTTTTTATTCGATGGGATTAGATGGCATTAACATAAACCGATTTAATCAATCAACTCGGGTTGTTGCACACAGTCGTGATCCGCATCATCGAGTAATAGCAACTCATCGATATGCACTTTACCGTTACGGATTTTGCCCAAAAACGCCACATAGCTTTCAATAGAAGCAAGACGGTTAAACACAAAACTCGGTAGGGTTTGATTAAACTCGACACGCGGATACTCAACCCCAGCGCAGGTTTCAAACACTTTACCATTCCAATAGCCTTGGATAAGCTCTAATCCTTGCTTATCTTGCTCTTTCGTGGCTTCTGCCACCGCTTTAGCTTGCAATACATAGTGAGCGATCTGCTCTTCGCTCATCGGCAATACCTTTCCACCCAGTCGATACTGCTGGTAGACGGCTTCGCCCTCTTTACTAAAACGAATATGAACTCGGAACGGTAGCAATTTTTTGCCATCCAGATGTTCACCCTCACGGCGAATTTCACGGACTTGCCCCTCTTCCCAGTGGTAACTAGTTTGGTAGCTGCCGTAATCACCAGAAGTCACGTAATCGGAGGCTGAGCTCGGTTTTTGAAAGCGTTCGGTATACCAGTAAAAGCTGGTCGCATCACCAATCGTTTTACCACCGGTAAATTGATTGATCTGTTCAAGATTAGGATTTGGAGTAGAAGAACACCCAGCCAACAGGCCAGAGATCAAAAGAAAGATAGGAAATTGCTGCTTCATAAACAAAAACGCCGAGATGTTTAGTCTCGGCGTAGTATAAAGCAATTACTTGATCGCGTCTTTCAGCGCTTTACCTGCTACGAATGCAGGAACGTTAGCTGCCGCAATTTTGATCTCTTCACCGGTTTTTGGGTTACGGCCAGTACGAGCAGAACGATGATTAACTTTGAATGTACCAAAACCAATCAGTTGTACTTGGTCGCCGTCTTTCAGAGCACCTTCAACCGCACCCAGAGTCGCTTCAAGAGCCGCTTTCGCTTGCGCTTTAGTCAGGTCCGCTTTCTCTGCGATAAAGTCGATCAATTGGGTCTTGTTCATTTAGGTTTCCCTTCTCAATAGGTTATCGAATCGAGCTCACTCTAAAACATAAATGCCCGATCTGGCAAAGGTTTGTCGCGCAACTTTCGCTTTTATGACGCACTTTTAACCGTAATCTGAGTAACAACTCACAATTTGTTACTAATCAAGCCGCAGGTTCGCTTGTAATTGACTGCCTGAGGCCTTATTAAAAGAGAGCTAATCGACTGGGAAGCCTGTCATTTCAATCGATTTAGTGACTGAAAAAAGCACTTTCGACTCCTTCAGGCGAAGCGATTTTTCTTCATATTCTCACCGCAATGCTCGGCATCCGCTCAGCGTTAGTGAGAAGAAAAGAGTTCGAACGTGCACTCTAAAAACCAAGGAATTTTATGTTTCTGCTTGCGATATATATTTCTGTCGCGATTGGCGTATCGTTTATCTGTTCAGTATTGGAAGCGGTACTCCTGAGTATTACCCCGAGCTATCTTGCCCAACTGCGTCAACAAGGTCACCCTGCGGCCACTCGCTTGGCGGAGTTAAAAGCAGATATCGACCGTCCACTCGCCTCGATCCTCACCCTAAACACGATCGCGCATACCATCGGTGCGGCAACGGCTGGTGCTCAAGCTGCAGTGGTGTTTGGTAGCCAATGGCTAGGTCTGTTCTCTGCGGTGCTGACTCTGGGTATTTTGGTGCTGTCTGAGATCGTACCAAAAACCATAGGGGCAACTTACTGGCGCGAACTGGCACCAAATTCTGCCTTAGTGCTGCGCTGGATGGTATGGGCGCTAACACCGTTCGTCTGGTTCTCAGAACAGATCACTAAGCGTTTAGCGCACAAAGTGGAAGCGCCGAAACTGCGGGACGAGATTTCTGCGATGGCGATGCTAGCTAACGAGAATGGCGAATTTGCTGCCGGTGAATCCAAAATGCTCAACAACTTGTTGGCCATTCAAAGCGTGCCAGTCACGCAGGTGATGACGCCGCGTCCGGTTCTGTTTCGTGTTGCCGCCGCTCTGACAATTGATGAGTTTCTTGAGCAACACCGCGACACACCTTTCTCGCGTCCGCTGATTTACAGCGAAGAGAAAGACAATATTGTCGGCTTTGTGCATCGTCTTGAACTGTTTAAACATCAGCAAAATGGTCAAGGCACTGCCACACTTGGCGAGGTAATGCGCCCGATCCATGTTCTGCTCAATACCTTTAGCCTGCCTAAAGCTTTTGATCAGATGATGCAAAAACGCTTGCAACTTTCGGTCGTGGTCGATGAATACGGTTCAGTGCAAGGTTTGCTGACCTTGGAAGATATCTTCGAGCATCTGCTCGGCGAAGAAATCATTGATGAAGCGGACCGCACGACCGATATGCAACAGCTAGCCACTGAACGTTGGGAACATTGGAAGCGTAAACATCGCATGATCGAAAGCCGCGACGAAGAGGAATAGTCAAACGGGAGCTTAGGCTCCCGTTTCTCTTGGCAATCGTGGGAGAACTACAACTCCACCCCGATATTGCTGACCCCTTCTTCGCGCAGCTCTTTGCGTAGGTCTTTAATGAGATCAATGTCGCGCTCAACCGCTTCACGCAGCGGGCGGAAAATCGCCCACTGTACGTCCCATTCGGCGCACACGGCTTCATTCTCTTTTTGGTTATAGTTGGTGATGGCTTCACCGGTTTGTGCTTCTTCCAGTTGAGCGACGGTTTGTACCGAAATCTGGCTCACTTTGATCATTGATTCCGCTAAATCATCACGATCCAACAAACCATGCAGCAGGGTGGCTAAGCCTTCACAGGCATCAATCGCGGGATACACGGCGTACAGATCAAACGCATCCGAAGTTGGGATCAACTCTTCGAGTTTTTCTAGCTGATGCTCAAAGTTCACTTTGGCATTTTTTACCGTCATCAATTCCCACACGCTGTCGAGAATGTCACGGTAGATACGCGCCTCAGCAAACTGCGTGTGCTCACAGAACATAGCGTAATTCGGATACATACGTTCACACAGACTGGCCATAAAGGTAATCTGTTGCCAAGGTTCAAACTTCTCAAGACGAAGCTGTAGAGGGTTTTGTAACATAGTCACTTCAAATCGTTGCGGAAAAAGACAGCGGAAGTGTACTGGATAACCATAAGGGAAAAAAGACGCGCCTATGAACAATTTCCACCAGCTGTATATTCTGACTGAACATGATGAACACTACCGCGAGCTGATCTTAGAGCGTCAGCTCGTAGGCCTTAGCGTCACCGATGATCGCACACAAGCCACGATTTTATTGGCCGCACCGCCGATGGCGGCGCGTTGTTTGGACGACTTTCCACACTTGCAATGGCTGCATTCCGCCTATGCGGGTGTCGATACCTTAATGGCTCCCAAACTGCGCAAAAACTATCTGCTCACCAACGTCAAAGGCATCTTCGGGCACCTGATCGCCGAATATGTGATGGGTTACGCTATCCAATATCAGCGCGATCTTCGCCTGTATCAAACCCAACAAGCTGAGCGCCTTTGGCAGCCGCGCCCTTACTCATCCTTAGCCAATCAAACCCTAGTGATTTTAGGTACTGGCTCAATTGGCTGCCATTTGGCCCATGTGGCTAAACAGTTTGGGCTGCGAGTGGTGGGCGTCAATCGCACTGGCATTCCCGCCAAAGAAGGGCATTTTGATGCCACTTATCACATCAGTGAGCTGCCAGCCGCCTTAATGCGTGCCGACTTACTGGTGAATACGCTGCCCAATACCCCCGCAACCGAAGGGCTGCTCAATCAAGAAAATCTCAGCCACTGCCACCAGACACTGCTGTTTAACGTGGGGCGTGGCAAAACGTTGGTTGAACAAGATTTACCTGATTTGATTGCTGCTGGGCATATCCGCCACGCGTTTTTGGATGTATTTATCAAAGAGCCACTCGCTCAAGATCATCCATTCTGGAGCAATCCGGCGATCACCATCACGCCACACATCGCAGCAGTCAGCTTTCCAGAGCAAGTGGTCGATATCTTCGCCGATAACTACCAACGTTGGTGCGATAACTTGCCACTGCGTAACCAGATTGATTTTGAAAAAGGCTACTGATGCTTGAGTCACTGCTGACGGAAATTCGCCAGTGCACAGTCTGTGAACCCCATTTACCGTTGGGTGCGAATCCAGTGATCCGCGCCCATTCGGCGGCGAAGATTTTAATTATTGGCCAAGCACCGGGCACTAAGGTGCACAACACTTCAATTCCGTGGAATGATGCCAGCGGTGATCGACTGCGCCAATGGCTCGACTTAGATCGCGATACATTTTATTGCGAAGAGAAGATCGCCATCATGCCAATGGGATTGTGCTATCCGGGCAGAGGGCGTAGCGGAGATTTACCACCGCGTAAAGAGTGTGCGCCGCTATGGCATGCCAAAGTTCTAGAGCAACTGCCCAATCGGCAACTCACTCTCCTGATTGGTCAGTATGCACAGCATTATTACCTATCGGACAAACCCACCACCTTGACCGAAACGGTACAGCAGTGGCAACGCTGGGCGCCTTCTGTTTTACCGCTACCGCATCCCTCTCCACGCAACACCTTATGGCTGAAAAATAACCCTTGGTTTGAGCAAGACATCGTCCCCTACCTACGCCATCGAGTGAAGCAAGTACTTACATAGCAAGCCGTTAGGGTTTGAGGTAGTATGGCGCGCAGATTGATTAAGGAGTAAGCCATGCTTGAAACATTAACCTTGTGGTTACAGAAGTTTGATATTGAAATTGAACGCGTGATTCAACTTTCTGAAGCACTTGGCCTGATTGCTGCTATTTCTATTGCTATTCACTTGGTGTTGCATCGCGGCGTTTTACTGTGGCTCAAGCGCCACACTCGCCATGAACAGAGCGTTTGGCGCAATGCGTTGTTTAAAGAGCACCTGTTTAGTCGCGTTGCTCTACTGATCCAAGGCGTCGTGATTGCGGTGCAAACCCAGCTATGGCTGAGCCCCGGAACATTCACTTATGACGTACTGCATACCGTCACCGCCTTATGGATTGTAGTGTTCAGCATGCTGGCCTCGTACTCTATTTTGAATGTGTTGGAAGTATTGCTCAGCAAAACCCAAGTAGGGAAAAACCTGCCTACTCGCGGTATTTTACAGAGCATCAAAATCATTGTATTTATTATCGCGGCGCTGTTTTTCACCTCGATTTTGATCGGTAAATCCCCCGTCATCCTGCTCAGTGGTTTAGGTGCGATGACCGCCGTATTTATGTTGGTGTTTAAAGACCCGATCCTCGGCTTAGTTGCTGGGGTACAGCTTTCTGCCAACAAAATGCTCTCGGTCGGTGACTGGTTGGAAATGCCCAAATATGGCGCAGATGGCTCTGTGATTGATATCAGCCTAACCACAGTCAAAGTGCAGAACTGGGATAAAACCATCACCACCATTCCAAGCTACGCTCTGATTTCAGATTCATTTAAAAACTGGAAAGGCATGCAAGAGTCCGGTGGTCGCCGCATCAAGCGCAGCATTTTGATTGATGCCACCAGCGTGCATTTTTTGACGGAAGAAGAGAAACAAGCACTGAAAAAAGCGCAACTGCTTGAGCCTTACTTGGCGGAAAAAGAACAAGAGATCAGCAGCTACAACCAACAAAAACATTGGGATTTGGCCTGCCGAATCAATGGCCGTCGCCTGACCAACATCGGCAGTTTCCGCGCCTATTTAGAGCGCTATCTGCGCACTCACCCCAATATTCACCAAGATATGACGCTGATGGTGCGTCAGTTAGCGCCCACTCACGATGGCATTTCTCTAGAGGTGTACTGCTTTACCAGCACCACAGTGTGGGTTGAATACGAACGTATTCAGTCGGATATTTTTGATCATATCTACGCAGTACTGCCTGAATTTGACCTGCGCGTGTCCCAAGCGCCAACAGGAAATGACTTTCGAGCCCTGAGAGCTTAAGCCCAAACACTCTCCCTCCCCTAACAAGGGGAGGAATGCGTTAGAAATACGGGTTAAAACACCGAATAACCAAGTTGAGTAAGCTGCTCGTCGAAGGTTTGTTTAGCGGATGCTTCACCATGAATAAGGTGTACTTGCTTAGGCTTTTCAGCAATGCCAGTAATAAAACGCAGAAGATCCGCTTGATCTGCATGAGCTGAATAGCCCGACATCGTATGAATATGCGCTTTAACTTCAATTTCATCGCCATCAATCCACACCGACTTCTCACCACTTTGAATTTTACGCCCAAGCGTACCTTCGGCTTGAAAGCCAGCCAAAATAAGATCGGTTCTTTCATCCGGCAGCAGGGCTTTTAAATAATCCATAATTCGGCCGCCCTGACACATTCCCGAAGCCGCTACCACAATCGCGGCTTCTCCAGTTGAAGCCAAGCGGTTAACTAAACGCTCATGGGTTCGATGATCTTCCACCGTAATACACTGCTCAAACGCCAAAGGATGCCGATGCATTTGCAGCCGCGCTTTGGCTTCTCGTCCCCATAACTGCTTAAAGCGACGATAAGATCGCGTAACACGCTGCGCCATCGGCGAATCGAGAATAATCGGCAAATTCGCGTCAATCTGATTCGAAAAGATGAGTTGTTCGATATCAAATAGCAATTCTTGGGTGCGCCCAACACTGAACGCAGGGATCAAAATTGCCCCACCATCACTCAGTGAACGTTCAATCATTATGCGCAGCCGCTGCCCTCGGCTCTGCACATCCTCATGCTGCTTATCGCCATAGGTGGTTTCAATAAACAGATAATCTGCCCGCTCTGGCGACTGCGGATCGGGCAACAAAGGCGTATGGCTTGGCCCCAAATCCCCCGAAAACACCACCACCTCACCATTCGGACGCCGAATTTCCACATACGCCGAGCCCAAAATATGCCCCGCAGGCTGAAAGCTCACCCAGAGCGAATCAACACGCTTAGGCTGCACAGCAAACCACTTTTGGTAATCTTGCACCCGCAGCAAACGGCGCACCTCGGTAAGTACGCGCTCACTCTGCTTGGGAGACATGCCTAACTGCAGCTTTAAACCATCTTCCAGCATCAATGGCACCAGCTCCGCCGTTGCCGCCGTGCAGTAAATCGGCTGCTTAAAACCCGCCGCCAATAACCAAGGCAAACGGCCAATATGGTCAATGTGCGCATGGGTTAAGATCAGAGCATCCACATGCCCCAGCGCAAACTCCACTGCCAACGGGTGTTCATCCGCCCCTTGAAACAGACCGCAATCAATCAGTAGTGCTTGCCCATCGGCTCGCAATTCATGGCATGAACCAGTGACACTCTCCTTCCCTCCGTGATGAACCACTTCCATGTTGTTTTCCACTCCTGACTGTATTAATCAACCGATCGGATCATACCGATTTCGAACAAACATGAATCGAAAGCATTAATGCACGAACTGATTTTCAAGCTGAGTCTGGTTGTCTTGTGTACGCTGCCAAACTAAATCACCAATACCATCCGTCGGATTAAAATCGGTCGGCGCTTCAAGTAATAGCTCACGGATACGTTCATGGTTAAATGCATGACAAGCTTTGTCCAACTCGTTGAGATGCTGTTCGAATTCCGCTAAAGGTAAATAACGTTCATTGGCTGTCATAATCCGCTCGTGAGCAGTTTTTCCAACGTTATCGCCAATCAGCAGTTCTTCATAGAGCTTCTCACCTGGCCTTAACCCTGTGAACTCAATAGCAATATCCCCATAAGGATGCTGCTCATCTTTCACTTCCAGCCCAGAAAGCTGAATAAGGTTAACCGCGAGGTCAGTGATGCGTACAGGCTCACCCATATCAAGCACAAACACATCCCCACCTTTCCCCATAGCTCCGGCTTGGATCACCAGTTGCGCCGCTTCAGGGATGGTCATGAAATAACGAATAATGTCTGGGTGCGTCACCGTAATTGGGCCGCCTGCCTCAATTTGACGTTTAAACAGCGGAACCACAGAACCCGATGAGCCCAAAACATTACCAAAACGCACCATACAAAAGCGAGTTCCTTTGGCTTTACGGTTTTCTTGTTCCGCAAGCGCTTGCAAACCCAGTTCGGCCATACGCTTGGTGGTTCCCATGACATTGGTCGGGCGCACCGCTTTATCAGTGGAGATCAGAACAAACGATTCAACACCTGCTTCAATGGCCGCCTGCGCAGCGTAGTAAGTACCAAAAACGTTATTGCGTACCCCTTCAACGACATTGTACTCAACAAGAGGTACATGTTTATAAGCAGCAGCATGATACACAGTTTGAACCTTGAAGCTTTTCATTGTTACCACAAGGCGATTGATTCTCTGTACCGACCCCAATAGCGGTATGATTTCAACGTGCAGCCCCTCGGCTTCCATCAGTTGTTTGAGTTCTCTATCGATTTGATATAACCCAAACTCTGAAAGCTCAAACAACACTAGTACTTTAGGTTTTTGCCGCACAATCTGACGACAGAGCTCAGAGCCGATAGAACCGCCAGCCCCTGTCACCATAACTACCTTACCTAAGATATTCGATTCCATTAAACATTGCTGAGGTGTCACCGGATCGCGCCCCAGCAAGTCTTCAATCGCCACATCTTTCAGTTGATCGATGGATGCTTTGCCTTCAACGATATCTTTCATATCAGGAACTGTAAGCACTTCCGCCGACAAGTCTATCAATGACTCGAGAATCTTCTTCCTACGCGCTCGTGAAGCACTCGGTACTGCAAGTAGCACTTGGGTAACATCGTACTTATCAACGAGGTAAGCAGCTCGGCTAATATCATAAACTTGCAAACCCATGATTACGGTATTTTCAAGGGTTTTATCTTGATCGATAAACCCAACTACTTTGTAGTTTTCTGAGTTACGTAAAGCTATCGCTAGTTGACGACCAGCAGAGCCCGCACCATAAATCAGCACGACTTTACGACCTTTGCCATTGAGCCCAGAAACCAATACACGCACAATCAAACGCGATCCACCACATAGCAGGCACAAAAAAGTACCGTAGATGATAGGTAAAGATCGCGGCACTGGCGCATCAAAATAGAAAGCGGCAATAGCGACTGATGCAGCAGAAATCAGGGTACCAACACTCACCACAGCAAGAGCATGGAAAGTGAGGTAACGGAGAATCGCTCGATACAGCCCAAGTCGAGTAAAGCTTAGGATTGTAACAACGATAACCGTTGTAAGAAGATAAGGTATCGAGTCTGAGTGAATAATCTCAACGTTCCCGACTCGAACCCAGTAAGCACTGTAAAATGAGAAAATGATAAAAAACGCATCCACCAAAACACTGATGATGCGCTTATTTACACGCGAAAGATTCCAGATAAAGTTTAGCCTAGCCATAGTAATTGCTTCACACTTTTCTAATTAGTCTATTTTTTATTTACTGCGTCACCAGCACCACTCCCCATTACTGTTTTGAGGATATAACCAAAGTAGTCCTTCAATGTCAGTGTATCAATCATCTTTTTGTCGGTTTGAGCTAGAAGCCTTGGGGTAGACATATCAATATTTTGAATTTGAGCCAGTCCAGTGATTCCGGGAAGAACATCATAAACCCCTAAAGCATCACGTTCGGCAATCAACTCATGTTGATTAAAAAGGTTGGGGCGTGGTCCTACTAAACTCATTTCACCTTTCAAAACATTAATGAGTTGGGGTAATTCGTCAAGCTTGGTTTTACGCAAAAAAGCTCCGAGCTTCGTAATTGAACTCGCACTCGCTAGGTGAGAAGCCACTGACTGAGTATTAACCGACATGGTACGAAACTTAACCAACTTAAATGGCTTTTTATGTTTACCCACCCGGGTTTGAATAAAAATTGGTGATCCTGTATCGAACAGACCAATAATGGTAACAATTAATAATATTGGCCATAGAAATAACAAACCAAAGAATGCGGCGAGAAAATCAATTAAACGAATCATTTTTACCATCATTTATTTTTTTCTTGAAGAAAAGCTTGCGCTGTTTGTATAAAGCCTTCCCGTAGGGAGTGAGGCGGCTTCCAACCTAATGTTTCTTTCGTATGAGAAATGTCAACCTGTAATGATCCAGTTAACCTTTCTACGACATCTGATTTGCTAAATAGTTTTCCTGCTAACTTATAACACCAAATGGGAATCGGTAACTGCCAACTTGGCTTACCTAAAGCAATAGCCATTTCACGAACTATTTCAGAAGTCGAAAGATCGTGATCATCAGAAATTAAAAAAACTTGATTTGCTGCTTTAGGGTGGTCAATACAAGTGATTATTAAATCCACTAAGTTATTGACATATACCAAACTGCGTTTATTTTCAGTAATACAGCCAAATGGTAATGGCATACCCTTCAAAACTAACCCCATGAGTGCAGCAAAATTAGCTTTGACTCCTGGTCCATAAACTAGAGTAGGACGAATAACGACCACTTCTAATCCTGTTTCTTCAGCTAACTCTATTAACAATTTTTCTGCTTCTGATTTAGATTGTCCATAAAAATCCTTAGGACGTCTAATATCATATTCCTTAAAAGGTTTACTAAAAAGGCTTGATTCGCCATTAACCTTAATAGAGCTAAGGAAAATAAATCTTCTAACGCCTGCTTTAACAGCCTGAGTAGCAAGATTGATAGTTCCTGAAGTATTCACCTGTCTAAACTCATTTAATGGATCAGATGAGTTGTCATTCATTACATGGACACGGGCTGCAATATGCACCACAACCTCAACATCATTCAACACAGCAGAGTAATCGGAATTGGGGTCAATATTTGCATTCAGGTGTATATTACATGGTGGTGGCTGGGAACGTCCGAGTAAATTTATGTTGTCCGAAGGACTGAGCGCGTCCACCAAGTGACTGCCAATAAACCCTGAATATCCCGTAATTAAAACTCTACTCATTACAATTTCCCCAAAGTAACGATCGACTCACTCATCTCTTTCATTATATTGGACCGGGTATATTTAAGAATAAAGTCATTTCTATCGGTATACTGAAGATTTAATTTCATTAACGCTTTCATTGCACCTTTATGATCACCAGGAAAAAAAACCTCAGCGTTTGTAACTTCAGATTTAATGAATTCAGCAGCATAACCAGAAACACCTGCTAAAATAGGCTTTCCCGTCGCAGCGTATTCAAATATTTTTGACGGTAGCACTTTCTCAAAAGCTGGATAATCATTGAGATGTAAAAATAGAACATCAGCCTGCAAGTACTTCTCGACTAGTTTTATTCTATTAACTGGAGGCTCGAATTCTATATTTGACGTAGTAGATAAACTGTCAATTAGTTGCTGCTTTCTACCACCATCACCAATTAAACTGAAATGATACTCTGGATTTATCAGTTTAGCAAACTCAGGAAGAATTGTATGTAAGCCTTGCCCTTCACCAATATTACCTGCATAAACAATTCGTTTTTCTTGCTTTTTTGACCCGATATCAGTTCTAAGAGGAGGAAAATCTAAGAATTCACTATCAATACCATTTGTAAACCAAGAATAATTAATATTGGAATAACGCTCATTGAAATAACTAGCAAATCCTCTAGAGACAAGATTGATATGATTCGCGGAAGAAAATGTATATTTTTCAAAAACTGATAGTATGGGCTTTAACATAATAACGACTTTTGAAGGTAAAACATCTTTAATCGTATCAACAAAGATATCTCGTACATCAAGATATAAAGGTAAGCTCTTACTCTTTGCTACACGGGCACCTAAAAACGCGGTGAAAAGTCTCGAGCTAGTTGCAAAAACCACATCATAATCTTCGTGTTTAACAATCTGTCGTGACTGTTGATAAAAGGCTTTGAAAGACTTTATCTGATCCACCATCCCACTTCTATGAGAGGGTAGATCTATGCGTCTTATTCTTACATTGCCATCAAATTCTTCTGTTTTTGCCTCGGTACTAAAACTAGCGTATCGATTTGGCATGGTTGTGATGACATCAATCTCTATCCCGGCATGTTGCTTCAATTGCTCGACTAAAGCTGTCGTCCTAAACGAGCCCGCACACAGATCTGGTTTGAAGTAAAATGATAAAACCAGTATTTTCACGATTCCCTCTTAATCTGTATAATTTCTGTTCTTAGGCAACCACTAATAAAATCTATTTCAATTTTCTTATTTGCAATAGACTTACCAAACTCAGGATGCCAAGTGCTATCTTGTATAGTTATTGGCTCTGCACTGACAATTAAGCAAAGAATTTCACCATCTTGTATGATTTTGAGCTTTTTTTCTGACAGTTTAATTACGTTAACGTCTGGATGAATATGCAGATGAAAGCGGGCTTGAATTGGCTTCGACAAGACATCACTGATAATAATGCTATCATGCGTACAGTCGAGTTCTCTCGTATGGATAACTTTTGGACTCTGTTGCATGTAGCCGTTGTGGCTTGCGATTAATTGAACTTTATTCTCATCACAGGTTGCCTTTATCAGCTGAGCATAAGCACGCCTTGCCACCCTAAATCCAGACCAAACCTGTGAGGAGTCATACCCTGATACTGATACTGTATTATGTGCTGGAGTTTTACGCTGGCGTAAACGCTCAGCACTTGTGCCATATAATGATGTGCCTGAATTAACAAAAACGCGTTGCTTACCTATAGATAATTCAAAACTCAAAGTATCTGCATGTGCATGACCTGGTAAATAGTCAGGCCCAACATTTGCGTGATCAAAAATAACAGTGTAGTTCGCTAATGAGACTCGACTGTAACCACTGTTCTTGTTGGTAATTAATTTTTTTTCAACATTAGAATATATTAGACCTAATTTTCTCGCATAAGAGAAAATTTGCTGAGGGCGCATCGCTATACCAATAGCGGAATCATTAAAGAAGCTAATCTCACCATCGTCGTGCATCATGGTCGTCAACCAGAATAATGCTCTTTCTGCCACGCCAGTCCACTTCGGCAAGCAAGCTATAAGCTCTTCTCTATTACTTGTTATCGCTAAGTCAATCAGCTCTAGCAAGTCCCACAATAAGATTTCATGATACATTGGCGAGAGTTCAAAATGCGCACCATCCGCTAAAAACTGCTCATCCAATTCATTATTCAGCAATTTAACACCAAGAGTCAGTAATTTATCAGAATTTCCCCCTTTTAAATAAGCACCAACAAAAGTTAGTGCTTTAGCATTTGCAAATAAATGGTTGCCTAGAATATGGTATTCAAGTTGTTGAGCAAGGACATTAGCTTGTTCCAAGATACTTTTTAGATATTTAGGTTCTGGATCTACTTGTACACTTAGCCATTTTATCCAATTCACTAAACGCAACGAAATTGGATAAGGCTCCCAACCGTTACCAATACATGGTGGATTTTCAGCAACCCATCTATCAATGAATTCTTGATGCAGATGATGCCTTGAGGCACCATCTTGCGAACTCAAATCATCAAAATAATGTAAGTTGTACAACCATAATTTAGGCTTAGTTGAGCAATTCCAATTTTCTGGCTTGTTTACAGTGCCTATTTGATTTAGAAACTTTACTTCGCCGTTACTGAATATGCTTTGTTTATTCAGTAACGGGCCAGACCATCGCCAAAAAAAATGATTGGGCTGACCACTATCAACAAATTTAGGTTTAAAGAAACGGTAATAAATTCTATAATATACTTGTTTAAATTTAAGATATTTAACTGTGTGATATATATTAAATATATTTTTTATATGCTTACTCATTGCTGTCTAAGCTGCTCTGCTATATCTATAGAAACCTTCGCCACCTCAAAAATTTCACTTATATCAATAGGAGACCTGTTACCATAACGAATAGAATCTAAAAACAATTTTGAGCACAAATTTTGACCTTTATCCTGCTTCCAAAGATTCATTCTCTTAAAATCTTTAAAGCCAAAACCTTTTAGCTTTACAAAGTTATCTAGCTGTAACACCTTACCATCAGCAAACACTTCTATACGTTCTTTCGGGAAATTTGCTGCGCCATTTGCATAATACTGAATGGTGCCAAGTGAACCATCAGCAAAACCAAGTATAATAGCCGCTTTGTCTTCAGTAACATCTACAGAGTCACTATCCCCCATCCTACGAGCTTGAACAGAGACAATCTCACTACCTGCAAGAAAACGCATTAGATCAACAAAGTGGCATGCTTCACCTATGATTCTACCACCACCAACACCAATGTCCTGTGTCCAATGGTTTGCTGGAATACAACCCGCGTTTATAGTCATAATGAATGATTTGGGGCCTTTTATTGGGTCAATGAGTGATTTCATTTTTTGGATTTGTGGTGCAAAGCGTCGATTAAAACCAACCATCAATTTAGGCGGATTATTTGATTGAGAAGCTTCAGCATATACTGACTTAACTTGCTCTAGTTCTTCATGGTGAATAGCCAGCGGTTTTTCAACAAACACATTTTTACCAGCTGATAACGCTTTTTTGACAAAGTGTGCGTGGCTATTATGGCGTGTGACAATAACCACAGTATTAATCTTTTCACTTTCAATCAGTGCATCTGTATCGGTTGTTGCTTGTTTGAAGCCAGCTTGATTACCATGAATCACACCATTTATACCACTAGAGGTAGATATGCTATGCAGTTGTGCACCCGCATTTTTAAATGCAGGGATCAAGACGCGAGACGCATAATTACCAGCACCAACAAACCCTACAACAGGCTCACCAGCCTTATACTCAACTTCGGGATTAAGCATGAGTGTTGACGTATGGCGAGATTCAACAGGTGAGTTATACTTTAGCAGGATACCAAGTGCCGATTTGTCACTCGTTAGCAAATCATATGCTTCAGCTGCGTTTTCAAACACAATACGATGCGTTATAAGCGGTTTTACGTTCAGTTGCCCGCCCGACATCATGTCTAAAATAGCCTCAAAGTTTCTCTGTTCAGTCCAACGAACAAAAGGCAGCGGATAATCATTCCCTTTTTCTTCATAACTCGGATCATAGCGGCCTGGACCATAAGAACAAGAAACTTGGAAAGTTAATTCTTTTTCATAGAAATCGGCACGGCTTAGCTCTAAGCCTGTGACCCCAACCAAAATGATACGACCGCGCTTTCGGCTCATTCGCGCAGCTTGCGTTATCGGATCATTGGATTTTGTTGAAGCGGTAATAATAACGCCGTCGACACCATTTCCACGACTAAATGCTATACCAGCGGCAACAGGATCTTGACCTTTTCCTGGATTACACACTTCTGAACCAAATTGCTTAGCAAGCTCTAACTTCGCATCATCATAATCAATAGCGAGCACACGACACCCTTGGGCTCGGAGTAATTGAACCGTGAGTAGACCGATTAAGCCCACACCCGTCACCACAAATGACTCACCTATAGTCGGGTTAGCGAGACGGATACCTTGTAGACCGATGCTAGCCACAACCGTAAACGATGCTTCTTCATCGGACACATTATCTGGAATGAGAGCACATAAGTTTTTGGGCACACGAACGACATCAGCGTGAGGACCGTTGGAAACAACACGATCTCCAACTTTAAAATGTTTTGCACCATTTCCACTGTCTTCAACAATGCCAACATTACAGTAACCTAAGGGTAAAGGCTGGGCCAATTTTGACTTCACTGCATCAATGGTTGTCATTAAGCCATCTGTTTGAACCTTTTCCAGAACCATTTTTACTTTGTCAGGCTGGGAACGCGCTTTATCAATTAAATTCGCCTTACCAAAATCAACCAACATTCTCTCAGTACCAGCAGAGATTAAAGATGTAGTAGTATTAATAAGAATATAGTTTTTAGTGGCTTTTGGCGAAGGCGACTCAACAATGGAAGAGCCACCTTTAGCCATATCCTGAAGAATTTGTTTCATGCTACTTTCCTACTTGTGAACGTGCGATCTTTCTAATCTTAGTAAGGGCATCTTGGGTTAAGTAATTAATTAATACTGCTTTGTACACACCTTTAAAAACAAAAAGGCTCCCAGCAGATGCACCTATTACTTTAAATTTTTCAACTAGTTTTAAGATATCTTCCGTCGAACCTGCACCACCAAGAATTGTGAGCGGAACACTTGTTAAGTCTCGCACCTTTTCGGCTAATTTCATATCGTAGCCTTTCATCATTCCATCTTGATCTATAGAGTTGATAACTAATTCACCAATACCCACTTCTTCTAATTCAGATATGACTTGCTCGAACTTCTTTTTAACTTTTTTCTTACCATTATGTGTGTAAATCTCATAGCAACCTAACAGGTTTTTCTTTACATCTAAAACAACTGCAATGCTTTGTTTACCAATGATGTCGGCCATTTCACTAAGTACAGCTGGATTACTCAATGCTTCGCTTGAAATTGCAACTTTTTCAACACCTAGTTTAATAATTTCTTGTGCTTGTTGAGCTGTTTTAATACCACCACCATAGCACAGCGGCATTCTACTCTCATTGGCGAGATGTTTGATCATTTGGTAATCAGGTAACTTGTTTTCAACGGTTGCGTCTATATCTAAAACGATCAGCTCATCAACTTCTTTCTCATTGAAGATTTTGACGGCGTTTATAGGATCACCGACATACTTAGGATCTTTAAACTTGACAGTTTTAACTAGCCCTTTGTTGTGGATGAGCAAACATGGGGATACTCTTGATCTCAACATAATGAAAACTCAGAAAAATTCTTAAGTAAGTTAATACCATTAGAATGACTTTTTTCAGGGTGGAACTGGAAACCAAAAATATTATCTTTTCTTACGGCACAGCAAAAATCATCACCATAATGCGCTTTAATTAGAACATCTTTCTCATCATGAGCATCAAAGTAGTACGAATGAATAAAGTAAAATCCTTTTTCGCAATCGATATTACTGAGCAAAGGATGATCTTCAGTGGGCTCAACTTCGTTCCATCCCATATGTGGTAGTTTAGGCTTAAACTTAATTTTTGATTCATCGAACTTTTTTACTGAAGCATCAAACCAACCAAGTCCAGGCAACACACCTTCATCGCTGCTTTTAGCCATGACCTGAAGGCCAACGCAAATACCTAGAACGGGTTTCTTATCAACCATCGCAAAATGGTCCAATGCAGCCCTCATGCCCGATTTATCTAGTTGTGTCATGGCTTCGTCAAATGCCCCAACACCTGGTAAAATAATTCTATCAGCTCTAAATAAGTCGTCAGGAGTCCGAGCAAAAAACGTTTCAACTTTGAGCTTAGTAAATATATTTTGAATCGCTTGAATATTGCCAGAACCATAATCTACTATTGCAATCATCGCTTGCCACCTTTTTCAAGACCAAGCTTTCTCATTACCCTTGCACCTACATCATAAATCGATTGTAGGTTTTTATAGTCTTTATAGGTTTTGTTTGGTGCTTCAAAATATCCTTTTAGCTCATCTGTGGTAATGCCGAGCTTATTGGCGATATAATTTAAGTCGTCATCAATGGTCTCTGGGTCATATGGTGGATTTTTCAATTTTCTAAGAGCATCTTCTCTTGTCATTTGACCTGTGACGATTAAACTAGAGTACTGAACTTTTCTAGTGTCAAAGCCAAATTTCTCATAAAGCCAATAAGATTCATAAAAACGGGTGAAACGTGACTCAAAATGCTTTTGTGCGTAACGCTGGTATCCATAGTTATCGACTAAAAACTGTGTCGCTTCTTCTTTATTATAAGGCATAAAATCCAGAGGCCTATAAAGCTTAATACCTTTGATATATGGCAAATACACCTTGTGCCACAAAATGTTTGTCAGTGGGAATTTTTTAAGCTTTTTCGTACCAAACTTTTTCTGGATATCTTTGATTTGTCGAGAATCTGATTGAAAATACATCCACTCCAGAGGATTACGAATACACTCCGTAGAGTAATTACCACCAGTTAAAATATGCTTAATATTGTGCTTTGACGCAAACTTGTACATGGTTGCAAAGAACGCATGATCTTGAGGCGTATCAGTATGAGAAACACCAGCCTTAAAGAAAGAAAGTTGTAAGTCTTTCATTTCTTCCCAGTCAATAACTTCTGTATATAGATCTAAGCCCAGACGATCAACTATTTGCTCTATATTATGCACAGCCTGTTGAGAGTTCCAACCGGCATCGACATGAAAAACCAAAGGTCTTAAGCCAAGTTTTTCTTTTGCTAAATAGACTAAGTATGAGCTATCAATACCACCACTCATACCGATAATGCAATCGAATTCTTTACCTTCACCTTCTTTCTTAATATCAGCAGCTATCTTAGTTATCTCTATCCACCCCTTCTCATCTGGATGCCAATTAGGCATGATATCACTGTAAAATGTCGTACAATGATCACAAACTCCATTTTCATCAAAAGTAATTTTCGAATCTGATGTGTCCATTACGCAATTAGTACATACCCTCATTCTTTATACCTTTTCTATAATTTCTATGACTTTATCTGCCATGTTTTTGGTATTATATATTTTTGAAAATTTAAGTGACCAATTACACATTTTTATATATTCCTCTTGATTCTCCATCAGTATATTAATTTTATTAATAATATTTTCAGTATTAAGATCATCAACTATAAATCCAGATTGCCCATTTACTATCAAATCTAGTTCGGTTCCATCAGCCTCATGGACAATTACTGGTTTAGAACAACACATAGCTTCAGAAATAACGATCCCACCACGACCAGGTATCATTAGTACATTAGTAGCTTTCATAACACTCACAATATCTTGGACTTTACCCGTAAATACAACGTTTTTAAGTCCAAGCTCTTTAACCATATTTTTCAATTCACTTAAGTAAGGACCATCCCCAACAATTAAATATACTAGAGACTCTAATTGAGCTGACTGATTAGCCATCTTAATTATGAAGTCAGGTTTTTTTACCTCGTCAATTGTGCCAACAAAAGAAACTACAAATTTACCAGCAAGGTTGTAGATATCTTTACATTCAATCGAAGTTCTGTTGTCATACTCTAAAAGTGAATCGTAGTAGTCCGTGTCGCAAACGTTTGTTGCAACAACAATAGGTTTTTTTACGTTATGGGATACTAGAAAATTTTTCCCTAGGGAGCTATAACTTATAAAACCCGAAAAAAAACTTCTAAAAACTGGCTTCATATATCTATCAAAAAAGCCTAACTCTTTACCTGGAAGAACAAAGAAGCACCACAAAATCAATTTAGGCTTGCCTAAAAACAATAACTTGTATGCTATAGCTTTCAAATATCCAAGGAAATGACTTTCCGCCTCACAAATGACAACGCTTGGTCTTTCTTTGACTAAAGTCCGAAACAACCCAATATGATTTACCAGTAGTTTTCCCAAAAATTCATATTTCTTAGAATTTAACATTCTATAATTAACGCCATGAAGATCACTATGATTCTTTGCCTTTAATCCTTCTATATTTTCTCCTATTAGCATCTGAATGCGATCTTGATTTGATGGTGCAATCCGCTTAAATACACCCAACCTATACTTTGGTATAAAGCGTTGTAAAATAAAAACCTTATCCATACCTTCGTTCCATTTCTTCTATATGATGATAATATTTTGGGAGCATTTTCAATAACATCAGCGTAATACGAAAACCAACTCTTGACTGAATTATTCTAGATACCAGCGATAAAAAAATCATTTTATAAAAAGATCTAGCTATCTTGACTTGGAAGAGATAGTTATTTTTATGAAATAAGTAATCAAAACTACAATTATTACCTAATGTCTGGTATCTTAAATCTATTAACACTTTGAAGTCGTTGTGAGGGAAAAACATGCCATGTATTTTGGCACTCAGTTTTTCATCTAAATTTAAAAATAGATCTTTATAACATCCAACACCTAAGCCAGCTACTCGCGCATAATTATATCCCGTTGACGGAACCTCATAAGTTACATGGTTATCCTTGCTGTATAGGATTTTACCACCATTGAGCATATAACTTAACAACATTATGAAATGAGGGACATATGAGTTACAATGCATATACCCACATGACACGAAACTATTTAACACTCTATTCTTATATATGTAATTAGAAAGAAAAATATGACTATTAAATCCACTTACACTTTCCGAAAGATTAATAAAATGCTCAATGGACTTGCATTCTCCCTCAAATTGAGAGTTTAATTTTATAATTGGGATTTGTAACTTATCAGCGAGAACGATGTTTGAGCGTATTTTACTAAAAAAATCAGGCTCAATTCTATCGTCATCTGATAGAATCATATACCAATCGCTTTCAGCAATAAGATGGGCTTTTAATATATTTGCAGACATTCCGACATTCGCTTCATTACGAATAACAATAAGCTTATTTTCATCAATCAATCTGGATAAGTCGTTACAATTACGAAACGCTTCTTCGTAATAAACATCAGAGCAATTGTCAATAACTTTAACGATAATGTCTTCTGCTAGGGATTTAGTTAGACATCTTAATATTAATGACAGTTTATCTACTCGATTGTAAGAAGGTATGATTATTTCTATTGTTTTATTCAACATTTTTCTCCACAATAATACTCGAACCAATACTCAACCTGATACAATCTAAATAGCAATCGTTCATATTTCGACTCTAGTAATTGATTGCTTTGGTATAGCTTATTAAAAAATGATTTTGACACTATTTTATTTGAAAAAACCCTGCCATTATCCAGAATAAATTTGCACATTTTCTCTTTGATATTTTTACTAATAGGTGTATTGAAGCCAATTTTTTTCCTGTCTAAAATTAATTCGAATTCATTATAAAAATCCATATTTCGGAGTACATTTTTATTTCCTTTGGCCCCAAGAAAACTATCCAGCTTAGGCTCTGAAAAAATATGCTCTACCAATCGATGATCTAAAAATGGAGACCTATTTTCGACAGAATTGTTCATTGCAACAATATCGCCATAATAAAGCAGATTTTTAAGGCCTACGACATGCTGCTTGAGCAAGTAATTTTGGATATATGACTTAGGAATATAAATACTTTTCGGTTGAGAAATCTTAATATAAGTCATATGGCTATCATCTTTATCTATTCTATTAAATAGTGGCTCATACCCATAGAGAATTCTCATACATCTTTTAACCCTGCTTCCACCCGTATTTCTTAAATACATAACAACCGAATTGACAGGCCCGCTACGAATGAAATCTCGGAATACAAGGCTGAACAAGTTAAAATTGAGCGTTTTCAAGGAATCTTTGAATAAAGGAATATGATAGTGAGCATAACCTGCTAGCATTTCATCAGCGCCTTGACCATCTAGAGCCACTCTGATTCCTGACGCATTTACTTTTCGATATATATTATCAACAGAAATGATAGCTGGAGATGAATGGCCCCTCCCAAGTCTGACAACAAGTTTATTTAATTGCTCAAGAAACTCACTATCGCTGACATTATTTTTAATCACATCAATCTCTAAATTCAGCTTATCAGCAATAGTCTTAGCAAACTCAACTTCATCATCCCCGTCTTCAGAAGAAAAACAAAAAGCTTTAAACCCTACAGGTTGAAACTTATTCACAACATTCGCTACTGCTGTGCTGTCTAATCCTCCCGAGAGCAATAATGAACTTTCTACGTCAGACCTAAGCCTTAATTTTACCGAATCCTCAAAAAGCTCATCAAATGATTTGGATAGTTCAGAGCCTTTTCCATAATCCCAATACCGTTTGATATCGACTATACGTCTTTTCACTAAATCATATTCAGCCCAGGTAGCAACCGGAAACTCATATATACCTTTAAAAAAAGTTCGTCCATTCGAGTCAAAATCACCTTCTTTCAAAAATAATTGGATCGTTTCAAGATCTGGTGAGTAACTCCCATTGACGAAAATAGGTTCAATTTCACTAGATATCAATACCCGCTCTTCTGAAAATGAGTAAAATAGAGGCTTCTGCCCGTACCGGTCTCGACTGACATAAATTGTATTTTCGGTCTTATTATAAATAACTAACGACCACATACCATTTAGTCTTGCCTCAAACCCCTTTCCGTAACAGTGGAATAGTTTAAGTATTACTTCGGTGTCAGAATTAGTGTCGAATTGATATCCTAGCTCCTTTAGCTCATTTCTCAACTCAATAAAATTGAACACTTCGCCGTTGTAAACAATCACTAGGTCGTCAAAACTATAAGGCTGATTACTTTCTTTTTCTAATCCTACTATTGCCAATCTAGAATGAAAAAGTCTAACGTGTCCACACTCATAGACCTGCATTGAGTCAGGACCTCTGTGCTTTAGTAGCACTTCAAGATTTTCTACAGAAACGCTAGATTTATTAAAATTTGAGTCAAAGTATAATCCACACATATCAACTTCTTATTAAGGTAAATAGTTTTGTAAGTAAAAAATATAATGTACCACCAATAATAATATATACAAAAAACTGATCGAAGCCGGAGCCTCTAGCTAACGTTAAAAAACATATGTACACATACATCGGAAATATAAAATTACAGATAGATTTAGAGGAATCTACTTTTCTTACTGTGTTTATGAAGTACTTACTAAAAAGATAAAAAATTACGTACACTACAACTATAGACATTAAGTGAAAGTTCCAGTATGCCTCACCAAAAATACTGATTAGCCATGAAACACCAAGCTCTCTTCCTGATGGATCATTTATGCGAGTATACAGCTCGAGGATACTATCTGGCTTAAAATAAAAAACTTCTCTTGGAAATAATATAAAAAAAGGCTTTATAATCGTTGTTCCTGCAGCCAATCTTGTGAAATCGTCATTGATTAGCTCAAACGAGTTTAAGGTATGAAAGAAAGTGTACGAAGCTTCTATATTATTTAACACTGCAGATACGAAAACATCTGAGTATATGTAATTTTTTATGTAAGGTATTGTATCGACAAGATTATCAAATTCACCATAGCCTCCATACCCTCTAGCAATTGACATCATTATAATAAGTAAAAATACTAAGAAAAAAATCAAAGTCAAATAGCGCAATATTTTAAAGTTGATTATATGAGCCCTAAGTATTGACTCAATCCAAATAATCGGGAATAAAAGATATATAGCTTCTCTCTTTTCATTAATCGAAAACATAGCGAAAAAAATCACTATTGATGCATAACTAATAACACGAAATGGTAGCTTTAACTTCTGAATTAATATACAAATAGATAATGCAACTAATGTTTTTGGTAAAATTGCCAGATCACCTTCAGAACCAAAAAAAGACAAATCTAAACTAATGATAAAAAATACAGACAGTATAAATATAGGAAGTATTCTATTTCTGTTTAATTGAATTTCATTTAAATGCCCACTAATATTGATAGAGTATTTTATGTATTTCTTTGAGAATTTTGTATCTACGTAAAATACTACAGACATCATAGCCAACAAAATAGCCACATTCTCAGAAAAGTAATCCCATTTCTGGTAGTCGATTAAGTCTTTTTCAACTATTACCCAACCTTGTGAAAAACCCCACGCTCCTAGAGTCACTTGAAGACTAAATATAATCAGAAACATTCTTATTGGATTAAAAGCCACTACCAAATACCTGTCATAGAATGTTTTCAGTGCTAATATTAATGTAAATACTGTAAAGACTAACGCGGGTATTATTGACTCCCAATTTAATACATTCAGCTTTAAGGTTATAAACGAAAGGATATTAAATATGAATAAAAAAACTAAGAACATAGTATATCCATCAAAGAAAAATTCACAGATGCTCTCCTTAATAAAGCAATGATAAAATTTACAAAATATTGTTCGAATCTATCGCATACATCATTTCTATATTTAACACTCGCATTTGTGCAATTTAACTAAGCACATCAGTCAGTTCTCTATAAAGATTCCAACACTTTTCTAGATTTTAGAAAACTTCTTGATTAAGTTTTTTACAAACTCGATTAAAGATTATCCCAGAACTCTATTATACTTCTGCCATACGCGTTCAACTTGAAGGTGCAGGTTTCAATATCTGAAAATGATCCGTAATTCTGGATAAAAGCACGGAAACCGCATGAACATCACCGTCACGTAAGGCTTTCAAGAACCTTACTTAGGTACTTTTCGTCCATTGCGCAGTTCATCCGTTTACGTTTGATACCACCTTTAAACGTGGTTTCGCTCTTTAATAGGTTCAAGCATATCTGCCTGATCCTTGCAAAAGCCTCTGCTCGATCGTCCGCTCTAATACGCGAATTGTCCTCACAAAATGCAGTATCAAGTGACCAATGCATGACCTCTACACCCCAGTGAGAACGTGTCGCTTCAAGTAACGTTTGAGCTTCCAATTCTTTAGAGCATATGTAGTAACGAATACTCACATCTTGCTCTGTTGCTACTGCCGATTCTTGTCGAATTGAAGCCACGATGCCCATTGATTTAAGCCCAGGCCATTCATGTTCAATATCACCCAAAACCGACAAATCGCGATTCACTAAAGCCACTCTCGTTTCTATTCTTCCGTGACTTTTTTCTTGGGTACTATAAGAACTACCGTCGAAGTCTTGAAGCATGTCCATTCGAAAATAATCATCAAAAGCTTGCTCAAGCATTCCCTGATTGCCTTTGACCGCCAATAAATAATCCGATTCTTTATCACGGATTTTTTGCGCTATTTTCTTTTGGCAGCCCATGGCATCAATCGTAATCAAGCAGCCTTTTACATCTAGCAAGTCTAGTAGCTTGGGGATCGCGGTAATCTCGTTACTCTTAGAATCAACCTTCAGTTGTCCAATGCTCATTCCATTTGCTGTAGCAAAAGCGTTCACCATATGGATCGTTCCCTTGCCTTTTGAGCGGTCATAAGAGCCGCGTAATGTTTTACTGTTGGCAATCACTTCACCATCCGTCAGTGTATGGCAGTCCTTCATCCAGGCAATGAAGCTTCTTTGCAAAGCGACAGGATTAATCATACCCATCACGCGAGACAGCGTATCCGCAGAAGGAATTCCAGCTTCAAAGTGACCATATCGTTTAAGGAGATCTAAGCGAGCATTACCAAAATCGATAATGCCATCCCAGCCATCGTGACCCGACAAAACACCACAAATTGTCAGCAAAATAATGTCTGATAATTTGTGTTCTACTTTGCTTTCTTGTCGATAGTCTTTAATGATTTGGAAATGCATAAATGGGTTGATTAACTCGCTCATATGTAGGCTCCTATATTGTCTAGGAGCAATTACAAAACAACTGAAATGATCTACAAGGTGATCTTAAATTTCATCGGGTTACATCAAAAACTGAGATTAAGGAAGCATTGGTAACTAATTCTAAGCAACACCGCAGCCCTTATATATCAACGACCTTCATGCGGTTTCCCTGACCAGAAGAGTAGTCACTAAACTTACGAAATCAGGTTAAATTTTCCTCACCAAAGCCTTCGATTTCATCCCAAGTCTTCATTCCGCACAGCATCGCTGTCACCACCTGGAACATCACTTCGAAGAAATTATAGGTCGATTTTCTTACCTGACGAGTATCACTCAATATGCTAAAATGCTCTTTAAATTCACTGTAATCCATACTCGTCTTATCCTGCTTTATCTTTAACAGTATAAGATCACGTCAAGATCGCTAATTCAATCTATTTCTTAAAATTTTATCCCGAATTTTGACAAAAGAGTGCGTCAATAACATGCGCGGGCCGTGTACGAAGAGCTTGAGATCTTTACTCCAGCCCTCAGAAGCCAGCAAAACTGCTTTTATACGATCGCACACATTACTATCACCCTCACTGTCGTGCATCTGTTCTAGTTGCTGCTTTTGCTCAGGAGTGAGTACCATTTTCATGACACGTAGCATGATCCTGATTTTATCGAAAATCAAGCATCTTCAATGATCACAGATATACTTAATTTTATTCTGAGATTTCTTAAACAATCCATATAGCATGAAACAAACAAACACTTCTGCAATTATAAATGAAGCTAACACTCCCTTTGTAAAATAGTGCGGTACCAATAACATACCTAATATGCAATTCAAGGTTAAACCAGAAATAGTCACAAGTGGAACTAACTTTACAAACTTGACAGCAGCTAGCCCGTAGAGAAATGTGTTTGATAGTGCTTGAAGAACTAACACAATTATAAAAAAGTTAAAAAACTCTTTTCCTTGATGATATGTATCATCATAAAAACTTAAAATGTATGGATAAATAACTAGGATTAGCAATATATAAATCAAAAAAATTGATGCTATAGAGGTTATAAAAAATTGTTTAAGTCGAACAGATAATAATGCACCTCCGTTACAGCTGTATATCTTCGGTGTAAATGCTAAAGAAATTACATTTAGAGCAAAAAAAGGAGACATAGCAATCGTACTAGTGAATGCGTATACCGCAAGATCATTAGTTGACATCATACTGCCGACAAGTACCTTATCTATTATTACGTATAGTGCGCCAGCAAAGGCATGAATCCCTAACGGTAGACCAAATCTTATGTGTTCACTCCGAAAATTTAACCTTAATAAATCATCTAAATGGAAATTGGTTAGCTCATTTTTCTTAGAATATAGGACTAGCATGATCATCATTCCACCAACTAATGCACCTACTGAATAATATTGAGCGTTTCCGCCTAAATAGCATAGTGAAACTATCGATATCAACCGCAAGAGCTGTTCTGTTATTCTAACTCGGTTATATTCATCATTTCGCCCTAAATACCTACACCTTGTTGTATATAACTTTGCCGACGCTTGGAAGAGTATTGAAAAAACAAGGGGATATACAAGCAGCAATGAGTTAAACACGTAATACCCAACAGCTAGAAGAGCTATACCATTGAAAACACTGTATTTCACAACCGAAATCAGAGTATTAGAGAAGTCATAACCTTTCAATACTGAATGATGTTGACCGAACAGATAGGTTTCAATAAAAACAACTTCTAGTAAAATAAGTTTGACAACTGTTGAATACTCTTCCGGAGAAAATACAGCAGCAAGTATCAAACTTATTAAGATGTTTCCACCTTTACAGAGAGCTTCTGTCGCCCCCAATTTTAAAAAACTACTTAACTTCAAACTCAAGCTCTTCTTCGATGAATTTTGTTACTCCCTCAATCAAAGAGTATTGTGGCTTCCAACCGATAAACTTCCACTGTTCTAGATTGGTTGGAATCGGCTCGATTCCATCATCCGGTCTCTCTATAGCTCCAAATTTAAGTTTAGTGTCACAATTCCCCTTAAGATAGGTAAAGCGTGATTTCATAGTTTTTACGAACTCCTTTATTGTGGATAGTTCTCCAGTTCCTACTACTAACTCTATATAAAATGGTAAATTACTTTCATTTTCTATAACTGAGACAAACGCTCTTACGACATCATCTACATAAATGAAATCTCTTGATTGATCACCTTCTGTTAAATCTACGTTCTTCTTGCCATTCATAAACTGGCTAAGCAGCCAATACGAAAACTTTGTCGTGTTATCACCTGGACCATATACATGTTGTAGAACTAAATTAATCACTTTAACTTGGCTTTGCTGCTTTAGCCAAAACAAGAGCATTTTTTTGCTTTCACAATATTCATTAAGATATGTTCCGTTTCCTGATTTGCTAAAAAAGCTATCAGTATTAATAAACCTTTTTACATGATACTTTGAACATAACGACAACAGGGCCATAGGTAAATTCAAATTAGTCTCAAACACATCAAATATGGAGCCATTTCGACCGTAATTACATGCAAGAAAACATACGAAATCAATCGTATTCTCACTAAATGTGAGTTCTAAATTATCTTCTATATAATATAACTTTAAGCTATCTGAAGAGACATCTAGAACCGAGATATCCGAAGACTTTCTGACTAAAAGAATTACCTTATAACCCTTATTTAGCAGTGAGGTAACAAGTCTTTTTCCTACAAACCCTGTCCCTCCAGTTATTAACACTGTTTCCATATCATTAATGTCTAAAAGCTTACACCAAAAAATTCTTCGAATTTCTCAATCACAAAATCTAACTGCTCCTTAGCTAAGCCTGGGTATACACCAATCCAGAAAGTATTATTCATAATTAAATCTGTATTGGTTAACTCACCAACCACGCGGTAATTCACATGCTCAAAATAGGGTTGACGGGTTAAGTTCCCCGCAAAGAGTAAGCGAGTACCAATCTTGAATTGATCCATGAACTTCAATAGATCCACACGCTCAATGCCACTCTCAGGGCGAATTGTGATTGGGAAACCAAACCAAGATGGATCCGAGTTTTCTGTTGCTTCCGGCAGAATAATGAACTCTTCACATGAGACCAAGCCCGCTCTTAGGTAGGCGTAGTTATCTTTACGTTTCTGCACGAGATCTTCGACACGGTCCATCTGAGCGAGGCCACAGGCTGCTTGCATGTCGGTAATTTTTAGGTTGTAACCTAAGTGCGAGTAGGTGTATTTGTGGTCATAACCATCCGGTAACGAGCCTAACTGCTGGTCAAAACGTTTACCGCAAGTATTATCACAACCCGGTGGGCAGTAACAATCACGCCCCCAGTCACGGAATGATTCAACCAGCTTGCGCAGTTCTTTATCTTTCATAAATACGGCGCCACCTTCACCCATTGTAATGTGGTGGGCAGGGTAGAAGCTTACTGTCGCAATATCACCAAATGTACCGACCATCTGGCCGTTATAGGTTGAACCCAGTGCGTCACAACAGTCTTCAATTAACCACAAGTTGTACTTATCTGCGACACGGCGAGCTTCGGTCAGATCAAAGGTATTACCCAATGTATGCGCAACCATGATGGCTTTGGTTTTTTCAGAGACCGCTGCTTCAATCATTTCTGGCTTAATTTGGTATGTCGGAATGTCTACATCGACAAAAACTGGTACCAAACCATTTTGAATCGTTGGGTTCACCGTTGTTGGGAAGCCGGCAGCGACGGTAATCACTTCATCACCCGGTTTTAATTGACGGTCACCAAGCTTAGGGGATGTCAGCGCAGTCAAAGCGAGTAGGTTTGCTGAAGAGCCAGAAGTTGTGGTTAATAGGTAAGGAACACCAATATACTCTGCTAAGCGCTTTTCAAATTGTTCGTTAAAGCGCCCTGTCGTTAACCATCCATCGAGCGATGCATCAACCATCAACTGTAGCTCTTTTGCTCCTAGTACTTTACCTGATGGCGGCACGACACTCTCACCGCCGATAAACATCTTCGGCGCAAACTCAATCGCAGCATACTGAGCGACTAACTCAGCGATCTGGCTTCTCAACTGTTCTTTCGACATTACTCTTTACCTACTCGTGCTTTCATATATTGTTTGATTTCATTGATCGTGTATTGGTGCATGTCTTCTTTTGCAAGCCATGCTTTTTGCCAAGCGACGATCTTTTCTAATGTGGTGTCTAAATCCCAAACAGGCTGCCACTTAAGGCGCATTTTCGCCTTTGAGCAATCCAGTTTAAGGTAATGCGCCTCATGAGGATGCTCTCCCGCACTCAAGTGCCATTGCGCACCATTCCCCCAATACTCTCTCAAGCGATTGACGATCCACTCAACTGGCTTTGCGTCTTCATCTTTCGGTCCAAAATTCCAGCCTTCCGCATAGTCTGGGCCATCGGTATACAGTTTTTCTGCAATGGCAATGTAACCAGACAGTGGTTCTAGCACATGTTGCCAAGGGCGAATTGCGTGCGGGCTTCGAATTTCAACGCTCTGATCTTGAGAAAAAGCTTTAAGCATATCAGGGATTAAGCGGTCTTCTGCCCAATCACCACCCCCAATCACATTACCCGCACGAACCGACGCTAATGCGCAACCATGTTGAGTGTATTGTTCTTTGTTAAAGAAAGATTGGCGGTAAGCGGATGCAACGAGCTCTGCACAGCCTTTGCTGTTGCTGTAAGGATCATAGCCCCCCATAGGCTCATCTTCGCGATAACCCCATACCCATTCACGGTTTTCATAACACTTATCCGACGTGATGTTAACCACTGCCTTAACACCACCGATTTGCTTAACCGCCTCCAACAAGTACACCGTTCCCATAACGTTGGTGGAGTAGGTTTCCATCGGTTGTTGATATGAAAGGCGAACCAGTGGCTGAGCAGCCATATGGAAAACAATTTCTGGCTTAAACTCGTACATACTTTGTCGTAAATGTGTAAAGTCGCGAATGTCGCCTTCTTCTGTGTTCATGCCTGCCCATACCTTGGCTTCTTCGAACAAGCTAGGAGTGGTAGGTGCTGAAAGGGAATAGCCTTTCACTAACGCGCCCATTTCTTGAAGCCATAGTGAAAGCCAACCACCTTTAAAACCAGTATGACCCGTAATAAATACACGTTTACCTTGCCAAAATGCAGGATTCATCATCGCTCCCAATTTTTCCAAGGGGCCTTGCCACTTTGCCATAATTCTTCAAGGTAGACTTTGTCGCGCAATGTATCCATTGGCTGCCAGAAGCCTTGGTGCTCATAGGCCATGAGCTCCCCCTCTTCTGCCAGCTGATTCAATGGATATTGCTCCCATACACAACTATCACCATCGATGTAATCAAGAACTTGAGGCGACAGTACGAAGAAACCACCATTGATCATGGCTCCGTCACCTTTAGGTTTCTCTTTAAAACTGTTGACTTGGCCTTTCTGAATATCGAGTGCACCAAAGCGCCCTGGTGGATACGTCGCGGTTAACGTCGCTTTTTTACCATGACAAAAGTGAAAATCGATCGTTTTTTGGATGTCTATGTCACCGACACCATCGCCATAGGTAAAACAAAAGGCTTGTTCATCTTTAACGTGCTCAGCAACACGTCTCAAGCGACCTCCCGTCATAGAATTATCACCAGTATCCACCAACGTCACAGACCATGGTTCGGCTCTCTTACGGTGAACGATCATTTCATTTTGTTTCATGTCAAAAGTCACATCAGACATATGCAAAAAGTAGTTCGCAAAATACTCTTTGATGACATACCCCTTGTAACCACAGCAAATCACGAAATCGTTAATACCATGAGTAGAATACTGCTTCATGATGTGCCAAAGGATTGGCATACCACCAATTTCTACCATAGGTTTTGGCTTAACGGCGGTTTCTTCACTTAAGCGTGTACCCAAGCCGCCTGCTAAAATTACTGCTTTCATTTGTTCTCCAACTCACTTTGGTAATTATTTTGCAGGTATAAAAGCATCAGAGTAAAAATGCTCTGATGGTAGGCCATTTTCGATTAAGAGTGCCTTTGCTGATTTGATCATATTTGGTGACCCACAAGCATAAACGGAAACATTTTCTAAAGAGCTAAAATCACTTAGCACTGCATCTTGTATATAACCTTTTCGATATTTTCCACTGTTCATTTCTCTCGACAAGACAGGAGAAAAATGGATATGTTCGTAGGAGTTCGCCAACTCGTGCAATTCCTCAAAATATAATTCTGTAATGTAACGCATCCCCCAATAAATATAGATACTCCTTGTATCTTGACATTTTATCAGCTGTTCAGTCATCGCCTTGATAGGTGCAATTCCCGTTCCTGTCGCAACAAATATTAAAGGTCCATTTCCGTTTCTAATAAAAAAAGTGCCTTTCGGTCCCGAAACTCTCATGAGTTGATTTTCATTTACTTGACCGAAAATAAGTTCAGACATCTTGCCTTGAGGCACTCGACGTATGTGAAGCTCAATTTCTTTACTGTCTGACTGTGTATTAGCAATAGAATAACTACGCTTTATCCCCTTAAACATTAAATCAACATATTGCCCAGGTAAGTAGTCGAACTTACTCGTTGGTGGGAAGCGAAGCCTCAGTATTGCAATATCTTTAACGGGATAATTGATGCTCACAAGTTTACAAGGCAGAATCTGTTCTTTGAGATGTGCTAACTCTGGATAATAATTCGCTTTTAAAACTGCATTCGATTTTGGCTTCGACTGGCAAGTCAAAACAGCCCCACTTGTAACTAACTCACCATACTCGTTTTCAATTTCGCCAGATACAACTTCAGCTATACATACTCCGCAGTCACCAGTTTTACAACTATGTTCTAGAGGAAATGAACTATTCAGAGCGTCATCAAGTAAATTATCTTCACTCCTGTAACTTACCCCTGCTGGCTGAATTTCAATGTGATAACTCATAGCCAGATACCTTTTGTATCTACTAAATGCTTTGTATTTAAAGGCTCTGATTTAAACTCAGTATGATCAACGAGCAATACGTGAATATCAGCAGTAACCTTTGCAACTTCAAAGCTCTGTAGAGCTACTTGTTTTTCCAATGAACTAGGTAATTGATGGATATTAGGTTCAACGGCAATAACTTTACCAGCATGTGAAGATGCGATTTCTTTTACGATTTGCATTGCAGGACTTTCTCGCAAATCATCTATATCAGGTTTAAAAGCTAACCCATAGCATGCAATTGTAATATCTTTTGCAGTTTTATCCGTATTCTCTTGTAGAAAGTCTGCAATAGCCATTTTAGTTTTACTAATAACCCAGCTTGGCTTGCCATCATTGACTTTTCTTGCCGCATGAATGATTTTTGCTTCTTCTGGCGTTTTTGAAACGATGAACCAAGGGTCTACGGCAATACAATGACCACCAACTCCAGGCCCTGGTTGTAAAATATTTACACGAGGGTGACGATTCGCCAAGGCAATAAGCTCCCACACGTTAATATCTAGCTTATCACAAATAATAGATAACTCGTTTGCAAAAGCAATTTGAACATCGCGAGAACTATTTTCGGTGAGTTTAGCCATTTCAGCCGTTCTCGCATTAGTTATAAGGCACTCACCTTGAACAAACGTCCTGTAAAGCTCAACTGAACGCTCTGAACATGTTGGAGTCAGACCACCAATCACACGATCATTTTCAATAAGCTCACGAACAACATGCCCTGGAAGAACGCGTTCAGGGCAGTGTGCAATATTAATGTCAGCTTTTTCACCGTGTGTTTGCGGAAATGTTAAATCAGAACGTACATTAGACAACCATTCAGCCATTTGCTCTGTCGCACCAACTGGTGAAGTCGACTCTAGAATCACTAGATCGCCCTTCTTTAAAACAGGAGCAATCGCTTTACTCGCAGCTTCAATATAAGAGAGATCCGGTGCGGGAATATCACCATCTGTACAAGGCAAAAATGGTGTGGGAACTGCAATCAGAAAGGCATCTGCTGCTTCTGGTTTGGTAGTCGCTTTTAAGTAGCCACTACTAACTGCAGTGTGCACCATCATATCTAGATCCGGTTCCATGATATGAATTTTACCTTGATTAATGGTATCAACAGCATATTGATTAATATCCACACCGATCACTTTCTTTTTACGTGATGCAAACATCGCTGCAGTAGGTAAACCAATGTAGCCTAAGCCAATCACTGAAATGGTTTCAAAAGACATGTTTATAAGTCCTAAAGATGAAGTTTATAAATTAGGTTCTAGGAGGTATTTTCAAAGCTACTTGCCACGGAAACCGCATGAACATCACCGTCACGTAAGGCTTTCAAGAACCTTACTTAGGTACTTTTCGTCCATTGCGCAGTGCATCCGTTTACGTTTGATACCACCTTTAAACGTGGTTTCGCTCTTTAATAGGTTCAAGCATATCTGCCTGATCCTTGCAAAAGCCTCTGCTCGATCGTCCGCTCTAATACGCGAATTGTCCTCACAAAATGCAGTATCAAGTGACCAATGCATGACCTCTACACCCCAGTGAGAACGTGTCGCTTCAAGTAACGTTTGAGCTTCCAATTCTTTAGAGCATATGTAGTAACGAATACTCACATCTTGCTCTGTTGCTACTGCCGATTCTTGTCGAATTGAAGCCACGATGCCCATTGATTTAAGCCCAGGCCATTCATGTTCAATATCACCCAAAACCGACAAATCGCGATTCACTAAAGCCACTCTTGTTTCTATTCTTCCGTGACTTTTTTCTTGGGTACTATAAGAACTACCGTCGAAGTCTTGAAGCATGTCCATTCGAAAATAATCATCAAAAGCTTGCTCAAGCATTCCCTGATTGCCTTTGACCGCCAATAAATAATCCGATTCTTTATCACGGATTTTTTGCGCTATTTTCTTTTGGCAGCCCATGGCATCAATCGTAATCAAGCAGCCTTTTACATCTAGCAAGTCTAGTAGCTTGGGGATCGCGGTAATCTCGTTACTCTTAGAATCAACCTTCAGTTGTCCAATGCTCATTCCATTTGCTGTAGCAAAAGCGTTCACCATATGGATCGTTCCCTTGCCTTTTGAGCGGTCATAAGAGCCGCGTAATGTTTTACTGTCGATGGCAATCACTTCACCATCCGTCAGTGTATGGCAGTCCTTCATCCAAGCAATGAAGCTTCTTTGCAAAGCGACAGGATTAATCATACCCATCACGCGAGACAGCGTATCCGCAGAAGGAATTCCAGCTTCAAAGTGACCATATCGTTTAAGGAAATCTAAGCGAGCATTACCAAAATCGATAATGCCATCCCAGCCATCGTGACCCGACAAAACACCACAAATTGTCAGCAAAATAATGTCTGATAATTTGTGTTCTACTTTGCTTTCTTGTCGATAGTCTTTAATGATTTGGAAATGCATAAATGGGTTGATTAACTCGCTCATATGTAGGCTCCTATATTGTCTAGGAGCAATTACAAAACAACTGAAATGATCTACAAGGTGATCTTAAATTTCATCGGGTTACATCAAAAAACTGAGATTAAGGAAGCATTGGTAACTAATTCTAAGCAACACCGCAGCCCTTATATATCGACGACCTTCATGCGGTTTCCCTGAGCTACTTGCACAGTGAATCTAGAATTCGCTGACACGCTTTACCATCGCCGTACGGGTTATGAGCATAGCTCATTGCTTGATAGGCTTCGCTATCGGTCAGCAAGGTACTAATGTTGAAGACGATTTTTTCTACGTCGGTCCCCACCAATTTAACTGTCCCAGCAGCTACCGCTTCAGGCCGCTCGGTGGTATCGCGCATAACCAGCACTGGTTTACCAAGGGAGGGAGCTTCTTCTTGGATTCCACCCGAATCAGTGAGAATAATATGTGCACGGTCCATTAAATAGATAAAAGGCAGGTATTGCTGCGGCTCAATCAGTAGCGCGTTTTTCACACTACCAAGAATGCGATTCACTGGCTCACGTACATTCGGGTTTAGGTGCATTGGGTAGAGAATTTGCACCTCAGGGTGCAGTTGGGCTATTTGTGCCAACGCTTCACAAATACGCTCAAATCCATCACCAAAGCTTTCACGGCGATGGCCAGTAACTAAGATAAGTTTTTTGTTCTCATCCAGATAAGGGAATTGTGCGGCCAAGGCAGCTTTGAGATCTGCATTTTGCTCAATTTTCTCTTTCACCATTAGCAACGCATCAATCACCGTATTTCCAGTTACGAAAATATTCTGTTCTAAGTAGTTTTCTTGTAGTAAGTTTAGCTTTGAAGTCTCTGTAGGGGCAAAGTGGTACTTAGTTAACGCACCAGTAAGCTTACGATTCGCTTCTTCTGGCCATGGTGAGTAGATATTACCAGTGCGCAGACCAGCCTCAACGTGTCCAATAGCAATTTGCTCATAATAGGCGGCAAGGCTAGCTGCAAAGGTGGTTGCTGTATCACCATGGACTAATACCACATCGGGTTTGAAATCTTCTAATACAGGTTTTAACCCTAATAGGATCCTCGTCGTTACTTCATTAAGCGTTTGGCCAGCTTTCATCAAATTGAGATCATAGTCTGGCATTATTTCAAATAACTCCAAAACTTGATCTAGCATTTCACGATGCTGAGCTGTTACGCAACATTTAGCTTCAAAACGCTCATCTATTGCCAATGCATGAACCAGAGGGGCCATCTTTATTGCTTCTGGGCGAGTACCAAACACCGTCAAGACTTTCTTCTTGGACATTTTCCAACCTAGTTTAAATTATCAAATCACGAAAACCACACGAGCATTCACGCAATGCAAGAATGCAAGGGAGCCAAGTGTCTTACCTAATTATTACGTTTCGATTACTCTGAGTCTTAAGTCTTTTCCTCTTCGCTTTTAAACGCAAATCTCACCAAAACAATCGCCACCCCCAGCATTCCACCAAGCAAACCACCAAGCACCACAATCAAAGCACGCTTAGGTTTATCCCGAGTGAGTGGTTGTTCCGGTTGGTCTAAATAGTAAAAACCGTTTACCGACCACTTAGGCTCTGCACTCAGCATTTCTAAGTCAAATTGGCTCAGCTTACTTTGTAAAATAGCCAGTCTTGGCTCAAACACACTCAAATCTTTAATCGATTTTAAAGCGTCCACTTTAGCTTTTAAGGCGCGGCTACCAATATTAATCGCAAAAAGCTCTTGCTCACCTAAATTTTGTACTGGCTGTTTAATATCAGCCGCTTCAGCAATCGTTAATGCATATTGAGTGCGCTCTAATTCAACCTGTAAACGTAATTGTGCTTGTTGAAGTAAGTTCTTCTCTTGCTGTGTCAACTCGCCATATTTTGCTGCCAAGGTACTAATTAAATCATCATTGAGCTGCTGATTAAGGGTTTGGTTAACAAACTGAACATAGTCATTAAGTAAGGTTAGGCTGCTGGCTTTATCGACAGACTGAAAGCTTAAGGTGAATATGTCGTTGGTGTTTTTATCGACAGCAGATGCTTGAATGCGATCAAACCACTCCTCGTATAGCTTCTGAATAACTTCCGGATCATTGGTTTGCTCCAGCATCTGCTTTTGTAAAGTTAAAAAAGTAGGGTTATTTTGCATAAAGCGGCGTTTGGTGCCGTTAGCATTAAACGTTTGAATAAACTGCTGAAAAATGAGCTTAGGGGCAACCAAGCTATCTAATGCATTACTGACAATAATGGTGCCATCTTCTTGATACACATCAAACAGAGGTTGATAACGCTTTACCGCCTGTTGATAACTAGCAATACCTTGCAATTGTGGCTGGCTAACGGTTGCTTTGGCACTCCACCATTCTTGAGCGGTTAATGCATAGCCTATGGCGGTCAAACTAAAAAGCAATGTGGTCATAATGATTAGCCACTTTCCTTGCCATAGGGCTGAAAAAAGCTCTCTTAAATCAATTTCATCATTAGCAGGATAGGCGTAATGTGGGTATTGTGGCGGCTGAACGGGAGGGGTATTGGCTAATGAACTCACTGATTGCTCCTGCAGTATAGAAGTACAAATTTTTGACACGCTACCGCCCTTAGGTCTCGCTCCTAATAGCGTTATACAACATGCATTTTGCCAAGGAGTTTAAACCAAAACCTCTTACAGGGCGAGCCCTCAAAAGACGGAGCTTAGATTTTGTGATTACAGTAAGAAAATGACAGGCTATAATGCGTGCAACTGTTCGCATCTATAGGAATTCATAATGATTATCGTAACTGGCGGCGCTGGCATGATTGGCAGCAACATTATCAAAGCGCTTAATGAGCGTGGTATCACTGACATTCTGGTCGTCGATCATTTGAAAAATGGTCGTAAGTTCAAAAATTTGGTTGACCTACAGATTGCTGACTATATGGATCGAGATGACTTCCTAGCTCAGATCATGGCCGGTGATGATTTCGGGTCCATTGACGCCATTTTCCATGAAGGTGCTTGCTCTGCGACCACAGAATGGGATGGCAAATATGTCATGCTCAACAACTATGAATACTCTAAAGAGCTGCTGCATTATTGCTTAGATCGTGAAATTCCCTTCCTTTATGCTTCTTCAGCAGCCACTTATGGTGAAACCGATACCTTTATTGAAGAGCCGCAGTATGAAGGTGCACTCAACGTTTACGGTTACTCGAAGCAGCAATTTGATAACTATGTGCGACGCCTATGGCTCGATGCTAAACAACACGGTGAAACCTTATCGCAAATTACCGGTTTTCGTTACTTCAACGTATACGGTCCTCGTGAGCAGCATAAAGGCTCGATGGCTTCGGTTGCCTTTCATTTGAACAATCAAATGAACGCGGGTGAAAATCCGAAACTATTTGCTGGCAGTGAGAACTTCAAACGTGATTTCGTGTATGTCGGCGATGTCGCTGCGGTCAATTTGTGGTTTTTAGATAATGGCGTATCCGGCATTTTCAACTGTGGTACAGGTAAAGCGGAATCGTTCAACGAAGTGGCGAAAGCGGTGATCACATTCCATGGTCGCGGCGAAGTCGAAACCATTCCATTCCCAGACCATCTTAAAGGTGCTTATCAAGAGTTTACGGAGGCTGACCTTACCAAACTTCGCGCAGCTGGCTGTGATGTACAATTCAAGAGTGTGGCTGAAGGTGTCGCTGAATATATGGCGCTGATTAATCGAAAGTAAGGGATACTCCTACCCCCTCCCCCCTAAAAGGGGGAGGAACAAACGGAATTAACCCCTTGTAGAGAGGGGAGAAATAGAAGAATTGCCTCCCAAAAGGGAAGGTGTAAAAAATTGGCTCCTAAAGGGGCGTATAACCAGATGTGGAAATTGGAGTTTAGATGAATATTTTGATGGCCCTATCCCAACTCGAAGTGACGGGAGCCGAGGTGTACGCCACTAGTGTGGGTAATGAGCTCACTCGACGTGGCCATCAGGTATTTTATGTTTCCGATACGCTCACCAAAGCTCGCGATGGCCTATTTTTTAAACTGCGCTTTAATAAACGCAGCATCCCACGGCGCTTTTGGCATGTTGCCTATCTGGTTTACCTGATCAAGAAACATCAGATCCAGTTGGTCCATGCTCACTCACGAGCGTCAAGCTGGAGTTGCCATATTGCCTGCCGCTTGACTAATACCCCTATGGTTACCACGGTACATGGTCGTCAACCGGTACATGCTTCACGCAAAAAATTCCATGCAATGGGAGATAAAGCACTGCCTGTTTGCGAAGCAATACGAGAGCAATTAATCAAAGATCTCGATGTACCAGAGAGCCAACTGCACGTAAGCCGTAATGGGATAGAAACAGGTACCTTTAAACGCAGCGCTGCACCCAATAATCCTAAGCCTGTTATCTCTATCATTGGCCGACTCAGTGGCCCGAAAGGTGAACTTTGCTATAGGTTGCTAACCGAGTGTTTAGACCTCGACCGCTACCAAGTTCAAGTGATCACTGGTACACCATTGACCGAGCGTTTTAGCGCACTGCAAGATAAAGTCTCATTTCCCGGCTACAGCGCTAACGTTGAACAAGTAATGGCTCAATCAGATTTAGTGATTGGTGCAGGGCGAGTCGCGATTGAAGCACTACTGTGTGGCCGCCCGACCCTTGCGATTGGTGAAGCAAGCTGTGTGGGCATTATCAAACTGGAAAATCTTAACCAAGCCATGGCAACCAACTTTGGTGATATTGGCCCACAAGATTTGGCGATTGATTTCCAGCAGATTCCCGCTTTAATTGAACAAGGCCTAAGTCAGCCACACTGTGCTCAAGAGATCACCGAGCAGATCAGGCTTAACTATGATTTACAAGCGATTGTTGATGAGCTTGAAAGCCTTTATCAAACCGTCTACGTCAGCAAGTTACAGCGAGAAGTCCCCATCATCATGTATCATCGCTTTATTCGTGATGACAGCGAAAAAGGGGTGCATGGAACCTATTTACATGTGAAGCAGCTTGAGAAACATTTTCAGTTACTCAAGAAAATGGGGTTTGAAACTTTAACCTTTAAAGACCTAGCCGAGAAGGGATTTATTCATCGCTTACAACCGGGTAAGCGTTTTATCATGATTACCGTTGATGATGGCTATCGCGACAACTATGAGTTGTTACTACCGCTGCTCAAAAAGTATCAATTTAAAGCCGTGGTGTATGTGGTGACTGGCGAGAATTTTAATCGCTGGGATGTCGAAGTTAGTGACAACCCAGAAAAAGTGGTGCCTTTGATGTCACCGGAGCAAGTTAAAGCGTTACATGACTCTGGATTAGTAGAAATTGGGGGTCATACGATGACTCATCCCTTTTTGAGTAAGCTCAGCGAATCAGAACAACGCGAAGAGATATTACGCAACAAACTCGAACTTGAAGCGCTAATCGGAGAGCCACTGACTTCCTTTGCTTATCCTTATGGTGACCATGATACAACCTCTAAACAACTGGCTAAGGAGCTAGGTTACCCATTTGCCGTAGCGACCAACAGTGGTCCACTTTTGATGCATCAAGATCCCTATCAAATTCGTCGGATTGCGATTTTTCCAAGAACCGACACTTTTGGTCTGTGGCGAAAAGTGAAAGGGAATTATCTATTTAGAAAAATGAACAAAAAATAATAAGAGGTTGCAGATGGCTGGCTTTGGTTTAATTGCAAAACTACGTAATAAAATTCGGGTAAAACCTAACAACAGCATTCAAATAGGTAAAAATACTCGTATTCGCTATTGCGATATTTATGTCAATGGCAATAATAACCAACTAATTATTCATGATGGTGCAAATTTAAAAGGCGTCTCCATCGAGCTCAATGGCAATAATTGTCTATTAGAAATAGGAGCCAATTGTGTTATTGGGCAAAATTGCTTTATCTCTTGTCGAGAACGCAACACCAATCTTAAGATCGGCAATGACTGCATGCTCTCACGAAATATAAAAATCATGACCAGTGATGGTCATGATATTTTACATGATGGAAAACGAATTAATTCGGCTAAAAATATTTATATCGGATCGCATGTATGGTTAGCAGATAATGTTACCATATTAAAAGGTGTTCACATTGGTAACAACTCTATAGTGGGGATAAATTCAACACTCACAAAATCAATAGAAACTAATGTTATTGCTGTTGGTAACCCAGCCAAAGTTATTCAAAACAACATCAACTGGGAGGAAAAATTAACTTATTGATAAGTTAACCTTCAGCGAGATTCTTTAATCTGCTTTAACCAATCAGAAAAAGCATCTAACTGCCGCTTAAAACGGTTAATTTCTTTTTGAATCTTTCCTATTCTTTCGTTACTCAGCTTAGAAAAAAGCTTATACATAGAGGTTTTTTTTTCTTTCCTATCAAGGCCATGTAGATAAGTTGGCATATCAACTTTTTTCTCAAACTTTCCCATTACTTCAAAACTAACTTTCAAATGGTTATTACCAGTAGTTCTGACTACTGCGTATGGGAATTCATAAAATCGAGAGATTACTCCACACTGTAATAACATCTCATTAAAGCTTGCCTCGGGAGCACTAATTCCACCAAGATTAACTTTATTAAAGTCCATATAAAATCGATTAAAGAAATTCACATTACCATTAAATACACTATCTATCGTCTGAGGAGTACTAATATAAAATATGTCAGACGCAAGAGGAGTGTATATCTTTTTATTTCCCTGTGAGTGTTGATGCGCACCATTAGAAAAATGAATACACACATTTTTTGCAAATTCAAACTCTTGGATATAATCATCCAAATTCAGCCTACACAATGGCATGACATCTGGTCTTAGTGTAATAACGAAATCATAATCAATAGAATGACTTAATGAATATTCTCTTCTAAGCTCGTTCACCTTTTGCTGGGAATGGAGCATAGCTTTCATTGAACGTAAAAGAATATTATTATTTCCATTAAAATAGCCTTGCTGAACAACAATTGAATTATCTTCAATTTCTAATGCCATAGGTTGGTAATATTCGATCAAATCTTGACGATTAGTTATAATTATAGGCCCACTTTCTGGCACTGATTTATGCCATGTTGGATCATTATGCTCTTCTGTTTCCCATGTATGAATAAATATATCACAATCATATTCAGAAATAATATGTTCTATTTGGTAAGGAAACGTTTCACGATAACTTCTTAGGTGACCAAAAAACTGCAATGCAATTTTATAGTTTTTCTTTTTCATCAAATCTAACCCCAAATAGAATCATACAAACCAAACCATACAAAATTACCGTATGATTATATAAGAATAATGAATCAAACCATAAGCATATGGCGGTAAACATAGAAATAGACATACCAAATAGCTTAGAACAATAACATTTAGAATTAAATAAAGAAACACTCGGAAAGAAAATAAAAAACAAAATCAAAATCAAACCTAATAACCCACTATCAACGAACGCTTGAATATATTGATTATGAAAATTAGGATTAGGATGAATTAAAAAGTCACTTAAATAATATGGATATATGTTATCAGAAATTCTCTCTGAAGAAATAGCCTTTACCAAATTTCTTTCTGTACCTAATATAATATTACCTGATGCTATATCTAAACCAGCCTCCCACAATTTTATACGTATACCCGATGATGACTTATAGTCACTATTTTCATAGTTATGAACCTGAATTACAGCATCTGTTATTCTTTGCTGTACTATTGGAATACTCCATAGCATCATAGGAAAAACTATATATCCTATTAGCATGCTGAAAATATTCACTCGCGATGGAGCCTTAATTACAGATAAAATAGTTAAAAAAACAAAAACAATCAATATTGAAAGTAAAGTTGCTCGTGTTTGAGTTAAGATGATGGAGTAAAATGACAATAAAATCCCAATAAAAGACAGTATTATCTCAGCCAATGTTTTATCATTAAACTTCAAGGTGAAATAAAGTAAAGCTATTAAACAAACCCCTGAAAAATAGGAGTACGGTATGGGGTTTATAGCTAAAAAACCAGCCCTATCAATCTCAAGAAAAAAAACTTGATAACATGCATTCATTCCCAAAAAAATCGAAGATGCAATTAATAAATAAAAAACAAACTTCTGATTAAACCTTATTAAAGGGAAAAACAAAAAGTAAAGAAAAATGTACAATATCGAACGAGGAAAATCTGAGTTACCCTCATTAATGTATTGCATGAAAAAAAAATACCCGCAAAAGATAAAGGAGCCAATTATAATTATTTTTTTCTTTTTTAAATCCACTTTCCATAATGGATAAAATCGCGCTGCACAGTAAAGCGCAGAAACTATAGTAACCCTAGAAAAAAAATGCTTTGAGTCTGGAATGTTAAATATAACCATAAATGTCACAATAAATGGTGAATATATGATTAAATCTTCAACCTTAATCCAAAGTTTATTTATTTTACTATTTATCATATCATTTTTCTATTGTGGTAAGACATTATAATCTTTCTATACATAGAATAGGCCTCGCGAATTGGCTTTCGAAACCACTTAGCTTCAGCCTCTTCATTTAATTGGATGGTAGTTCCAAAGTCCTCTGGATTTTCAACAACGTAAGGTTTAAATAAATAAGATGGCATATGATGTATATACAACGAGCCTATATAGTTATCTACTGGCATACACCACTGTTTAGAACCTAATAATAGCTTATTAGCTGCATTAGGAGAGATTGCATATGAACGTGTCCCTCCAAAATTATTACTCATAAAGGCTATCTGATAACTACCGTTATATTCTTTAGTGAAAAGTTGACACCTTTCCGTCTCTGGTTCTAATCTCAAAAAACCATACTCATGTACTTTCCTCTCTATCGTAGGGAAGAGATCTACTAACTTGCTATTTATTGCTGCATCATCTTCAATCACTAAAATAGATTCATTAAGTTTTACGCATTTATCCCAGAGTAGATAATGGCTAGCATAGCAGCCTAACTCTCCTTTGGATGGCATTCGACCACTCGTCAACCATAACCGCTTAAAGTAGTTATAGTTAGAAAACAGAGGATGTGGGGGTTCAACTCTTCCATCGACAGCATCAAAAAACTCAAACTCTAATCCCAGAACATCAAATTGTCTCTTAATGTTATCTCTCCTTTCTGGAGAGCGTTTGAGGCTAATCACAAAGATTTTCATTTTTGAAATCCAGTGTTGTTCTTCTCATTACTTCAGTATGGGGTAATTAGAGCATATTTGTATTTAAGTTAGAACGTTTTTGTCTACGGTAATCAATTTGATAAGCATGACTTTAACAACAGGCAGGTTATCATCTTTATACCAGTATGCTATTCTCACGACGAATTGATGAGAGCATTGTAGGCAAATGAAAATTCTTGTTATTGGCCCTTCTTGGGTAGGTGATATGGTCATGTCACAAAGCTTGTACCAGCGCCTAAAACAGCAGCACCCTGATGCACAGATTGACGTATTAGCTCCTGCTTGGTGTAAGCCAATTTTGGAACGCATGCCTGAGGTCAATCAAGCGATTGAAATGACTATCGGTCATGGTGCTTTCAATCTGCTTGGGCGCCGGGCGATTGGGTGTGAGCTGCGCGATAATCGGTATACCCATGCCATTGTGCTACCTAATTCAGCCAAATCAGCCTTGATCCCTTGGTTTGCTAACATTCCAAAACGTACCGGCTGGAAAGGGGAATTTCGCTATGGTTTGCTCAATGATTTGCGCCCAAATAAGCGTGTTTTCCAATATATGGTGGAAAGATATGTTGCCTTGGCCCACCCAAAAGCCACGATGCTTGCCGATGTTTCGTTAGAACGTTGCCCAAGGCCTAAACTCATCATCGACTCGATTGCGCAGCAAGCCGCTCGACAGCGACTCGGTTTAGTCTCATCGCGTCCTGTCATTGGACTATGTCCTGGTGCAGAATTTGGCCCCGCGAAACGCTGGCCTGATCATTACTACGCTGAAGTTGCTCGTTATGCTATTGAGCAAGGTTTTCAAGTATGGCTTTTTGGCTCAGCAAAAGATCACTCCGTCACCACCCAAATTCAACAGGCTTTAAGTGAAGAGCAACAGGAATACTGCGCTAATCTCGCCGGCGAAACCTCTCTCATCGAAGCCGTTGATCTGCTTGCAGCTTGCCATACTGTGGTCAGTAACGATTCTGGTCTAATGCATGTTTCAGCCGCTGTTGGTTGTAACATTGTGGCAATTTATGGTTCAAGCTCTCCCAAATATACGCCACCACTGACGGATAAACTGGCAGTCGTACATACAGAGATCGAATGTCGTCCGTGCTTTAAGCGAGTTTGTCCGTTAGAACATTTAAATTGCTTAAATCAACTAAAACCTGCACAAGTCATTAAAGCTTTAGATAAATTTATTGGAAAAGATTCATGAAACACCTCTGGTTTGAAAAAGGTGCTTATGCTTCGAAAGCGGCACGCCAATACTTAAATGACCATTTTAACCCTCTAGCAGTTAAGAAAATTGCTGTCATTCGTCATGCAGCACTTGGCGACCAAGTCATTGTGCGCCCCTTTTTAGTTGAGGCTAGAAAGTTCTTTCCTAATGCCGAAATCACCTTGGTCACAGTGTCAAACTACCTCTATGGAACCCCCTCAGAGCTAGCGGACAAAACAGTAATAATGAAAAGCCGCGATGATTCAAAACAGCTGTCACTCAAGCAAAAATGGCAAGACTATAACCAACTGGAAGCACAAGACATTATCTTTGATGTGGCTGGTACGAATCGCTCTTACTGGATGACATTACTGACTAAAGCGAAACTCAAAGTGGGCTTTCCTTACAAACCCTTTTTATGTGGCACTTTGTATAACTTGGCAGTCTTTCGCTCTGATTTTCAACCGGAAGTGGAATGCATGCTCGATATGCTGAAAATCCTTGGCCACAACCCGAGTTATCCGCTTGATTTTGCTTACCCTGACAATAGGCAGATCTGCGATCATACCGCTCCGTATATCGTCTATTTCAGTGGTGCCTCCCAGCTGCGCAAAATTTTAACTAAGCCTGAGATGCGGGCAGTGATTGAGCAAACTATTCAACAACAACCGAATGTGAAACATGTCTTTCTTGAAGGAAAGAATGAGTTTGAAAAAGGTGAGTATTTACAAGACCTAGCCGACAATGGCTCGTTAACGATTCAACCATGTTTGCCTCTTGATGACTTAGTCACCTTCATTGCGAAAGCGACTCTGGTGATTGCCCCCGATACGGGCATCCGAAACGTGGCAATATCAACTCACACACCAACGGTGGGAATTTTTTATGCTACGGTTCCCTTTCGTTACACCCCTCTCTATGAAGCGCATACTATCGTGATGAATGCGAATGGTGAAAAACCGTCTACTGAGCAAATTACCTCAGCGATTGATACAACATTAAAAATGCGCTTGGCTGCAGCCAAAAACACACAGGAACAATGAATATGAGCAAAGTAACCGTATTGATCGCCAACCGACTGATTCGTCTGACTGGCAACCTATTTAAAATGCTCTCTTACCCATTTCATTGGGTGTTTCCAAAGCTGCGTTTTACGATTCCCGCTTATTCACCAGCCAAACTAAAAATGCGCGCTAATGCCACCATTCCGCGCACTATTTGGCAAACCAACTTCACCGATCAAGCTTCACTACCGGTTTACCTTAACTATCTGTTTAACCGCCTGATGTCGCTCAACTGTGACTATCGTTATGTGAGTACCGAAGCGCGTGGTGAGTTCTTAAAAGAACATGCATCACCAGAAGTTTATGACGCTTATTCACGCCTCACGAACGGTGCAGCCCAAGCCGATTTATGGCGTTTAGTGGTACTTAATACCTATGGTGGAGTGTATATGGATATTGATGCCACGCTGGTATGGTCGCTCGATAAGCTGCTTGGCGACTCACAAGAGCTGTATATTCGCATTAAAAATAATACCGAGATCACTAACTACTTCATTGCCACCGCCCCAAACAATCCAGATCTACAGGCCACCATTGAACAGGTGGTTTATAACGTGAATCACTACGAGCCTTCCATGGGGGTATATCACTCCACAGGGCCAACAGTGCTCAATAACATTTTGTCGGCTAAAGCGGTGATTCACACCCAAGATCGTAAATACGTATGTATTCAGGGCACGTTCACCAATGAATACTTCCAATACATTGATAAACCTCGTGGTAAATGGACACACATCAATCCCGAAGATCTCGTGAAAAAATAATGCTGCTCCGTACGCTTTATACGCTTTTACTCACTTTAGCTGCACCGTTTTTACTGTATGGCCTCTATCGCCGTAGACAGGGGAAACCCAGTGTCGGAAAACGTTGGAAAGAGCATTTCGGCATTACCCCACCACTAAAAACCGCAACCCCACCGATTTGGATCCATGCCGCGTCGGTGGGTGAAACCTTAGCGGTAACGCCCTTGATCAAACAAATTAAGCAACGTTCACCAAATACACCAATTCTACTGACTACCACCACCCCGACGGGTGCTGAACAAGCGGAAAAATTGGCGGATTGGGTTGAGCATCGTTATACCCCGATTGATTTTTCCTTTGCGGTGAGAGGCTTTTTGCGTCGTATCCGACCTTACCAATTGATCATAGTGGAAACAGAACTGTGGCCAAATACTCTACACGCAGTAGCCAAAGCGGGTTTGCCCATCACTCTCGTGAATGCACGGCTTTCGGAGAAATCCTATCGCGGTTATCAGCGAATTCGCCCATTTTTTAACTGCATGACGAAGCATCTCAGCCTAGTGTTGTGTCAATTCGCAGACGATGCGCAGCGTTTTATTCAGCTCGGTGTGGAAGAGAAAAAAATCAAAATTACCGGTTCGATTAAGTTTGATATCAGCATCACCGATGAGGTGATTGCTCAAGGTGAAGCGCTCAGAACGGCTTTAGGAAACCATCGCCCAATCTGGATAGCCGCAAGCACGCATCAAAGCGAAGATGAAATCGTCTTAGCGGCACATCAAGCGATCCTCAAGCAGCATCCTGATGCTCTTTTGATTTTAGTGCCGCGCCATCCTGAACGTTTTGCGGCGGTGCATAAGCTCGCAGCCAGTCTCTTTTCTGTGCAAACTCGTAGCAGCCAACAAACAATAGCCTCCGACACTCAAGTGTATCTAGGCGATACCATGGGCGAGATGCTGGTATTACTCGGAGCCTCTGATGTGTGTTTTATGGGAGGCAGTTTAGTGGGCAAAAAAGTCGGCGGGCATAATTTGCTTGAACCTGCCGCACTGGCAAAACCCATCATTACAGGCCCTAGCTTTTACAACTTTACCGATATCACCCACGCACTCATGAATGCACATGCCTGTGTGATTGCTGACCAACCAGAAACCATTGCCAAGCAGGTGAACCATTGGTTTTCTGATGTTCAAGAACGGCAGCAATGCGGAAAAAATGCGTTAGAGATTGTGATGCAAAATCGTGGGGCTCTCGAAAACACCTTGATCGAATTAGGTTTTACTAAGGAATTCGTCCAATGAAAAAATTGATCGTCGACCTCGACGGCACTCTCACCCAAGCCAATACTTCCGATTATCGTAACGTGCTACCTCGGCTTGATGTGATTGAGCAGCTTCGCGAGTACCACCAACAAGGGTTTGAGATTGTGATTTCGACGGCGCGTAATATGCGCACTTATGAAGGTAACGTCGGCAAAATCAATATCCACACGCTTCCTATCATTACTGAGTGGCTGGATAAACACCAAGTGCCTTATGATGAAATTTTAGTGGGTAAACCTTGGTGTGGACACGATGGCTTTTACATTGATGATCGTGCCGTGCGCCCTTCCGAATTTGCCTCGATGAGTTTGGAAGAGATCCACCAACTCTTTGAGAAGGAAAAATCATGTTCCTAATTATGTCTGGTGCCTATGTCGGCCAAGAGTTGGAATCTGAATTTGGGCGTATTCCTCCGAGTTTTCTGCCGTTAGGCAATCGTCGCCTGTTTCAGCATCAAGTCGCTTTGGCACCACAAGGCGTAAAAGTCTACCTCTCTTTACCTGAGTCTTATGTGGTCTCAGAGATTGACCTCCAGTGGCTTGAACAACATCAGGTGACAATTATCGCTACACCAGATGGACTCAGCTTAGGGGCATCACTGGTGGCAGCACTCAATATTAGTGGACACTCACTCAATGCACCGCTGCACATCCTCTACGGTGATACGCTATTCAACCAACTGCCAGTTGGCGATGATATCGTCAGCGTTTCCACCGCAAAAGACAGCTATAACTGGGCCGTATTAACTAATGATGACGTTGATTGGCTACAAGACGCCAATACACCCATGAGTCACGAAAGTCAGCGAATTATCGATGGCTACTTCAAGTTCAGCCGCCCACGAGAACTGGTTCGTTGTATCACACAGAGTGAGTGGAAGTTTATTGCTGGTCTCAATCGCTATCATAAAAGCGTAGGCTTAAGTTCCGTTAATTCAATCGGTTGGCTCGACTTTGGCCATGTAAATACTTACTATCACTCCAAAGCCGAATTCACCACCCAACGCGCCTTTAATGAGCTGACCATCACCGCTAAATGGATTGAAAAGTCGAGCATCAAGAACCAAAAAATCGCATCTGAAGCTTACTGGTTTGACAATCTGCCAATGGCGATGCGTGGCTTCATTCCACAATATTTAGGCAGCCAAAACAGCGAGGGGAAAATATCTTATCGCTTAGAGTATCTCTACCTAACAGCACTGAACGAGTTATTCGTTTTTTCCAGATTACCGAGCCAAATCTGGCAGAAAATCTTAGCTAGCGCGGTGGAGTTTTTAAGCCTATGCCTTGAGCAAGCGGTCGAGCCAAATGCTCCTATCAATACTCTCGACATACTGTTTTCCGATAAAACCGCTCTACGCCTCAAAGAATTCTGTGCAGCACGACACATCACTTTAGAAGATCAATGGCAGTTCGCTGGACAAGATGTTTCGCTCGCGCAAATTCTACGTGATAGCCAAAAACATCTGCCTAATGGGGAACCCTTGTTAGGGGTCTTGCACGGTGATTTTTGCTTTAGCAACATTTTGTATGACTTCCGAGCCAACAAAATTAAGACAATTGACCCTAGAGGGATGACGCCTGACGGCCAGAAAACACTGTATGGTGATATCCGCTACGATCTCGCTAAACTGAGTCATTCGATTCTTGGCTTGTATGACTGGATTATTGCCGGTTACTACCATGTTGAAATTAGCAATAACTCGATCGAATTAAAGATTGCCGAGCAGACCCATCATAAAGAGACGCAACAAGGTTTTATCGAACTGATTGAACAGACCTTCGGTCTCACGGCGAAAAATCTCTACGCGATGCAAATTCAACTATTCCTTTCCATGTTGCCTTTGCATGCCGATGATCGTCGCCGCCAAGATGCCTTGTTTGCGAATGCATTTCGTCTCCATCAAATTTTACTGAGGCTTGATCAATGATTGTGATCCCAATGGCGGGAATGAGTTCTCGTTTCTTTAAAGCCGGCTATACCCAGCCTAAATATATGCTTGAAGCCCATGGTCAAACCCTGTTTGAACACTCGGTCAACAGCTTTGCCTCGTATTTTGCTAGCACTCCGTTTCTGTTTATTGTGCGCAATGTTTACGACACTGCTGCCTTTGTGCGCGAAAAAGCGACTCAGCTTGGCATTAAACAGTTTTACATTGCTGAATTGCATACAGAAACTCGCGGCCAAGCAGAAACGGTGACTTTAGGCTTAGAAGAACTCGCAAAACAGGGCGTGGACTATCAAGGCTCGATCACTGTGTTTAACATCGACACATTCCGTCCGAATTTTGTATTTCCTGACATTAGCCAACACAGCGATGGCTACCTAGAAGTGTTTCAGGGCAGCGGTGACAACTGGTCTTTCGCCAAACCAGAACATACAGGCAGCACCAAGGTGATTCAGACTGCCGAGAAAAATCCGATTTCCGATCTCTGTAGTACCGGCCTTTATCACTTCAATCGTAAAGAGGATTACTTGGAGGCATATCGCGAATACGTTGCCAGACCTAGCCAAGAATGGGAGCGAGGCGAGCTATACATTGCGCCACTCTACAACCTACTCATACAAAAAGGGTTAAATATTCACTACCACTTGATCGCGCGCCATGAGGTCATTTTTTGTGGCGTGCCAGATGAGTACACTGACTTTTTGAGGCAGCCACAACCATGATCAAGATTGATGATGAAGCGATCACCTTTGTTGTACAGGGACCGGTACAAGCCAGTGCCAGTCGTCAGCAAATCGCGGGCATCACCGAGCTGTGTTTGAACTCCATACGCCACTTTTTTCCTAAATCGACCATCATTCTGTCTACTTGGAAAGGGCAGCCGTTGGATGGGCTCGATTACGACCAAGTGTTGGAACTGGATGATCCCGGCTCAAATACCGTTTTTTATGACGGTCAGCCAATTAAACTCAATAATAACCGTCAGATGTACAGCACCCACATGGGGCTGAAAGCAGTAAAAACGCCTTATGCTGTTAAGTTACGTACCGATAACCTACTGACGGGTCGTCAATTTGTTGAGTTGTATGAACAATATGCCGATCTCCCCCGAGCGCAGAATTATCAATTTTTGACTCAACGGGTGCTCACTAGCAGCACGTTTTTTATTTCGAGCCACTACGGGCATCCGGTTTATTTTCATAAAAGCGATCTGTTTGATTTTGGACTGACTCAAGATCTCCTGACTATTTGGTCTGATCGCTGGATACCAGAATTACACTTCACGCTTAAACCGGGCTACAAAGCACGCCACCCAGCGACAGAGCAAGTTTTGTGTCTGAATTGGATCTCAGCACTACTCGGTGAAGATCACCATGTTGAGAGCAAAACCTGCGATCACGCAGGCTTAGGTGAAGACTTTTGGCCACAGTTTATGGCTAATAACTTACTCATGGATTGTCCAGAAAATATTGGATTGGATGTCACTGAGCGCTTCTATAAACGAGGTAATCTGGCGCTTGAATATGACCTTAAGGATTGGCTGTATCTTAATGGGCAGACTCGTCGTCCGCTTGATATTAAGCGCTTATATCGCTACTACCGTTATCAAGAAGGCAAGCTTTTACGTAAGCTCAAATCCTAATCGACCAATTGGTAACCTTGCACTACAGGTTGCCAATCGAATTCGCTCCATTTAACGGCTCGTTTGACAACTTCTTTCTCAAACGACCTCTTCAATCGTTTGAGATTCCCTTGTTTCCAAGAATCTCCAATTTGCACATAACACTTATCAAAATCAATAATCCATACCTTCTCTTGGTCATCAATCAAGATGTTATGAATATTAAGATCGGTGTGGTTAACTTGCGCATCGTGCATTTTGCGGATCTCACGGCCGATTTTACGATAGAGTTCATCGCTGATCGGGCTTTCTTGCAAAATGCTCACCAGATCGCGGGCATTCGGCACCTTTTCACTTAAGAGATCGGCTTTATACAGTAGCCCGTGGTTTTGTACGCGAGCGGCAATCGGGCGCGGCACGTTAACGCCAGCATCGCGCAAGTGATTGAGCAGAATAAATTCTTGATAGCTGCGAGTCTTTTCCCAACCAGTGAACCCGTAAGAATCGGCCACTAGTTTGCCAAACAAACCACCGCGGCGATAATGACGCAACGCACCTTGTGTCTGTTGCAACTGTACAAACCACGTAGTGCCTCGTCCTGTCGCGCTGCCGAGCACTTTACCATTTTGCTGCCAAAACTCGGGGTTACAGCATTGACTTGGGTCTTCATGCAAAAGCGCGTCGTCAAACCAAACTTTCTGCTGCGCGTCGTTGAACGTCTGTATCAAGGGGCGATTCCTATCGTTATCCGGTAGTTTTGCAGTTTTGCTCTGCATCTGGCGTGCTGCATTTTACATTTTCTGGTCAGCTCTGCATAATTCTGGCTCAATTATCGAATAGTTTTATCGAATAGGCTTGGCTATGGCATTGTTTCAATCAGCCCCACACTCCCTCTGTATCCTGCGTTTATCGGCGATTGGTGATGTCTGTAATACGATAGCTGCCGTACAAGCGATTCAACGCCAATGGCCGCAAACACGTATCACTTGGGTGACGGGTAAACTGGAAGCAGAACTGATCCAATCTCTGCCCGATATTCAGGTCATCGTGTTTGATAAAAAACTCGGATGGCGTGCTTATACTCAGCTTTGGCAGCAATTAAAGTCCGAGCGTTTTGATGCGCTGCTGCACATGCAGTACGCTTTTCGCGCCAGCATTGCAACATTAGGGATCAAAGCGCGCTATAAACTGGGTTTTGATGCGGCGCGCAGCCAAGATTTTCAAACTTGGTTTACCAATGTCAAAGTTCCCTCACCGGACAAAATGCACGTCTTAGATGGGTTATTGGCGTTTGTTGAGCACTTAGGTATTCGCGATATTGAGCCTAAGTGGTCACTCACCTGCCAACCTGACGATCTGACATGGGCTGAGGCGCAGTTTCAGCCCGAGCAACCTCGCTTAGTTGTGGTGCCCGGAGCAAGCAAAGCTTATAAGAATTGGACGGCAGAGGGCTATGCAGCAGTTATTGAACATGCCCAACAACAAGGCTGGCAAGTGATCTTGGCCGGAAGCCCAGCACAAGTTGAGCGAGATCTGGCCGCGCAAGTGGAGCAAGCACTCGCTCACCCCGTCTTAAACTTGGTGGGAAAAAGCACGCTGCAAAAGATGCTCGCACTGCTCGCAAAGGCAGATTTGGTGATCGCCCCCGATACAGGCCCTGCGCATATGGCGAACGCCATGCATACACCAATCATTGGTCTCTACGCTCACCATAATCCTGAGCGCACAGGTCCATACCATTATCGCCACTATGTCGTTTCCGTTTACCAAGAAGCTTTACTTGCGGAAACCGGTAAAACGCCGCAGCAGGTTGATTGGCGCACTCGGGTTAAAGACCCCAATGCGATGCAGCGCATCACCGCGCAACAAGTGATTGCGATGTTTGAGCGTGCCGCTGCTGACATCATGGCCACACAGGTGAACGATTGAAACACCTTTTATACCCAGATTTATTCGTAGCGAGGATTTTTCGTGAATAAACCAACGCTTGCTGTCGCATTGATAGTAAAAAATGAAGCGCGTCATCTGGATGAGTGCTTACAAACCGTGCACGACTGGGTTGATGAAATCGTGGTGCTCGATTCTGGCAGTCACGATGAAACCGAGCAGGTCGCGCGTCGTTACACTGAAAAATTTTACGTGAATGCAAAGTGGCCGGGCTTTGGCCAGCAGCGCCAGTTGGCACAATCTTATGTCCAATCGGATTATGTGCTGTGGCTGGATGCCGATGAGCGAGTGACTCCGGAGCTCAAGCAAAGCATTTTGCAAGCCGTTGCCGCTAATAAGCCGGATACCTTGTATCAATTTGCACGCCTCAGTTGGGTGTTTGGTCGCTTTATCCGCCATAGCGGTTGGTACCCCGATCGCGTACTGCGCCTCTACCCAACTCAGCTGACTCGCTACAATGACGCATTAGTGCATGAAAAGGTGCACGTTGAACCAAGCATGAAAGTCGAAACTTTAGCGGGCGATGCGATTCACTACACCTATAACGATGTGCACCACTATCTGGTGAAATCCGCGGGTTACGCCAAAGCGTGGGCGGATCAGCGTCAGGCGAAAGGCAAGAAGGCATCCCTTTCTCAAGGCATCGTCCATGCTGTGGGCTGTTTTTTGAAAATGTATCTGCTCAAGCGCGGTTTTTTAGATGGAAAACAGGGATTTTTAATTGCACTGCTCTCTGCACACTCCACCTTTGTGAAATACGCTGATTTGTGGGCACGTGATAATGACGAGCACTACAAACGCTAAGCGGATATCTATCGAGTAAAGTAACAAAGAAAAAGGGAGCCGCAGCTCCCTTTTTTAATAATTAAAGCTGCACACTACGCAGCCAAGGCGCAAGCTCAGTCAATACGCTCTTCATATCAATCCGACTCATGTTCTCTTGGTTCGCTTTATCATCTGCGGGCGGCGGACAAAAAGCGATGTGCTTACCTTGCGAGTTGAGTGGTCGCCAGCGCAGTGGCGTTGCTGAACGCTTGGCTGGGAAGAATCCGACCGTGGGCACATCCAAGGCTGCTGCGATATGCAAAGGCCCTGTCGAGCCCGCGATAAAAAGCTGCGCGCACGCCAGCGAGCGCGTGAAATCCACCAGCCCGTCATTTTTGGCGTACAAGGCTGCCGACACTCCTTGCTCAGAAAGCAAACTTTGCAATTGCGCCGCTTTCTCTTCTTCACCAGGACCTGCGGTGAGCACCACTTGTTTGTGTTCATCCATCACGCCTGTCACTAACTCACTGTATTGCGTCAAAGAGAGATTATTCGCTGAACCGCCACTGCCTGCATGAACAAAAAGCCACGCCTTAGCCGGATTAAGCTCTAGCTGATCAGCGAGTTTGCTGCGCTGCGCCGCCAACTGCTCAGCAGGAAAGGTCAGATACGGTGCGTTTGGTTCAATAATCGGCTGGCCGATATCACGCAAAAAAGCACGTACCAAATCAAGATTATATTCGTATTCCGGCTTGGCCGATTGCGAGCGCTTTTGCTTAATGCGGTGCTGATAGAAAATCTGCGCCAATTTGGTCGCGGGCGCTAAACGGTAAGGAATGCGTGCTTTCCATACTAAGAGCGCGTTATACATGGTCGAAAACAGGTTAATAGAAGCATCAAACTGCTGCGCTTTTAAGCTTTGCACCAACTGCTGATGCTGCACCTTATCCGCCTGTTGACCGGGGTCGATGATCACCGCGTCAATCCATGGACAAAGCTCAGCCAGTGCGGCGGTGTATTTCGGCACCAGCGCGGTGATATGACAATCCGGTAGAGAAGCTTTCAGCATAGCGAAACTTGGCCAAGCCAGCATAAAATCGCCAATTTTATCGTTGCGAATAACCAGTAACTTTTTCATTGTGCTCGATAAGGTGTGAAATTTTGCGTGCTCATCATACCGACTTCATAGGTAAATGTGAGGCTTTTTGTTAGGATGAGGCCACTTCCCTGATTGATGAGTAACGGATTGTGAGCCAAAAACGTCTTTCCCGAGTGATTTACCCCGGCACTTTTGACCCCATCACTAACGGTCATCTGGATCTGATTGAGCGCGCCGCGCAAATGTTTGATGAAGTGATCATAGCCGTGGCCGCCAGCCCGAGTAAAAACACTCTGTTTACGCTCGAAGAACGGGTCGAGTTCGCGCGCCATGTCACCTCTCATCTGGATAACGTCAGCGCGAAAGGCTTTTCCGGATTGTTAGTCGATTTTGCCAAAGCCGAAAAAGCGAATGTATTGATCCGCGGCTTGCGTACCACAGTCGATTTCGAATACGAATTTGGTCTCACCAATATGTATCGCCGTTTAATGCCGGGCTTAGAAAGTGTGTTTTTAACGCCCGCCGAAGAGCACGCATTTATCTCATCAACCTTAGTACGAGAAGTGGCGATCCACGGCGGCAATGTGGATGAGTTTGTGCCCACTATTGTGGCTAACGCTCTACATCAAAAGAAAAAAATCTAGTTATTCAAAGAGATGTAAGCTCACATCCCTCAATCCCCCTTCCTACTTGAAGCTGCAGCGGTGTTGGCTACCTGCAACTCCAAGTCGTTTGGGTATATCAATGCTGGCACTGCGGGCAGAAAAAGGTATTGCGCTGGGCAATTTTCTGCTCGCAAATCGGCTCTCCACAATGGGGACAAGGCTGTTTGGCTTTGCCATACACTTGCAGCTCTTGCGCGAAATAACCCGGCTTACCATCGCTTTGGGTAAAATCTTTCAGTGTGGTGCCGCCTTGCTTAATCGCCACTTGCAGCACTTGTTTGATGTTCGCTACTAAGGTTTGCCACTCCTCTAAACTCAGCGAATGAGCGGGACGCAGTGGATGGATGCGTGACGTAAACAGCGATTCATTGGCGTAGATATTACCCACACCCACGACGGCTGCGTTGTCCATGATAAAAGCTTTTACTGCAATGCGTTTGTTGCGCGCTTTGTCCATCATATATTCAGCGTTAAAAGCTTCGGTCAACGGCTCAGGCCCCAAACGCCCGAGCACTTCGTGGCTCTCATCAGGCGCGCACCATAACCAAGCCCCGAAGCGGCGCGGATCGTTATAGCGCAGCCGTTTACCACTGGTCATCACCAGATCCACATGATCGTGTTTCGCAGCAGGGAAATCACCATCCAAAATACGCAGCGAGCCAGACATACCCAAATGTACAATCGCACTGCCGACGGCGGTTTCAATAATCAGATACTTGGCTCGACGATGAATCGCGAGAATAGTCTGCCCTTCAAGTAGTTTTAGCTCTTGGGGAATCGGCCAGCGCAACTTGGGCGTACGTAACACTAAGGATTGAATGGTGCCGCCCACCAAATGTGGCGAGATCCCTAAACGGCTGACTTCAACTTCAGGTAATTCCGGCATAACAACCTCTTACAATGGTGCAGGAAATAGATAACTCGTCTCGACAGAGACTGCAATCCAGTGATCTTGCCAGTTTTTTAGCAACCAAAATTGGGGAGTCTGATAGAAGGTGATCCTTTGTGGCTCTTCGCGATCGGCGTACCACACTTCGATCGTTTGTGCGGTCGGTAATGTCGGTTGCAATGAACGATACGTCGCATCGTCCACTTCCGTTCCCGTTAAAGACTGCCAACGCTGCACTAATTCTTGTCCTTCGACACTCAGCTCTGGGGTCGACAACCACTCTTCACGGCTTTTTTCCAAAGAAAACTCGGGGAAATGCAGCGCCTGCAAAGTCGCATCAACTCGAAGTAACGAAGGAAACTGGCTTGAAGAGTCCGGTAATAAATAGGTTTTTATGATCGTCGGTAAATTGATCACGGTAATAAAACCAATGACAGCCAAAATCAGAATGTTGTTCCAACGACGACGCCGAGGGGGAGAAACGCGCATAATCACTCCTTGCGATAAGCAAACGTTCAAAGAGTAGCAAAGTGATTAGGGAGATCCTAGCCATCACCAAGTTTCTTAAATGGCAGACTTTAAGCTACTGAGGCTAAACCATAAATAACAGACAGAAAAAAACCCAACCAAAGGCTGGGTTTTTTCACACACTGTAAGAGCTCGAATCAATTACTTGATTTTTGCTTCTTTGTACATAACGTGTTGACGAATTACAGGATCATATTTCTTGATCTCGAATTTGCCAGGCATGTTACGCTTGTTTTTGTCAGTGGTGTAAAAGTGACCTGTATCTGCAGATGATACTAGGCGGATTTTTTCGCGAATGCCTTTAGCCATTGCTCAATTCCTCTTAAACGTTTTCGCCACGTGCACGGATCTCTACAAGAACAGCATCGATGCCTTTCTTGTCGATGATACGCATACCTTTAGCAGTTAGACGTAGTTTAACAAAACGTTTTTCGCTCTCTACCCAGAAACGATGAGTTTGTAGGTTCGGCAGAAAACGACGCTTAGTAGCATTTTTTGCGTGTGAGCGGTTGTTACCAACGGCAGGACGCTTACCAGTTACTTGGCATACTCGTGACATGAATGTCTTCTCCAAATCGTTTCAGCTCGATATCAACCTTGGTGGCCGAACCTCTCTCTCTTTCCAAAATAAGAAGTTGAGGTTAAAAACCGTTATGGAATACCCATACAAGGCTATCAAAGGTCGCGCATTATACTAACTTGCCGCACATTGCTCAAGACCCGAACAGATCCTTTTCGCAGGATTTGCTGATCTTTTTACGGTGCGAGCTGAATCAGGGTTAAAAAATGTCGGGGCATATTAGCAGATTCTCGCTAACTCACAAGCTTAAAAATGCCGCAAACCATAAGTGTTGACTATATCCAGCCACGTTCAGCAAAAGAGACCACTTCGCCATCACCAATCACGAAATGGTCAAGCACGCGAATCTCCACTAACCCGAGAGCGTCACGCAAGCGATCGGTGATCCTTCGATCGGCTTGACTGGGTTCCGCAACCCCTGAAGGATGATTGTGCGCGAGTATCACTGCGGCCGCATTATGATGCAGCGCTCGCTTCACGACTTCTCGTGGGTAAACGCTCGCCGCATCAATAGTGCCTTCAAATAATATTTCATCGCGGATGACGCGATGTTGGTTATCCAAAAATAAAATATAGAAGGCTTCGCGCTGCCGATCCCGCAACACACTCGACAAATAAAGTTTGGTTTGCTGAGGACTGGTCAAGGCATCACCACGTTTTAAGGTTTCTGCGAGGTAGCGCTGCGTCATTTCCAAAACGGCTTGCAGTTGAACGTATTTCGCCTCCCCCAATCCTTTGTGACGACAAAATTCTTGTTGAGATGCACAAAACAGTGCGCGCAATGAGCCAAAATCGCGCAGCAGCAGATCAGCTAAGGCGAGCACGTTCATGCCTTGGGTGCCTGTACGTAGGAAAATCGCCAGCAATTCCGCATCACTTAATGATTGCGGGCCGCGTTGCAGCAATTTTTCACGCGGCATGGATTCGGTGGGTAACTGTTTTAGGCTCATCTCTTTTCTCTGGGTCGGTTTTGCTTACACAAAACAGAGAAAGCAAAGGGCCGCAAGCGGCCCTAATAAAGTTTCGAATCACCTCAAACCATGATGTAACGTCACTGTTACCTAAAGCTTAAAGTGGCCAACCAGCGATCCCATCTCTTGCCCAGCCTCGGCTAAACGTGAGCTGATTGCTTGCGAACTGTTTAGGTTATCGTTCAATTGCGTAACGATGTGTTGAATGGCGACTAGATTTTGGTTGATCTCTTCGGCTACTGCGCTTTGTTGCTCAGCTGCCGAAGCCGTTTGGATACCCATGTCATGGATTAAATGCACCGCTTGGGAGATCCCCGCTAAGCTCTCTTTAATTTGGACGGATTCTAATGCAGTTTTTTCGCCACGCTCTTGGCTAAGGCTCATGCTGCTTACCGCTTTATTAACGCCTTGATGTAGCGCGTTAAGCATGTCACCAATCTCTTTAGTGCTGTTTTGGGTGCGGCTTGCTAACGATCGCACTTCATCCGCCACCACGGCAAAACCACGCCCTTGCTCACCAGCACGCGCGGCCTCAATGGCGGCGTTAAGTGCCAACAGGTTTGTCTGATCGGCGATATCGCCAATCACTTTCAAAACTTGCGTAATTTTGGCGGCTTGTTGGCTAAGGTGAACGATCGCTTCCGATGTCTGGTTAACCTCATTCACCAATTCACCAATTCCGTCAATCGCTAGATTGACCTCTGTTTGTGCTGAAACAATTTGTACGTTGGCAGATTCAATGGCTTGAGCGGTCGCTTGGGTATTGCCAGCCACTTCACGCGCTGTCGCACTCATTTCCGTCACCGCCGCCACCACTTTCTCGGTTTCTAGGCAGTGATGACCCATTTTTTGGCTAGCCGCAGATGTTTGCTTATCCAGATCCTGCGCCGCTTGTTCAACCGAAATAGCCGAACAACGGAGTTGTTCGATCATCGGATGCAGCTTATCCATAAAGGCATTAAACGCTTTAGCCACATCGCCAATCTCATCTTGGCTCTCAACTTTCAGGCGAGCACTGAGATCACCACCACCGGCTGCTACATCTTGTAAAGAGCTGACGACATGTTGTAGTGGAGCGATGCCACGCGAGACCACAAATCCAACAGCAATAATCGTAATCAGCAACCCAAACACAGACATGCTGATGGCATACACCGTCTGATCATACAGTTCCGCTTCTCGTTCTTGGCGTTTGGCTTGTACTTGCTGATCAACATCATCAATATAGATGCCGGTACCCAATACCCAATCCCATTTCGGCAGGTATTCGGCATAACCCAGTTTCGGCGCTTGAGCATTGATGGTGGGTTTATGCCAAGAGAAATAGAGGAATCCATCTCCCGTTTTTGAGGCATCAATTAAGCCAGCAATCACCGCGACACCATTTTCATCTTTCATGCCGTAGAGGTTTTTTCCCTCCAGCTCAGGTTTAATCGCATGTAGTGTATTTACCCCTTTTGAATCATAAGCAAAGAAGTAACCATCACTGTCAAAACGCATTGCTTTAAGAATTTGCTTGGCCTGTTCTTGGTTTTCACCGGCGTTGTCATTCTCATAAAGAGGCTTAACTGCCGTGACCCCCATCATTAAGTAGGCTTTGAGTTCATTTTTCTTAGCCTGAATCAACGCCTCACGATACTGATCCAGTTCTTGTTGCAGACTTTCATGGCCACTGCGGTAATACACCAAAGTAACTAGAGTGGTAATAATGATTAAAGGTATGACAGTTAAAAGTAGTAATTTGGTACGGCTACGTAGAGAAGACAGCATAAGATTCCCTTTATATTATTGTTAGTGTTGTGAATAACTTATCTCATATCCATGGTCTATTGTCTGTGAAATGACCGATGCTTTGCAGCTCGACCAGTGGCGCGATGCACAGCGGTGGTTGTGACTCCAACTTTTAGCTCTAGCTGTGCTAACATAGCGCGCAGATTTTTTGAGGGTTCCCAAATGCAATCATTGACAGGCAAAAAGATTCTGCTCGGTATCAGCGGTGGTATCGCGGCATACAAATGTGCAGAATTGACTCGTCGATTGGTGGAGCGCGGCGCGACCGTGCAAGTGGTCATGACCCACGCCGCCAAAGAATTCATTACTCCGCTAACCATGCAGGCCGTTTCTGGACGTCCAGTGTCGGATAGCTTGCTTGACCCTGCGGCAGAAGCCTCGATGGGGCATATTGAGCTGGCTAAATGGGCCGATTTGGTGCTGCTGGCACCTGCGACTGCTGACCTCATCGCGCGCATGGCCGCAGGCATGGGCAATGATTTACTCACCACGCTCATTCTGGCCACCAGCGCACCAGTAGCGATTGCGCCAGCCATGAATCAGCAGATGTATCGCAATATTGCTACCCAAGAAAATCTACAGACTCTAATACGCCGTGGTTACACCATTTGGGGACCCGCAGCGGGCGAACAAGCCTGTGGTGATATCGGCCCCGGCCGTATGTTGGAGCCGATGGAATTAGTGGCACGCTGCGAAAGCTTCTTCGCACCAAAAATTCTGCTCGGCAAACACGTGCTGATCACCGCGGGTCCAACTCGTGAAGCACTCGACCCAGTACGCTATATCACCAATCACAGCTCAGGAAAAATGGGCTTTGCGCTGGCCAAAGCGGCCGCGCAACTCGGTGCTGAAGTCACATTGGTCAGCGGTCCGGTACATTTACCAACCCCAGTGGGCGTCAATCGCATTGATGTGCAGAGCGCATTAGAGATGCACAGCGCGGTGATGAAAGAGGCGACCTCGCACCAGATCTTTATTGCTTGCGCAGCCGTAGCCGATTATCGCCCACAAGCCGTGGCCGAACAGAAGATCAAAAAGAACAGCGACAACGATACACTGAGCGTCGAGATGGTGAAAAATCCTGATATCGTGGCGTCCGTTGCGGCTCTTACTCAAAATCGACCGTTTACTGTTGGCTTTGCGGCAGAAACACAAGATGTCGAGACGTATGCGCGTGGCAAACTGGTACGTAAAAATCTGGATATGATTTGTGCCAACGACGTATCGATTGCTGGACAGGGCTTCAACAGCAACGACAATGCCTTGAGCGTGTTCTGGAAAAATGGGCAACAAAGCCTGCCTTTGACCAGTAAAGAAGCACTCGCCACCGCGGTGATGCAATTGATTAACGACCAAATGTAGGTGCTATTTTCGCCACCTACTTCAACCATTTTTATCAACACGCTTCGAACAACCTCTGAGCTTAGTTAAACTTCAAGGGTTTCATCTCCGTCGCAGACTTTCTGGCTGCGGCGGCGTATTTTTTGTTCATCAGCAGTGATAACCAAAAGGAAAGACGGGGCATGGCCGGCAATAAAAAAATCAACCGACGCGAAGAAATCCTGCAAGCTCTAGCAGAAATGCTGGAATCCAATGAAGGGGCTTCGCGCATTACTACCGCAAAACTGGCCAAACAGGTTGGCGTTTCAGAAGCAGCACTGTACCGCCACTTCCCCAGCAAAGCTCGTATGTTTGAAGGACTGATTGAGTTTATTGAAGAGTCGCTGATGTCGCGCATCAACCGCATCTTTGATGAAGAGAAAGACACACTCAATCGCATTCGTTTAGTCATGCAACTCTTGCTCGCCTTTGCAGAACGTAACCCGGGCTTGACACGTATTCTCTCTGGGCATGCTTTAATGTTTGAGAATGAACGCTTGCGCGATCGCATCAACCAGTTGTTTGAACGCATTGAAACTTCTTTGCGCCAAATTCTGCGCGAACGTAAACTCCGCGAAGGAAAATCCTTCCCGGTCGATGAAAACATTCTTGCCGCGCAATTGCTCGGTCAGGTGGAAGGCAGTCTGAACCGCTTTGTGCGTTCCGATTTCAAATATCTCCCCACCGCTAATTTTGATGAATACTGGGCACTGCTGAGTGCGCAGATTAAGTGAGTACAATGAGTCAAGAAAAATACAGCAAACCTGCATTCACACTCTCTTTATTGCACCCTAAACATTGGGGTGTCTGGTTTGGCTTTGGTTTGTTAGCCCTTTTGGTTAACCTACTGCCTTACCCTGTTTTGCTAAAAATCGGCCGCGGTTTAGGGCAATTTTCGATGCGTTTCGGAAAAAAACGCGTTCACATTGCCAAACGCAATCTAGAATTGGCCTTCCCAGCCATGAGCCAAAATGAGATCGACGCTTTTGTACTGGAGAACTTTAAAAATACCGGTATGGCGCTAATTGAAACTGGCATCACTTGGTTCTGGCCAACCTGGCGCTTCAAGCGCGTTTTGATTGATAAAGATACCCAAACGTTGCGCCAACACGCACAAGCGGGCAAAGGGGTACTACTCTGCTGTGTACATGCGCTCAATCTGGAAATTACCGCGCGTGCTTATGGTGTATTGGGCATTGGTGGATATGGTGTTTACCGTCCGCACACTAATCCTGCTTATGAGTTCATCCAGTACCGTGGTCGGACACGCAATAGCAATCAGCTGATCAACCGAACTGATATTAAGCAGATGATCCGCGTGTTACGCCAAGGCGAGCGTCTGTTCTATTTGCCGGACCAAGACTATGGTCACAACAAATCGGTGTTTGTGCCTTTCTTTGCGGTACAAGAGGCGTGCACCACAACCGGCACCAGTATTTTGGCGTACACCAGCCACTGCGCGATTGTGATTGGTTCTGGCTTCCGTAACGCCGAAGGGCGCTATGAGATCATGGCCGATAAATCGATTGAAGCGGACTACCCACAAAAAGATGAAACTGCTGCCGCGGCTTACATGAATAAATTTGTCGAAGAGATTATACTGCGCGCCCCCGAGCAATGGATGTGGCTGCACAAACGCTTCAAATCCTTGCCGGACATTGAACTGACTAACTCGCGCTATCAGTAAAGCAGTAAAGGTGAATTTGTGAGCGATCAAGACAACGGCGTGACTCGCCATCTACATAACCCGCAATTTGAGTGGCGCTTTCTGCACCCAAAACATTGGGGGACTTGGATTGGCATCGCTTTCGCAGCACTGTTAGCCTTTATTCCTTGGCGCTTGCGTGATCGACTGGCGAAACCTTTGGTGCCACTCATCATCAAGAAAAATGGCCGCGTAGTACGCCGCGCTCGGGTTAACCTCGCCTACTGCTTTCCAGAGAAAAGTGAGCAAGAGCGCGAACAAATCTTGCATGATACTTTTGTGAAAGCCTCGCAGTTTATGCTCGGTTATTCAGAACTGTTGGTGCGTTCAACTCGCTACAATAACTCGCGTGGCGAACTGATTTGCGAAGAGAACTTGCTGCCACTGCTGGATAGCGGTGAGCGCGTTATTCTGTTAGTCCCGCACTCTTGGGCCATTGATTATGCCGCCGTCATGCTGGCGGCTCGTGGCTATAAAGTCGCCAACATCATGAAACCGCAGCGCAACCCGATTGCCGATTGGCTAATGCACGTCCAGCGCATGCAGTATGGTGGCCGTATTTTTACTCGCGAATCTGGCATCAAACCTTTCTTGCGTTCGATTCAATCTGGCTATGTTGGCTACTGGGTGCCGGATGAAGATCACGGCCCGCAAAACTCCGTGTTTGTACCGTTTTTTGCTACCGAAAAAGCCACGCTCAAAGGGTTTGGCAAAATGGCTAAGCTGTGCAAAGCGCATGTAGTACCTTTGATGTCATGCTACAACAGTGATTCAGGCCGTTATGAAGTGCACATTTTGCCTGCGCTGCAAAACTTCCCAACCGGCGATGAAGAAGCCGATGCACTGGCGATGAACCGAGCGATTGAAGCGCTGGTCACGCCACAGCCGGAGCAGTACATGTGGAACTTGTCGTTGCTGAAAACTCAGCGTGATGGACGAGAGATTTACGACAACTCCCATCATGGTGATCAAAGCTAAGCGCTTTGTTCTTGAGCTTAATACTAGAAAAACAGCCTCATTTTGAGGCTGTTTTTTCGTTTTAGGCTTGGGTTGGATGAATGCGCTTAAATGCCGTACTGCGCGCGGTACGCTTTCACCGCTTCTAGATGCTCAGTGTTGTTACCTTGCTGCTCAAGATAGGTGATGAGATCGGTCAGGCTCACAATCGAAATCACCGCGCAGCCGAAATCACGTTCCACTTCTTGAATCGCAGACAGCTCGCCCTTGCCTTTTTCTTGGCGATCAATCGCCACTAGCACACCGGCTAAATCGGCGTTATTGGCTTGGATAAGCTCCATCGATTCACGAATCGCCGTACCGGCAGTGATCACATCATCCACCAGCATAATGCGGCCTTCTAACTTGCTGCCCACCAGATTACCGCCTTCGCCATGATTTTTGGCTTCTTTGCGGTTAAAGCAGTAAGGCGTATCCACATCGTGGTGATCCGCCAACGCGACTGCTGTGGTGGTCGCAATCGGAATGCCTTTGTAAGCAGGGCCAAACAGCACGTCAAACTCAATACCAGAATCCACTAGCGCTGCCGCGTAAAAACGGCCCAAGCGCGCTAAATCACGGCCAGTATTAAACAGACCAGCGTTAAAGAAATAAGGGCTTTTACGGCCTGATTTCAAAGTAAATTCGCCAAACTTCAGCACCTGTTTTTCTAGGGCAAACTCAATAAATTCACGCTGGTAAGCTTTCATCACATCTTCTCTAAATTTACGATTTAAGAACAATACATCTTCTAAGATATTGCCGTGAGGGCAAGGCAGTAAAACTTTGAGTCCCTAGGAGCTTACTGAAGTAAGTGACTAGGGCAAAAAGTACTTGCTAACGCAGCCATCGCGTCAATACCGACGAAGATGAGGGCAAAAAAATAGCCCCCAATTGGGAGCTACTTGATCAATCTAACAACGATGCCTTCTGCACTGCGACAATATCGGCAATGCCTTTTTTCGCGACAGCCAACAATTCCAGCAACTGCTCATGACTGAACGGCTCACCTTCCGCGGTGCCTTGGATTTCAATCATTTTGCCTTCTTCGGTCATGACCACGTTCATATCCGTATCAGCGGCAGAATCTTCGACATATTCCAGATCGCACAGCACATCTTCACCTAAGATACCAACCGAAACCGCAGCCACATGGCCTTTCATCGGGTTCTTCTTCAGTTGACCTTTGGCGATCAGATGGGCAAAAGCATCGGCCAGTGCCACGCTTGCACCGGTAATCGAAGCGGTACGCGTACCGCCATCGGCTTGAATCACATCACAATCCACTGTGATCATGATTTCGCCCATCGCTTCCAGATCCACCACAGCACGTAGGCTGCGCGCGATCAGACGCTGGATTTCCATGGTACGACCGACTTGCTTACCATTGGTCGCTTCACGACGCGTGCGTGAATGGGTCGCACGTGGCAACATGCCGTATTCCGCCGTCACCCAGCCTTTACCTTGGCCTTTTAACCAACGTGGCACACCTTCTTCAATGCTGGCATTACACAACACTTTGGTGTTGCCAAATTCCACCAACACCGAGCCTTCTGCGTATGCAGTGTAGTTGCGGGTGATTTTGATGGGGCGAACTTGGTCCGCAGCGCGGTTATCTGGACGCATAGGGTCTCGACCTTCTTGTGGCTGTATCAATTCGGTTGGGGCGTGATTATAGCCCAAAGCCCCTACAGGCGCTAGGTTAACGAACTCAGCACGGTAGCGCCGTTTTGCCTGCTTTGCTACTATTAGCGCCAGTCACAAAGAGATGAAAGCAAAGGACATCCTGATGATTTACAGCATGACTGCGTACGCACGCAAAGAAGTCAAAGGCGATTGGGGCAGCGCCGTGTGGGAAATTCGCTCGGTTAACCAACGTTATTTAGAAACGTACTTCCGCCTGCCTGAGCAGTTCCGTGGTTTAGAACCACTGCTGCGCGAGCGTTTTCGTCAGCGCCTGTCACGCGGTAAGATCGAGTGTCATTTGCGCTTTGAAGCGAATCCCGCCGCACAAAGCCATCTCACCATCAATGAAGGGCTCGCCCAGCAAGTGATTAATGCGGCAAGCCAGATCATGCATATGACTGGTGAACTCAGCCGCATTAACCCATTCCAAGTGATGCAGTGGCCGGGCGTGATGGAAACGCCAGAGCAAGATATGGACGCCATCAACCAAGCGCTACTCAGTGCGTTTGATGAAGGCGTGGATGAGTTTATCGCCGCACGTGGCCGTGAAGGCGACAACATGAAAGCGCTGATTGAGCAACGTTTGGAAGCGATCAGCGCCGAAGTGGTCAAAGTACGCGCACGCATGCCAGAAATTCTGGAGTGGCAACGCGAGCGTCTATTCAGCAAATTTGAAGAAGCGAAAATCGAGCTCGATGCGAGCCGTGTAGAGCAAGAGCTGATCCTGCTGGCACAGAAATCAGATGTGGCCGAAGAGCTGGATCGCCTCGACTCTCATGTTAAAGAAGCGCGTGAAGTGCTGAAAAAAGGTGGATCATGTGGCCGCAAACTCGATTTCATGATGCAAGAATTCAACCGTGAGTCGAACACCTTGGCTTCGAAATCCATCTCGACCGATATCACCGCCTCCGGCGTGGAGCTAAAAGTGCTTATCGAACAGATGCGAGAGCAGATCCAAAATATTGAATAATCTTGAAAGCCTCGTTGATTCGAGGCTTTTATCTAATGTCCTTTACCTCTTATTGATTGGAACCCCATGGAACGACTCATAGAAAAGCTTCTCTACTCTGCGCGTTGGATTATGGCGCCGATTTATCTTGGTTTAAGCCTGATCCTGCTTGCGTTAGGCATTAAATTCTTCCAAGAGATTTTTCACCTGTTGCCGAATATTTTTACCATCAATGAAGTCGATTTGATCCTGATTGCACTCTCGTTGATTGACGTGTCACTGGTCGGCGGTTTGATTGTGATGGTAATGTTTTCGGGCTATGAAAACTTCGTCTCTAAACTCGATATTGATGAGGGAGAGGACAAACTCGGTTGGCTAGGCAAGCTGGATACCAGTTCGCTGAAAAACAAAGTGTCGGCTTCGATTGTGGCCATCTCATCAATTCATCTGCTCAAAGTGTTTATGAATACCGAAAACATCGAAAGTGACAAAATCAAATGGTACTTGCTGCTGCACATTACCTTTGTGTTATCGGCTTTTGCGATGGGCTATTTGGATAAGCTCACCAAGAAATAAGCTGATTTAGAGTATCGAGACATTCAAAGAAAACGCCCTCATCAGAGGGCGTTTTGACTATACCGAAACAACGCTTTGTCGCCGGTATGAAAGGACATCCTCTTCCTCGTATGAAAAAGAGAATACCTATAGGGTTCAAGGGTCAGCTCAAATCGACGTCTTTACAGCCAAAGAAGTAGGTAGCGATAAAACCGATACCATAAGAGATGAGCAAACCACCGACAAATACCGCCATACCCGCAAAAATACCGTCGGCTGAAGTCATCAGAGGAATCGCCACCACACCGGATGGGCCAAACACCGTATTGAGGCCAACGGGCAGCCCTAAATAAGAGATGAGGCCGATGAAGAAGCCGCCCGCCGCACCGCCAATACAGGCGGTGACAAAAGGTTTCACTCGCGGTAGCGTCACGCCATAAATCAGTGGCTCACCAATGCCGAGAATGCCCGGGATGATCGCCCCTTTAATTTGAGTGCGAATCGTGGTCTCTTTTTTGGCTCTCGCGTACAGCGCCAGTGAGGCACCGACTTGCCCAGCGCCTGCCATCGCAAGGATCGGGAACAGTGAGTTAAAGCCTTGCGCTTCCATCAGCGCGAAATAAACCGGCACAAAACCTTGGTGAATACCAAACACCACCGAGATTAAGAACAAACCGGCCAAGATGGCAGCACCGAGTGGGTTATCGTTGAGGTTTAAAAACAGCCATGACATGCCTTTAAACAGCTCACCGCCGATAGGCATGATGATGAGGAAAGTCACCGCGCCCATGATCAGCAAAGTCACCACCGAAGTCAGGATCATATCCAAATCATCCGGCATGTATTCACGCACTTTACGTTCCACTTGCGCGCCTAAAATTGCCGCCAGTAATACCCCGATGATGTTGCCACGCGGGTCAATTGCAAAGCCGAAGAACTCACTCATCCCCGAGTAAATGCCTTTGGTTGCTTCTGGGTCATAACCGAGTACAAACAGCGAAGCCAGAATCGCCCCGTTCACGCCGGAACCACCAAATGCCTGCTGTGCGTTATAGCCAATCAAGATGCTGAGAAACGCAAACAGCCCTTTGCCAAACACTTTGAGGTAAGCCACCAGATCGAGCATAAACTCGCTCGGGGTTTGGCCAACCACATAGATTTGCTCAAGCAGAGTCGCAATGCCCAGCAGCAAGCCTGCGGCAATAAATCCGGGGATCAGCGGGGTAAAAATGGTGGCAAACTTGCTCAAAAAGCGTTGTACCGCACTGGTTTGCTTGCTCTTCATCTGCTTTTTCTGCTGCGCGGCAATGGTGGAGAGATCCGCCTCGCTCACTGCAGGTGCCACGTTGTCGCCCGATTCAATCAAGGCATTCATCATATCCGCGGCCGTTTGTGCCTTACCGGGACCGAGGATGATCTGCAGTTGTGCGTCACTTTCAACCACGCCCATCACTCCAGAAATTTTTTTCAATGCCGCATGATCGGCGAGCGCAGAATTATTCAGCGTTAAACGCAAGCGAGTCATGCAGTTGCCACATTTGGCGACGTTACCACTGCCGCCGACCAGAGACAGCACTTGTGCCATCATGGTTTGGGTTATTTTGGCCATCATCGGCTCCTTCTCTCTGCTGTTTATTCTTGGTTGAGCGCTGCGCGGATAAAGCCTTGGTGCTGCGCCAGTTTTTGTGCGGCTTGCTCTGCGCTAAAACCGCCCAAAATCATCAAAATCGCAGTCTTGCAGTGGCGACCACACGCGGCCAATGCTGCTTCCGCTTGCTCAGCGCTTACGCCTGTCGCTTCCACTACAATGTTGGTTTGCCGTTGGATGAGCTTGGCGTTGGTTGCTTCCACATCCACCATCAGGTTGCCAAACACTTTGCCACTTTTGATCATCGCGCCCGTGGTCAGCATATTTAGCACCAGTTTCTGCGCAGTACCCGCTTTCATACGTGACGAACCCGTAACCACTTCCGCACCGACTACGGGGGTAATCGCAATATCCGCGCACGCCTCCATCGGGCAGCCCGGATTACACGCCAGTGATACTACGGTGGCACCGACTGAGCGTGCGTACTCCATTCCCCCAATCACATACGGTGTGCGGCCACTGGCGGCGATGCCAACCAGCACATCCTTTTCATTAAGGTTCAGGGCCTTAAGATCGCTTTGGCCTAGCTCGCGGTTGTCTTCGGCATTCTCGACTGCTTTCAAAATCGCCGTATGTCCACCGGCGATCAAACCAATCACCTGTTCAGGCTTGCTACCGTAGGTCGGCGGACATTCACTCGCATCGAGAATCCCTAAACGACCAGACGTACCTGCGCCCATATAAATCAAGCGTCCGCCTTGAGCAAAAGCAGCGGTAATCGCTTCCACCGCTTGCGCGACTTGTGGCAAGGTTTGCGCGACCGCCAAGGCGACCAACTGATCTTGTTGGTTGATCACTTGCAGCATGTCCAACGTGGACAAGGTATCAATCTGCTCACTGGCTGGATTACGGCTTTCGGTCACTAAGCGGGTTAAATCAATGTTCATAAGGCTTCTCGGCAAATTTCGAATTGAGGCGATTCTATGGAATAAAATATTCCATTTTGGTGATAAGAATCACAATTAAGGTTATTCTTTAAGCAGGCGTTTTTTGGAATAATCGTGAAAAGCATCGAGAAAAACAAACATTCAACCATGAAGCCATTGATTGAGAAAGAGTGAAGCGTGGCAGGCATTATTCCTACAATGGAATAATTTATTCATAAGGAGTGTAAAAAATGTCCGTACTACAACGCATCGTCAGCCGTCGCACCCAACTTTCCGAGAGTGGCCGCCAGATTGGTGATTGGGTTCTCGCCAATGCGGCGCAGGCGGCAGCGATGACCAGCCAAGATTTGGCCGCGTGGGCCAATGTGAGCCAATCGAGCATAGTCAAATTTACCCAACGGCTTGGTTTTAAAGGCTACAGCGAATTTAAACTCGCCCTCACCGAAGAGCTGGGACGCAAACAAGTCATGGTCAACCAGCCTTTACACAGCAACATCTTGGCCGATGACCCCGTCGCCGTAATTGCCCAAAAACTGGTGCAAACCAAAACCGAAGCGATGTTCCACACCACCAATGCTCTGCGTTTGGATGAGTTTAGTGAGGCGATCAGCTGGATTCAGCAAGCGGTGCGGGTACAGATCATCGGGATTGGTGGCTCAGCGCTGGTCGCCAAAGATCTCGCATTTAAGCTGCTCAAGCTCGGTATTACCGCGCTCACGGAGCAAGATAGCCACGTGCAGATCGCGACCGCTCGCACCTTACATAGCCAAGATGTGCTGATTGCGATTTCATTTTCCGGAGAAAAGCGCGAAATTCTGATTGCAGCGGAAGCGGCCAAACAGCAAGGTGCGAAAGTGATTGCCCTGACCACACCGAACAAAAATCGCTTACGTGAACTGGCCGATCTGGCACTGGATACGATTGCCGATGAAACGCAGCACCGCAGCTCTGCGATTGCTTCGCGTACCGCGCAAAACGTGCTGACCGACCTGATTTTTCTCACCCTCACTCAGCAGCGTGAAACGTCCGCGCGGCAGTTGATCGATGACATTTCTTCCGACATTCGCCAGATGCGTTGAGAGGCGAACGCCTCTCAACTTCGGGTTTAGCGTGCACGCTGACTGAGTAACAGCAGCAGAAAATAGCTGCCACCAATGATTGCCACTAGCGTGCCTGCGGCAATTTGCGCGGGGAATAACAAGGCTTGCCCCAACCAGTCTGCCCATAGCATCAAGGTACCACCGACCAACGCAGCGAGCAGAAGTTGAGATGAAGCACGCTGCGCGCCGAGCATCATCGCCATGTGTGGCGCAATCAAACCGACAAAGCTGACGGGCCCCATGGTCGCAGTCACCAAAGCGCACAACAGCGCGACCAAGATCAGCAAAACTAAGCTGGCGCGACTCGCACTCAAGCCGCGAGCAGTAGCAAAACCGCGCCCAATTGAGATCAAGGTAAGCCAACGAGACAAGCCAAGCGCCAACAGTGTTAACCCCACCACACCCACGCTGAGCAGCAAAGCTTGCTCGCCCGTGACACGATAAGTTGAGCCCGATAGCCACAGCAAAATCTGATAGCTGTCGCCCGTTCCTTTAGCTAAGGTAAATTGCACCAAGGCTTCCAACAGTGCGGTGATGGCAATCCCAGTCAAAATCAAGCTAGACGGTACGTAATGATGGCGCCGCCCAAGCAGCAATAGCACCACCAATACCGCAGCGCTGCCAAGCAGCGCCGTCATCCAGTGGGTGCTCTGCAAACTTTGCCCTAAAAACAAGCTAGCAAACACCAAGGCAAACGTAGCCCCCGAAGAGACGCCCAAAATATCAGGGCTGGCTAACGGGTTATAAATCAGCCGTTGCAGTAACGTTCCCGCGATCGCCAATCCCACCCCAGCAAACAGCGCGGTGAGCATGCGCGGCCAACGAAGCGGCCATTGAAACTCACTCGGCAGCGCCCAGCTTGCACTTTCCATCTGCCAACCAATATGTAAACCCAGAGCCAAAAATAAAGCCGCCGCAATGAGCATCACCGCCCATCGAGAAGGCGAACGACGATGTGAAGACAAGGAGATAGAGAGCGAATCCTGCGCTTGGAGCTGGCGACGACTAAACCAGATCAGAGCCGGAGCACCAATCACGGCGGCGGTAATGCCGCTAGGCACCACTTCCTCCGCCCACACGCTCAACCCCATGGCGAGCATGTCAGTGGCAAGCAGCAACAAAGCGCCAAGCAGCGCACTGCTGTATAACTCCATTTTTGGGGTGCGTGCCCCCAGTGAACGGGCGATATTCGGGGTTAATAAACCGATAAAACCGATCACCCCAACCGCAGTAATCGATGCGGATACCAACCAAATCCCACCCGTCATCAAAAGTAAAAAAGCAGGCAATACCGCTAAACCACGCGCCGCCGCCCCTTCATGGCCGAGCCGAAGCAAAGTCAGCACTCGTGGTGCAAACAGCAGTAACGGGAACACCAAAGCCAAACGCGGCAGCAACCAAGTGAGCCACTCCCAGCCGTTTTGCGCTAAATCACCAGCACCCCACATAAATACATTCTGGGCGAACTCTTCGTTCAGCAGCACCAAGGCCGTGGCAATCGAACCCAGCAAAATGTTCACCACCATGCCGGAAACGACTAGCGGTAATCCGGTGAGATTGCGTAACCCCGCAATCGAGATTATCAGTGCGAAAGCGAGCAGTGCTCCAGCCATCGCAGCCAATGCGCTGTAATCAGCCACCCAATCACTGAACCAGATATTGACGATAATCAGCCCCAACCAAGCACCGGATGAGGTTCCCAACGTCAGCGGTGAGGTGAGTCGGTTTTGGGTCAACTGTTGCATCAAGCTGCCCACCAACCCAAGCACCGCGCCCACCACTATGGCCATCACCGCACGGGGTAGTTGCGCGTAGATAAAATTCACCTGCGCGAAACTTTGCGCGGCTTGATTACCGAGCACCAATTGCCACTGCTCATTGAGGGTTAAATTGTGCCCCCACTGCACACTCACCAGCGCCAACAGCAGAGTCAGCGCCCCCAAACCAGTTAAACGCAGCACACTCATGATTGCGGAGCCACCGCCAGCAAGCTTTCGGTGATCGCTTCTGCGCTATAACGCAGCGACATCGCCCCGCCATAGCTCCACACGGAACGCACGGAATTGACACGTCCCGCCTGCACAAACGGCATCGCGCGCCACAACACCGATTTTTGCACTTTTTTCTCTTCCGCAAATGGCAAGAAATAGAGCACATAGCCTTGCTCAACGTGTTGCAACTCACTCAAGCGTTTTTGCACTATGCCCCACTCTTTCGGCGGCTGCGGCAGCGCTGACGATAAACCGAGCTGTTCTAGCACATATTGCGGCGTGGAGTTTTCGGTATACAAAAACACCGAGGTTGGGTTGGCAAAACGCAGTGTCACCACCGCAGGTAAAGTGTCACCAAAGGCGTGCTGTAGCGAAGCTTTCAGCTCAGCAAAACGAGCATACATCGCCCCCAACTTTTGCTGCGCCACAGCTTCTTGACCAAACAAGGTAGCTAAGGTTTTAAAGTGGCTAATCGCCACTTGGGCAGCGTTATCTTGCTCGAAAAAATTGGGTAGATACACCACTGGCGCGATGCGCCCTAAGGTGGCCAGCAAATCTTGTTGCGGCCCTGCGGCTAAAATGACATCCGGTTTAAGTGCGGCAATTTTCTCTAAATTCGGCTCAGTACGAGTGCCAATATCTTGCACCGAACTTGGCACCTCGGGTTGCACAACCCACTGCACGTAAGAACTCAATTCCGGCGCGCCAACGGGCTGAATGCCCAGTTCAAGCACTTGTTCAAGCAGATCCCAGTTCAGCACCACCACTCGCTGTGGAACCTCAGCAAAAGTGTGCGTCCCTTGGCTATCCGTCAGCACAATTTGTGCTTGCACGGGCAGTGCGAATAGACAAAGCGCGGCAAGCCAGCCAAAAACCGTCTTCGGTCGGCAAATGTTCCGCAAACGAACACTCCATAGACTCATCAAGCACATACGATCGCAACCTTATTAGTAGAAGAGTGAGAAATGGGATTCGGGTGATCAATCAAACGGATCGGTGAGTGATACAGATCCGACAACCGCTGCTCATCGAGCAACAACTCAGCACTGCCTTCAAAGGCGATCTGCCCCTGCTTAAGCGCCACAATGTGGGTCGCGTAGCGCAGCGCCAAATTGAGATCATGCAAAATCACGATAATACCCACGCCTTGGGTTTGATTGAGCTCCGCCAGCAGCGCCATCAATTGATATTGGTGATGCACATCAAGCGCCGACGTCGGCTCATCCAAAATCAGCACTGGAGATTGCTGTGCAAGCAGCATCGCCACCCAAGCGCGTTGACGCTCACCGCCGGAAAGCTCATCCGCCAAGTTATGCGCAAAACCACTCACACCCGTTTTTTCAAGTGCCGCATCGATAATCTGCTCATCTTCCTTGCGCCAACGGCCCAAGGTGCCGCGCCACGGAAAGCGCCCTAAACGCACCAATTCACGCACGGTTAATCCGGCACTGGTTGGCAATTTCTGCGGCAAAAAGGCCACGGCTTTGGCGAGGGTTTTACTCGGCAGTGATGAGAGTGATTGACCATTGAGGGTCACTTGACCGCAATCGGGCGACTGTTGGCCCGACAGTAAACTGACTAAGGTGGATTTGCCGGAACCGTTGTGACCAAGCACGACTGTCAGCTCATGGGTCGGAATGGTCAAATGATCGATCGCCAAAATGGTGCGCCCACCGCGAACCATTTGAATATCAGCCAACTGAAACATTGATCCCCCTAATAATTGGCATTCAATAAAAACAACAAATCCCGCCAGAAGCGGGAGTTGTCTGGCAGCCAATCATCCAAGAATACGGATAATTGGCTACCCCAAACGGCAAGTTCACAACGATTGCCGACTACCAGCGATAGTTGGCACTGAGCACAGCGCTGCGTGATTGGCCGTAGTAACACCAGTAATCACACCCAGATACGAACTCACGATCAAACAGGTTGTTGATGTTGAGCTGCGCTTGCCAGTTTTCTGTGATTTCATAGCCCGCCATCAGATCCACCAAGGTCACACTCGGCACCGCACGATCGCTCGAACGCGGATTATCTTTCGACTCACCGATGTAACGTACGCCGGAGCCAAACGTCCAGCCTTGCAGACCAAGCTGCGCCGCATCGTAATCCAGCCACGCTGACGCCTGATGTTTCGGGATCAAACCGGCTTGTTGTGTGCCCTTGCCACCCGTTTCATCGGTTTTGGCATCGGTGAAGGTGTAGCTGGCGGTCAATTTCAAGCTATCGGTGACATAACCTACGCTTTCGACCTCAATGCCTTGGGCAGTCATTTCACCCGTTTGCGTCGCCACAAAAGTCGTTGGGTTGGTCACCAGCGCATTTTGTTGGGTGATATCAAACCAAGCCAAGTTGATGTAACCATCATAAAACTCTGGCTGGTACTTCACGCCCACCTCAGTTTGTTCGCCTTTCAGTGGCTTATACAACTCACCCGTCGCGCTATCGATGGTGCTGAGCACATCAAACGATTGTGAATAGCTGAGGTAAGGCGATACACCATTGCTGGCCAGATACATCAAACCCGCATTGAATGAAAACTCCGCATCGCTGCGACTTTTACGCTGCGCGTTCTTTTGGCTTTCGTTTTCAGTATCGACCCAATCCATACGGCCGCCAATCAAACCAATCCACTGCTGATCCAGCTTGATTTGGTACTGCGCGTACAGGCTCGCTTGCTCTTTGGTAATAGTGCGATCCGCTGCGGAAGATTCATCGATAGGCGTGTAATTGCCATAAATCGGGTTAAACGGATTGATGGTGCCAAAGCTGTAGTTATCTAACTCAACACCTTGAGTCTGGTGGCGTTGCAGCTCTAAGCCCATCAACAGCGTGTTTTCAACACGGGCAGAATCCCACTTCGCCACCGCTTTGTTATCTAAGCTCAAGCTTTCGGTTGAACCATCACGGAACACAATGCCTTGCGTTAATGTGTCTTTACTTGGATCATCATTCGAGAAAGCGTAGCTGCTGCGCAGATAGAGATCGTTATCGCCGTAATTGAAGGTCTGTGACAGCGCCCAGACATCATTAAGATTATGTTCGAACAAGTAACCCAATGACACCTGACGACGCTCATACTTGTCGTAATCCGGTTGCCCTAAGTTGGTAGAGGGATCGATATGACCAAAGTTAGAATCGATTAAGGTGCCCGCCGCAGGGAAAAATGGGTTAGTCGGCACACCGCTGTCTTCCAAAAAGCTCGCCAGCAGGGTTAAACGGGTTTGCTCAGAAATATCGATGCTGAGACTTGGCGCAAGGTAGTTACGGCTGGTTTGCGTACCGTTCAACTGCCCATCATTCTCTTTCATCAACGCGACTAAACGGTAACGCACGGAACCGTCTTGATTCGCGTAATCGGAAATGTCTAAGGTTAAGGTGCGCAGCGCGTCATTGCCCACTTGTAGGCCAACCTCACCTTGTGGAATGTCGGTCGGTTTCTTCTGCACCGCATTGGCCACCCCACCCGGAGGCGCTTCACCATACAAAATCGAAGCAGGTCCTTTCAGCACTTCAATACGCTCTAAAGCGTAAGGTTCGATAAGCCAAGTGTAGTAACCATCACGGAACAGGCGGCTGCCATCTTGATAGGTCGCAGCATCAAAACCACGCACTTTGAGCCAATCAGTATCATTGTCCGCGCCATAAGGTTGAGCGGTGACGCCGGAGGTATAGCGCAGCGCTTCATCCAATTTTTGTGGCGCGCGAGCCACAATATCTTCTTGAGTGACAACCGATAGCGCTTTTGGCGTTTCTTGTGCGGGTGTTTCCACTTTCAAGGCTGAAGCGGTCACCACTAAGGTTTCTAACTGCTCAGTTTCTTGATTGGTATTGGCCATTACACTCGGTGCGGCAACCAAAACGACAGGGATGAAGTGCAAGCGAAGCGCACGACGGATGTATTGTCCGAGTTGGCTCGGGCGAATATCACGCATGATAAAAACCTCTGCTGTATGATTTGAGAATTGTTTTTATTAGTATTAACTTTCCGCAATTTTAGTGATAATCAGCTTAATTAAAAGCAAAAGTTGCGAATCTTTCTCAATTACTTTCATTAAGGCACCTTGTTCATGTTCCAATGGTTTGAAAAACTGACCGAACCTTTCCCGGCTCAAGAGCCGCAAACACCGCCTAAATCTTTGGTTGCTTTCTGTCGTTACTACACGCAAGGCTTTGAAAAACCGCTGTTATTGATGTCGCTACTCAGCGCCTGCGTAGCGATGGCTGAAGTCACTCTCATGCGTTATATGGGAGAGATTGTTGATATTCTCAGCACTCAAGAGCGCCACCAGTTTTGGGAAATGCATGGCGAACGGCTGTGGACGATGGCGGCACTGGTACTGGTAGTGATGCCGATTCTGGCACTCGTACACTCGATGTTGCTGCATCAAACCATTTTGGGTAACTACCCAATGTCGATCCGTTGGTCGACCCATCGCTACTTACTCAAACAAAGTATCGGCTTCTTCCAACGTGATTTTGCTGGGCGCGTTGCGACAAAATTGATGCAAAATGCGAATAGCGTGCGCGAAACGGTGCTGAAATTGGTCGATCTGTCGGTCTATATCGCGGTGTATATGGTGTCGATGCTAGTGATGATTGCCGAGGCTGACAAAGTTTTGGTGGTGCCGATCCTCGTTTGGTTACTGTTCTATATCGCGATTCAGGTCTACTTCGTACCACGCCTAAAAACCATCTCGACCGATCAAGCCAACGCACAATCGCAAATGACTGGGCGGATTGTTGATACCTACACCAACATCACCACCGTGAAACTTTTCTCCCATTCTCAGCGCGAAACCACCTACGCCAGAGCAGGAATGACGCAATTTTTGCACACGGTTTATCGCCAAATGCGTACCTTAACCTCGCTTCTCTACAGTGTGGATCTGATCAACTATCTGTTGCTGTTTAGCATTGCAGCCCTCTCGATCCAGTTATGGCTCGCGGAAACGGTCACCGTCGGGGTGATCGCAATTGGCATTACGATCGCGCTGCGCATGCAAGGCATGTCGAAGTGGATCATGTGGGAAATTCGCGCTCTGTTTGAAAGCGTTGGCACCGTTATTGACAGCATGAACACCATAGCGAACCCAGTGGAAATTGAGGATCGCCCACAAGCAAAATCGCTCCAAGTGAAATTTGGTGAGCTGAGCTTCTCGCAAGTTCGTTTTGGTTACAGCGCGCAAAAAACCGTGTTTGACGATCTCAACTTGGTAATTCAAGCCGGAGAGAAAGTCGGCATTGTCGGCCGCTCTGGCGCGGGAAAATCCACGTTAGTCAATCTACTGCTGCGCTTTTATGATGTGCAAAGCGGCCAAATTCGAATTGATGGGCAAGACATTAGCCATGTCAGCCAAGAGTCGTTGCGCCGCCATATCGGCATGATCACCCAAGATACTTCACTGCTGCACCGCTCGATCCGCGATAACATTTTGTACGGCGACCCGGATGCCGATCAAGCCGCCATCGAAGAAGCCGCTCGCCAAGCGCATGCTCATGATTTCATTCAGGAGTTGCAAGATGAGCAAGGCCGCACTGGGTATGATGTTCAAGTCGGTGAACGTGGCGTGAAACTGTCTGGCGGCCAACGTCAACGTATTGCGATCGCACGCGTGCTCCTGAAAAACGCGCCAATATTGATCATGGACGAAGCAACTTCCGCACTCGATTCTGAAGTGGAATCAGCCATTCAAGAGAATCTGCATACTTTGATGGCAGGCAAAACCGTGATTGCGATTGCGCACCGTTTATCGACAATTGCCGCGATGGATCGGCTGATTGTGATGGATGAAGGGAAAATCGTAGAGCAAGGCACGCATCAAGAGCTACTGGCGCACAAAGGGATTTATGCCCAGTTATGGGCGCACCAGACCGGCGGTTTTATTGGCGAAGCCTAATTCTTGAGACACGATAAAGCCCCGCAAGGGGCTTTTTACTGCGCCTCTTCGGCACAGTGCATACGGTGAAACACGCGGTGAATAGCGGGGGCAAATAAAGTAGCAAGGGAGACAAAAAACACCGTCTCAATGAATAAGCTATAAAAAGCCAAAAAGAGGTGTAAGGCTGCAGATTGGTGGAAATCCGCCACCGGATAAGGGAGCTCAAGGCCGCTCACCATCGAGAGTGCATTAAGCCAAGCTTGAGCAGCAGCCAGCTCCGCCAGCAACATAAAGCCAATCACCCCTGGCAGCAGACCAACGAGCAATACCAATAAAGCAATCAACGCATAGCGTAGGCAACGCCACACAAACCGCTCAAACGAAATGACTTCTTGATGAATCGACTCTAAACGCATTCGCCTCTCCTCCATTGGTCATAGGTGGATTATCCGTAAGTGCTAAGACCTATAGGCGCGAAAACCCATAAGTGCATGGGTCTTAGCATAAGGGGCGAAAAATAAAAGAAAAGCACAGACTGCGCGCGATGGAACAACGCTCGACTTTACTGGCTTAGATGCGCTGCAAGAGCTTGGCAATAAACGCCAGCTCCTCATCGCCCTGACCTGCGGTTAGGGTTTCCAGCCACAATGATTGGCTGTAATGCTCGCCGCGCAGCAGTAAATGGCAACCTTCGAAATCGATCAGCCAAGTGTGAAGATCCGCATCGCACTGCTTTTCCAACACCCGAGCGGAAAGTAAGTTCACCAAACGCAAAGCGGTTTCAGCAAAAGCCTCAAAATCGAAGTTTTCGGCGCGCACAATCAAGCGTCCTTCAGCAGCAAGGTATTCGCCTAAACCAAACTCAGCCATGATAGGTCAAATGCTCCTGAATCAGATCCAAAAACGGGTCGGCGTATTTTTCTAGCTTGCGCTGCCCAACCCCATTCACCGCCAACATTTCGCCATAAGAGGTCGGCATGATCTCCGCCATATCAATCAAGGTGGCGTCACTGAACACCACATACGGTGGTAAGCCTTCATCATCGGCGATCGATTTACGCAGCTTACGCAGTTTGGCAAACAGCTTTTTGTCGTAGTTTTTACCCGACAACTTATCGGATTTCGCCGCGCGCGCCGCGGTATCTAAACGCGGTACCGCCAGCTCAATATTCATCTCACCGCGCAGCAGGGGGCGCGCTTCTTCGGTCAGTTGCAATGTCGAGTTGCGCGTGATGTTTTGGTAGAGCATGCCTTTGTGGATCAGTTGGCGGAAAATACTCACCCAGTAGTCGTGGCTGTGATCGCGGCCAATGCCGTAGGTGGTGATTTTGTCGTGGCCATGCTCGCGAATACGGATGTTCTGCATCCCGCGCAGCACTTCCACCACATAGCCAATCCCGAAGTTTTGATTGACGCGATAGACACACGACAGCGCTTTGCGCGCCTCTTCCGTGGCATCAAAACGCTTGGGCGGATCGAGGCAGATATCGCAGTTACCACATGGCTTATCGCGATATTCGCCAAAATAATTGAGCAACACTTGGCGGCGACAAGTTTGCGCTTCAGCAAACGCGCCCATGGCGGTGAGTTTGTGGCTTTCAACTTGTTTTTGCGCGCCATCGGGTTTTTCATCCAGCATGCGGCGCAGCCAGTTCATGTCAGCAGGGTCGTACAGCATCATGGCTTCAGCAGGCAGGCCATCACGCCCTGCGCGGCCAGTTTCCTGATAGTAGGATTCAATGTTGCGTGGAATATCAAAATGCACCACAAAGCGCACGTTGGGTTTATTAATCCCCATGCCAAACGCCACGGTCGCCACCACAATTTGCAGGTCATCACGCTGAAACGCCTCTTGCACCCAAGCGCGTTCATCGGCGTCCATCCCGGCATGGTAACTGGCGGCGCGAATGTGGTTGCCGCACAGCTTTTCAGTGAGCATTTCGACTTTTTTACGGCTGCCACAATAGATGATGCCGCACTGCCCACGCTGCGTTTCCAGATAACGAATCACTTGCGAAACCGGCTTATGTTTTTCCACCAGCATGTAGCGGATGTTCGGGCGGTCAAAACTGCCCAGATACTGATGCGGCTCATTGAGCTGCAAACGCTGCATAATGTCGTGACGGGTCGCGTCATCCGCAGTCGCCGTCAGCGCCATCACCGGCACATTCGGGAAACGCTGCTTAAGCTGGCCTAATGAGGCGTATTCAGGACGAAAGTCGTGTCCCCATTGCGAAATACAGTGCGCTTCATCGACCGCAATCATGGCTAACGGCAGATGGCTGAGCCGTTCGATAAACTCGGCGGTCAATACCCGCTCTGGCGACACATACAGCAGCTTGAGCTGGCCAGCGTGCATGCGGTTATAAATCGCGATCAGCTCCTCGCGCGCCAAAGTAGAATTCACGCACTCGGCGGCGACACCGTTGGCTTTAAGCTGGTCAACCTGATCTTTCATCAGCGAAATCAGGGGAGAAACCACTAAGGTGACCCCTTCCAACACCAGTGCAGGGATCTGGTAACAGAGTGATTTACCACCGCCCGTCGGCATAATGACCAAGCTATCACGCCCAGCCAGCGCCGCCTCAATCACCTCTTGCTGACCGACACGAAATTGCTGATAGCCAAACACCTCGTGCAAAACACGTTCAGGAGTGGCAAAGAGAGCAGAAGATTCAGCCATTAAAGTCGCGGTCATATCGATAGAATGCAAAGTAAGAGTCATGGGTCGCCAACAAGCTGGCTATTGTAGAGGGGTTACTCGGTGAATAAAACCGCAAAATACGTACAGGTTACGATTCTCAGGTTATACTCCGATCCCGCTGCCGCCGACGCGGTCATCACGATAGCCAGAGAAATCATCCATGACGCCTGACCAACACAACGCTAAAAAAGGTATTCTGCTCGCCATCAGCGCTTACACCATGTGGGGTGTGGCACCGATTTATTTCAAAGCACTTGGTGCCGTATCCGCACCAGAAATCCTCAGTCACCGTGTTCTGTGGTCATTTGTATTACTTGCCGTACTCATTCACCTTGGTCGCCGTTGGCGCAATGTGGTGGAAGTAGCGCAAACTCCGCGCAAATTTTGGCTGCTCTTGCTCACCGCCTTGCTCGTAGGGGGTAACTGGTTGATTTTTATCTGGTCTATCAACGCCAACCATATGTTGGATGCCAGTTTAGGCTACTACATTAACCCGCTACTCAACGTGCTGCTCGGCATGCTGTTTTTAGGGGAACGGCTGCGTAAATTGCAGTGGTTTGCGGTCGCGCTTGCCGCGATTGGCGTGGGCATTCAGTTAGTGGTGTTTGGCTCAGTGCCGATTGTGGCCATTGCCCTTGCCACCAGCTTTGGTTTTTATGGTCTACTGCGTAAAAAGATCCAAGTCGATGCGCAAACGGGCTTGTTCCTTGAAACCCTATTTATGCTGCCCGCTGCAGCAATTTATCTGTTCTGGTTCGCTGACAGTACCACCAGCAATATGATGCTCAATGATTGGCAACTTAATCTGCTGCTTATCTCAGCAGGGGTCGTCACTACCTTGCCTCTTCTGTGCTTTACCGGAGCGGCAGCACACCTCAAACTCTCTACGTTAGGCTTTTTCCAATACATTGGCCCAAGTTTAATGTTTCTGCTTGCGGTGTTGGTGTATGGCGAAGCCTTTACCAGCGATAAAGCCATCACCTTTGCCTTTATTTGGGGCGCACTCGTCATCTTCAGTTTTGATGGTTTAAAAGCAGGACACGCAGCACGGCGTGCACGTTAGTGTTCGCCACCGAGGTAAGCAATCCCTTGCTTACCTCTCTATTCCATCTCGTCTAACTCGTTCAATCTTGAGACATTGCTGCATAAATCATCGATTTAGCCAACAACCCGCTAGAACAACTCTTTAACCAACCGTTAACATGACATCTTCATAACAACGAAAATGGAGATGGGCATGAACTGGACTCATACCCGCTTGGCGCTTCCTGCGCTGATGTTTGCAATAGCTGCACAAGCCACCCCGAATCAAGCCACCGATGCGGTTGCGCCAGAACAAGCCACCGGCTTTGAGCACAAACCGTTAGTCAAAGCCAAAAACTGGATGGTCACGGCGGCTAACCCACTGGCGAGCGAAGCGGGGGCTTCGATTTTACGCCAAGGCGGTAATGCGATAGATGCCATGGTGACGACACAACTGATGCTGGGCTTGGTTGAGCCGCAATCATCCGGCATTGGCGGTGGATCGTTTTTGGTCTACTGGGATGCCAAGAAAAAAGCGCTCACCACATTCGATGGCCGCGAAACCGCGCCACTCAACGCGACACCTGAACTGTTTTTAGATAGTACAGGTCAGCCAATGAAATTTTACGATGCCGTGGTCGGCGGTCGCTCGGTTGGCACTCCCGGCACAGTCAAACTGCTGTGGGAAACCCATCGTCAATACGGCAAGCTGGAATGGGCGCGCTTGATTGAACCTGTCGCCAAACTCGCCGAGCAAGGCTTTGAGGTTAGCCCTCGCCTGGCGGCACTTATTGCAGAAGATAAAGAGCGTTTAGGCCGTTTTCCTGCCACCAAAGCCTATTTCTTTGATGCACAAGGTGAACCCCTCACAGCCGGCACTTTACTGAAAAACCCGGACTACGCCGCCACACTCAGAGCCATCGCACAGCAAGGCGCCTCCGCCTTCTATCAAGGTGACATCGCCAAAGACATCATCGCCACGGTGCAAAATGCGCCGGGCAATCCCGGAGTGCTCGCTCAGCAAGATTTTGATACGTACCAAGTCAAACAGCGTGCGCCCGTGTGCGCGGCTTACCAAACTTACCAAGTCTGCGGCATGGGGTTACCCAGCTCAGGCGGTCTGACAGTGGGACAAATTCTCGCCCTCACCGAGCAGTACGATCTTAAAGGTTGGGGCGCGCAGGATGTGAAATCATGGCAAGTGTTGGGTGATGCCTCACAACTGGCGTTTGCCGATCGCGGCTTGTACATGGCCGATCAAGATTATGTGCCCGTTCCGACCCAAGGCTTATTGGATAAAGCCTATCTGGCCGAGCGCGCTAAACTCATCCAACCCGGCAAAGCGCTGACCAGTGCGCCAGCAGGCAATCCGCCTTGGCATCATGCGCAGCTACGCAGCCCCGATCAGTCGATAGAACAGCCCTCCACCAGCCACTTCAACATTGTTGACCGTGAAGGCAACGTGGTTTCCTTCACCACCTCGATCGAAAACGCGTTCGGCTCACGCTTGTTGGTGCGCGGCTTTTTACTCAACAACGAACTGACCGATTTTTCGTTTGCCACGCAAAGTGAAGGTCGCCCGATTGCCAATCGCCTAGAGCCGGGCAAACGCCCACGCTCTTCAATGGCACCGACCATTGTCTTGCAGGATAACCAACCCTATCTGGCGATTGGCTCACCCGGTGGCAGCCGAATTATTGGCTATGTGGCGCAAGCACTGATTGCGCACATTCAGTGGGATATGGATATTCAAGCCGCGATCAATCAACCGCATGTGCTGAATCGTTTTGGCGAAATCGAGCTCGAACAAGGCACCTCTGCTGAGCAGTTCAAGCCCGCGCTGGAAAGCTTGGGATCGAAAGTAGGGATCAAAGAGCTCAACTCAGGTCTGCACGCCATTCGTATTACCGCGCAAGGTCTTGAGGGAGCCGCTGACCCTCGCCGTGAAGGCGTCGCCATCGGCGAGTAAGCGTTAACTCAAAAAGTGATGGGCAGAGTCTGTCCATCATTTTTTACTCGCACCTCATTTTTCCCACCCACGCGCAGAGGCACTGATCATTTTTTACAAGACAAGCTCTGACTCACCGCTTAAGATTTTGGCAAGTTAGCCCACTTTTTGGTCTCTATGGATAAAGTGCATTATCGCCCAACCGCTTACCCCGCGATCAGTCTGATTGAAGCCGACTATCGCCAGTTTGCGTTTGAGCGTCACTATCATCTGGATATCCATATCGGTCTCATCACCCAAGGTGTACAACGTTTTTATCACCAAGGGGCTTGGCATCAAGTGGGACAAGGTGGTGTGGTACTGATGTCACCCGATGAATTGCATGATGGCCACGCGCACAGTAATACGGGCTATCAAGTACAAGTGTTCTCCATTGAACCTGAATGGTTACAGCAGACGCTCGAAGCCAACCAGATTGAACAAGTGATCGGCTTTGAGCAGTTGATTGTACAAGACCCGACCCTATTTCACTCCTTGCAGCAACTTCACCATTTGCTGCGACAGGACAACCTCAGCCAGCTCGCCAAAGATTGCTTACCTTATCAAGGCTTTGCTCCGCTGCTTGAGCGTTATAGCTACCTAAAACAACCCACCGTCAAACCGCTTGGCCAACACAATCTCGCCCTACTCAAAGAGTGGGTACTCAGCCAGCTTGACCAACCGATCCGGCTCGAACAGTTAGCGCAATTGTGCCAACTCTCCCCAACTCAATTTCAGCGCCATTTTAAAGCGCAAACGGGGCTCACGCCTTACGCTTGGTTACGACGGCTACGACTAGAGCAAGCAATGAAACTGCTGCAAAGTGGCAAACCAGGCACAGATGTCGCGTATCAGGTCGGCTTTTACGATCAGGCCCATTTCAGTAAAGCCTTCAAAGCCACTTATGGCCTTTCGCCTTCTTTGATCACTCGCTTTTGTTAACCACGCTGTCAAAAATTTACAAGCTCCTCGCGCTCGCCGCGCGGCATACTGGGTAAATAATGTGAGGAGAAAGCATGAACGAAATGTCCATTTTAGCCACCTTAGCCGGTGTGCATTTTATTGCCTTATTAAGCCCGGGTCCTGATGTCGCCTTAGTGGTGCAAAACGCTACACAGCACGGGCGTAAAACTGGCGTGATGATCGCGTTAGGTTTGTCGTGCGGCATTTTAGTCCATTTGATTTTGAGCCTGACCGGCATTAGCTACTTAGTCAAACAGCAGCCAATGCTGTTTAACCTGTTACAACTGGCTGGCGGCAGCTACTTGCTTTATCTGGGGGTCGGCGCTTTGCAATCAGTGATGGCGCAAAAAAACGCCAGCACACCAACGCACAGCCCTGCGCTCTCCATTCTCGGCAACCGCCGTCAAGCCTTCACAAAAGGCATGATGACCAATCTCTTGAATCCCAAAGCTCTCGTGTTTTTTGTCAGCCTGTTATCTAGCCTGATCCCAGCCAGCATGTCTGTGTCTGGCAAGGTGAGTGCCGCTGCGATTCTGGTTGGCTTATCCCTAACTTGGTTCTCCTGTTTAGCTTGGCTGCTTACCACGTCTGCCATGCAACAACGCATGCAGCGCATTACGCGATCCGTCGATAGCATATGCGCTGCGGTGTTTATCTTGGCCGGTGGCGTGATTTTATGGCAAGCAAGCCGCGCTATAGCACAAACCTTCGGATGGCTATGATCCGACTTTGGCCGATCATGCTGTGCGAGATCTCTTACAAAGCGGTAGGACAAATTCGCTTTCTGCGATAAAAAACACTGACAAAAACAACTTAAATAATTGTTTTTAAATAAAATGTTCAAAATCTCATTATTTCGAACATCAAGAAATCGCTTCGCTTTGCTTGTTCAGAAAGCTCAGCTCAGTAAGATGAATCTCGTCGGAAGGATACTGACACGGAACAGGAAAGCACCAAGGATTGGTGATCTTCAGGAAGAAGAATCGAACATTCAGGATGAATGCTCGGCAAGGAAAGCGTTATTGGACATTGAACGGACGCAATCGTTGCTAGGATGGTAACGACAAGGATGGGAAATGGACACCTCTGGACGAGGCAAGGACTGAACATCAGGATGATGGCAGGGACACCGCTCAGGGAACAAGTGATGTGAACTCGCTAGGATTGTGAGTTGTAATGGAAGACACAGGACACCGCTAGGATGGCGATGCAAGGATTGAGCTGACGGATTGCAGCGTACTATCAAGGATTAGATGCAGGGAGCACCTTTTAGTAGCTGGAATGCTGCGAGTAAGACTCTAACCCCGGTGGGCTTGCCCCCGGGGTTTTCTTTTTTCTCCCGAAAAGTCATCACCACTTTACTCCTCAACAGAAACGTTAATCGTTACTTTGTATCTAGGGGCAATTTGGCAATTTCTTCCCGACCTCCCCCTAAAAGGGGGAGCCACGTCGCCGCACTATTCTATCTACACCTTCTCTAATCTCGCGTAAGCCGTCACTAACCACTTAATGCCTTCGCCATTAAACGCCACTTGCACTCGGCTTTGCGGGCCACTGCCTTCAAAGTTAATGATGGTGCCTTCGCCAAATTTCGGGTGACGGACTCGTGAGCCCAAATTAAAACCGGTTTCGTTAAAGCTTTCTTTGACTACGGTTTGGCTAAAGCGCCCTGTGCTGGTTGGGCGGCTGACTTGCGCCTTCATGCGTACTTCATCCAAACACCCTTCTGGCAGTTCACGAATAAAGCGTGAGGGTTTGTGATACTTGTCTTGCCCGTACAAGCGGCGCATTTCCGCGTAGGTGATGTAGAGCTTTTGCATCGCGCGGGTCATACCGACGTAACACAGGCGACGCTCCTCTTCGAGACGCCCCGCCTCTTCGGCAGACATTTGGCTCGGGAACATGCCCTCTTCCACGCCGACCATAAACACCAGCGGGAACTCTAATCCTTTGGCACTGTGCAAGGTCATCAGCTGTACCGCATCATCATGCTCATCGGCTTGGCCTTCACCCGCTTCCAGTGCCGCATGGGTCAAAAATGCGGTCAGCATGGTCATATCCTGCGCTTCTTCTGGCTTTTCAAACTGGCGCGTCGCCGTGACCAGCTCTTCCAAGTTTTCAATCCGCGCTTTGGATTTTTCGCCTTTTTCTTGCTGATACATCTCCAGCAGACCAGAGGTTTTTACCGCATGGTCAGTCAGCACATGCAGCGGCATGTCGATGCCTTCCTCTTCCAAAGCATTGATCAGTTCAACAAAGCGACTCAGCGCGCTAGCTGCACGCCCAGTTAAGACTTGGTCATTAAGCAGACCGACACTGGCATCCCACAAGGTGCAGCCACGATCGCGCGCGGCAAAACGAATGGTCTCTAGGGTTTTATCACCCAAACCGCGCGGTGGCGTATTAATCACTCGCTCAAATGCGGTGTCGTCATTACGGTTATTAATCAAACGCAGATAACTCAGCGCATCTTTGATCTCTTGGCGTTCGAAAAAGCGCATCCCGCCATAAATGCGGTAGGCCAAGCTCGCCTGCAATAATGCCTCTTCCAATACCCGAGACTGGGCGTTGTTACGATACAAGATCGCACAATCAGTGAGCGTGCCGCCTTGCTCCTGCCAACCTTTGATTTTGCTGACCACAAAGCGTGCTTCATCGAGCTCGTTATACGCTGAATACACCGAAATAGGTTCGCCAACCAAGCCCTCAGTCCACAACTGCTTGCCCATCCGCTCGCTGTTATTGGCGATCAGTGTATTTGAGGCTTCCAAAATGGTCTTGGTGGAGCGGTAGTTTTGCTCCAGTCGAATGGTATTCACGCTCGGAAATTCGCGGGTAAATTTTTCGATGTTTTCTACTCGCGCGCCACGCCAGCCGTATATCGATTGGTCATCATCACCCACGATCATTACGTTCGACTGTGCGCCCGCCATCATGCGTAGCCACGCGTATTGAATCGCGTTGGTGTCTTGGAATTCATCGACCAAAATGTGCTTAAAGCGCGCCTGATAATGCTCGCGAATGTGCTGATTACCACGCAGAAGCTCTAGGGCGCGCAGCAAAATCTCGGCGAAATCAACCAAGCCGGCGCGATCGCACGCTTCTTGGTAAGCGGTGTAAAGCTTGAGATAAGTTTGAGTAACCGGATCAAAGGCGTTGATGTGCGCCGGGCGCAACCCTTCATCTTTTTGATTGTTGATCCACCACGCCACTTGGCGCGCCGGCCACTGTTTATCATCCAGATTGTGCGCTTTGATGAGGCGTTTGAGCAGACGCTGCTGATCGTCACTGTCGATGATCTGAAAATCTTCCAGCAGCTTGGCGTCAAGATAATGAGCGCGCAGAATGCGGTGGCAAATGCCGTGGAAAGTGCCGCACCACATGCCAGAGGCGGTGCCATGCATCAGCTCTTCAATTCGGCCACGCATTTCGGCTGCGGCTTTGTTGGTAAAGGTCACCGCCATCACCGAAAACGGCGAGGCTTCTTCCACCGACATCAACCACGCAATCCGGTGTACCAGCACGCGGGTTTTGCCACTGCCGGCACCGGCCAAAATCAGTAAGTTTTCCAGTGGCGCTGCCACCGCTTCGCGTTGTTTATCGTTGAGACCGTCGAGCAATAGAGAGGGATCGATCATGACTTCGCCACTGGTTATTTATACATAATGGCGACGATTATAACCCCAAGTGTCGCAGATACCCAAACGTCTTGAATGGGCGCAGCGGTGGCCGGAAAAATTTCAGCCCACACGAGGTGGGCTGAAAGTACTATCGATTACGCGGCGATTCCGGCATGACGCAACAGAGCATCAATTTGCGGCTCACGGCCACGGAAGCGCTTAAACAGCTCCATCGGCTCTTCACTGCCACCCATTTCAAGGATGTTGTTGAGGAAGCTCAGCCCCGTTTGGTGGTTGAAAATGCCTTCTTCTTCAAAGCGTGAGAACGCATCCGCCGAAAGCACTTCTGCCCACAAGTAGCTGTAGTAACCGGCGCTGTAGCCACCCGCAAAAATATGGCTAAAGCTGTGCGAGAAGCGGTTCCACTCCAAGCCCGGCAACACCGCCACTTTCTTTTTCACTTCCGCCAAGGTTTCCAGCACTTTTGGCCCCACTTCTGGGTCGTAAGTGGTGTGCAGAGTGAAGTCGAACAATCCGAACTCCAACTGGCGCAGAATAAACATCGCTGATTGGAAGTTTTTCGCCGCCAGCATTTTATCCAGCATCGCTTTCGGCAGTGGCTCGCCCGTTTGGTAATGACCGGAAATAAACGCCAGCGCTTCCTCTTGCCAACACCAGTTTTCCAAGAATTGGCTTGGCAGCTCGACCGCATCCCAAGGCACACCATTGATGCCTGATACCGCGCCCACTTCCACTTGGGTCAGCATATGGTGAATGCCGTGGCCAAATTCGTGGAACAGGGTCGTCACTTCATCGTGGGTAAACAGTGCCGGCTTATCACCCACTGGGCGGTTGAAGTTACACGTTAGGTAAGCCACCGGTGTTTGCAGCTCACCATTATCGGTAGTGCGACGTACACGACACTCATCCATCCACGCGCCACCGCGTTTGTGTTCACGCGCATACAGGTCGAGATAGAAGCTGCCACGCAGCGTCCCTTTTTCGTCAAAAATATCGAAAAAGCGCACCGATTCGTGCCATACATCCACCCCTTGGCGCTCTTTGACTTGCATACCAAACAAGCGGTTCAGCACTTCAAACAGGCCATTCACTACCTTGTGCTCAGGGAAGTAAGGACGCAGCTCTTCATCGGAGATTTCAAATAGATGCTGCTTTTGCTTTTCGCTGTAGTAAGCAATATCCCACAGCTCAAGCTGCTTGACGCCAAACTCACTTTCGGCAAATTGGCGCAGCTCTTCCACTTCACGCTCACCCTGTGGTTTGGCTTTGCTGGCGAGATCATTTAAGAAACCAAGCACTTGATCAGTGGTTTCGGCCATTTTAGTGGCCAGCGATTTTTCGCTGTAAGTGCTAAAGCCGAGCATACGCGCGATTTCATGGCGCAGTTTCAGTTGCTCAGCAATGATTTCGCTGTTATCCCATTTACCCGCATTCGGGCCGCGATCCGAAGCACGTGTCACATACGCTTCATACACTTCTTTGCGCAGCGCTTGGTTATCACAGTAAGTCATCACAGGTAGGTAAGATGGAATGTCTAACGTCAGCAGATAACCGTCTAGGCCTTTACCTTGGGCTGCTGCTTCTGCCGCCGCTAACGCAGACTCCGGCATGCCCGCCAGTTCGTTCATGTCCGTAATGTGCTTGGTCCAACCCATAGTGGCATCCAGCACGTTGTTAGAGAACTTAGAGCCCAGCTCAGACATACGCTTGCTGATTTCGCCATAGCGCTTTTGCTCTTGTGCTGGCAAGCCAATGCCTGACAACTCAAAATCACGCAGACTGTCAGTGATGGTTTTTTGCTGCGCACGCGTTAATGCCGCGAAGCCTTCGCTCTCTTTTAAGGTTTTGTACGCTTCAAACAGGCCTTTGTGCTGACCAACCCAAGTGCCATATTCAGAAAGCAGCGGCAGGCAGCTTTCATACGCTTCACGCAGTTCATCACTGTTCACGACAGAATTCATGTGGCTGACGGGGGACCAGATGCGGCTTAGACGATCATCCACCGCTTCAATCGGGGCAATCACGGTTTCCCAACTCGGCTGTGGGTTATCGGCCAGAACCTGATCTATGGTGTGGCGACAATCCGCTATCGCCTGTTCAACCGCTGGCTTTACGTGCTCCGGTTTAATCGCAGAAAACGGCGGCAGATCCGTAAAGGTAAGAAGTGGGTTTGACATAAAAAGATTCCTTTTCATCATAGAGACAGGCCGAATTTTGACCTGGGAGTTATGCTAGTAAATATAGGTAGCAGAATGATTTTTCAATAGGAGGCGGTAGGAAAAGCGTTGCAAAATACGACTCAGTCGCGCCTTTCGCTACACAAAAAACCGCGGCTTTACGCTGCGCTCTGCGCCATAAATCGGTATATAATCAAGCCAATATTTTTATTTCTATTACTAGCGGCAGGCTGAACAGCCTCTAGTACAGCGCCCCTTGAAGGGTTTGAGAGTCTATTTTGTTAAGTTACCGACACAGTTTCCATGCGGGCAACCATGCGGATGTGCTGAAGCATATCGTGCAGAGCCTGATCCTCAATTCTCTACAACAAAAAGAGAAACCTTTTGTCTACCATGATACTCACTCTGGTGTGGGTCGTTACGATCTGACCCATGAATGGTCGGAGAAAACCGGCGAATACAAACAAGGGATTGCAAGAGTCTGGCAACAAGACAACATTCCAGCGGAGCTCGATAGCTATCTGGATGCGATTCGCCAGCTCAATCAAGGGGAAACTCTGCGTTACTACCCAGGTTCACCCCGTGTAGCACGCGCCCACCTGCGTGAGCAGGATCGCATGGTGCTGACCGAACTCCACCCAAGCGATTACCCATTGCTGGAGCAAGAGTTCCATCGTGATCGCCAAGTCTCTATCTATAAAGAAGATGGCTTCGCGCGCCTGAAAGCCAGTTTGCCGCCACAAGAGCGCCGCGGCTTAGTGCTGATTGACCCGCCTTATGAGCTCGCCAAAGAGTATCGCGATGTAGTGCAAGCGATCGCTCAGAGTTACAAACGCTGGGCAACCGGCATCTATGCGATTTGGTATCCGGTGGTCAATCGCTGCGATATCGATGACATGTTAGAAGGCTTGCAAGGTTTAGGGATTCGCAAAATCTTACAAATTGAATTGGGTGTTTCTCCTGACACCAATGAACGCGGCATGACGGCTTCCGGCATGATTGTAGTGAACCCGCCATGGACGCTGGAAAGCCAGATGCAGACCATTTTGCCTTTCCTCAAACAGGCGATTGCCCCTGCAACGGGACATTACAAAGTTGAATGGGTCGTGCCTGAATAATCGGCTTTTTCATCAAGGCAGGTGGATTCTGACGCACTTGCCCTGATATAAGGAATACAAGAAAAGAGCGAAGAGCATCTTCGCCAGACATAATTGGAGAAAGTAATGGCAACACATTTTGACTACCTGTGTATTGGTGGCGGCAGCGGCGGCATCGCTTCAGCCAACCGCGCGGCTATGTATGGCGCGAAAGTCGCTCTCATCGAAGCCAAAGATTTAGGCGGTACTTGTGTCAACGTTGGCTGCGTACCGAAAAAGGTGATGTGGCACGGCGCGCAAATCGCAGAAGCGATGCACCTTTATGCTGAAGATTACGGCTTCGATGTCGATGTGAAGAACTTCAACTGGGCAAAACTGATTGAAAGCCGCCAAGCCTACATTGGCCGCATCCATCAATCTTACGATCGTGTTCTGGGCAATAATAAAGTTCACGTGATCAAAGGTTTTGCGAAGTTTGTTGATGCGAAAACCGTCGAAGTGAATGGCGAACTTTACACGGCTGACCACATTCTGATTGCCGTTGGTGGCCGCCCAAGCATTCCAAATATTCCAGGCGCAGAATACGGCATCGACTCGAACGGCTTTTTTGAGCTGAGCGAGCAGCCAAAACGCGTTGCGGTGATCGGTGCTGGCTATATCGCAGTAGAAATCGCGGGCGTGCTGAATGCGCTAGGTACAGAAACTCACCTGTTCTGCCGCAAAGAGTCACCACTGCGTAGCTTCGACCCAATGATCATCGAAACCTTAGTGGAAGTGATGAACGCGGAAGGGCCACAGCTGCACACCCATAGCGTGCCAAAACAAGTGGTAAAAGAAGCCGATGGTAGCCTGACGCTGCATCTGGAAAATGGTCACACGTACAACGTGGATACTCTGATTTGGGCGATCGGTCGCCACCCAGCCACCGATGCGATCAACCTTGCTGCAACGGGCGTTGCGACCAATGAGCAAGGCTACATCAAGGTCGATGAGTTCCAAAACACTAATGTAGCAGGCATCTACTGTGTTGGTGACATCATGGAAGGCGGCATTGAGCTGACTCCGGTGGCGGTAAAAGCCGGTCGCCAACTCTCTGAGCGCCTGTTTAACAACAAACTGAACGCTAAGATGGATTACCAGTTGGTGCCAACCGTGGTGTTTAGCCACCCACCGATCGGCACGATTGGCCTGACTGAACCACAAGCGATTGCTCAGTACGGCGCAGAGAACGTGAAAGTGTACAAATCAAGCTTTACCGCTATGTACACCGCCGTTACCTCTCACCGTCAGCCATGCAAAATGAAGCTGGTTTGTGCTGGCCCTGAAGAAACCGTGGTTGGTCTACACGGCATCGGTTTTGCGGTTGATGAAATGATCCAAGGTTTTGGTGTCGCGATGAAAATGGGCGCAACCAAAGCCGATTTCGACTCCGTAGTCGCAATTCACCCTACGGGCTCGGAAGAGTTCGTCACCATGAGGAGTTAGTGTAGAAATTTAACTCCCACATGTTAGGAAATCTGGAAAACTTTAAACACCGCTTATACTGATTGTTTAGGCGGTGTTTTTCTAGGTGGGCACATGACTCTTCTAATACATTCCGATGACGTTTATAAAAATACAGAATTAACACTGCAAGATAATGATATCTATCATTGCCTACCGATAAAAAACAATATCGGATCTCTCCCAACTTTGTTCTCCGATGAGGGTGATTTTCTTCAAGAACCAAATAGCTATTTCTTTTATCTAAAAGCAATTAAGAAAGCCAAAGATCTCAACCCATGCAGCCGTGCTTTATATAAGTACTTTCAATTTCTAGAAGATGAAAACTTATATTGGAATCACTTTCCTCCGATAAAGAGACTAAAACCAACTTACCTGTTCAGGTCTCATCTACTAAAACTAATAAATAATGGAGAGTTAGCTCAAAGTACTGCAAATACCTACATGAACCAAGTTAAGAACTTTTATCTTTGGGCAATTCATGAAGGTTATCTACTAATAAGTAAGGAAGAAGAGGCCCCATTTAAAATGGAGTTCATCCAAATTCGTAATGTAGGAATACTAGCGCACCTTCGCCCGACTTTTACAGTTTGTAGTGGTCAACTAAAATTGGCCACGGTTTTAGAGTTTTCCCAATATAATCGTTCTGATTCATTGGGAGTTAGACCACCGTTATACTGATGTGGCCTAAGTTGGCAGTAATATCCGATAATGTAGCGGGTGATCTCTTGTTGAGCCTCAGCGAAGCTACGATAACCCACAGTTGGCACCCATTCCGTCTTCAGACTTCTAAAGAAGCGCTCTATCGGCGCATTATCCCAACAGTTTCCTCGGCGAGATAAACTCTGTTTTATTTGAAAGCGCCACAGTAATTGACGGTATTTACGGCTAGTATAATGACTGCCTTGATCGCTATGGAACATGACACCTTTTGGCTTTCCGCGAGATTCATAGGCCATAGACAGCGCTTTACCTGTCAACCGACTATCAGGCGACAAAGACATTGACCAACCGATCACTTTGCGGGCAAAAAGATCGATAACGACCGCTAAATACATCCACCGATTACCAGTCCAAATATACGTAACATCGCCAGCCCAGACTTCATTTGGAGCCGTAACAGCAAATTGACGACTTAAGTGATTTGGAACGTCAATATGTTCTTGTGAAGCCTTTCTGTAACGATGCTTTGGTTCTTGGCAGCTTACTAAACCAAGAGTTCTCATTAGCTTTGTTGCTCGGTATCGGCTCAGCTTTACACCCTGATTTGTGACTATATCTGCAATGGTTCTCGCTCCCGCAGAGCCATTGCTTGCGGCGTGAGCCTCGCTAATCAAGCTGCGCAGTTTTATTGTTTCCGCATTAATTAACGCTGGGCGTTTAAGCCAATAGTGATAACTACTTCGATGAACATTGAAGACTTCGCATAATATTTTTACGCTGTGGCTCTGCTTGAGTTTCTTGATTATCAAGAATTGTTCAGTGAGTCCGACATCAAGAGAGCCGTGGCTTTTTTTAGTATTTCATTATGCTCTTCAAGGCGAGCCAGCTTCTTTTTCAATTCCCGAATTTCTATTTGCTCAGGGGTCATAGGTGAAGCTTTAGGTGTTTTCCCTTGGCGTTCTTCTCTAAGCTGGCGAACCCATTTATCCATCGTGGACTTGTCCACATTCATGGCTTGGGCTGCTTCCGTCACTGAGTAATTTTGGTCTAAGACTAGCTGCGCTGCTTCTAACTTAAATTCTGCGCTAAATAGTCGTCTTGTACGTTTTGTCATAATGTCACCTGTTAACTTATGAGGTGATGATATCACCTCTAACTAAGTGACCAAATTCACTATGCCACTACATGAATCCTCTTAATAACCCATTCAAAATGTGAAGATCTCGACTAAAAATAACAATTTGTAAAAAATAACAATAAACTTAATAGCTTAGCCCATTAGTTTAAGTTATGCTAATTTCATACAGCGATAAATAATATAAGTATCACAATAAAAACAGAGAGTTAAAATGATATTATTATCAGGGAACCAAAAAGGTAATGCAGGATTAGAATTAAAAAAGTTAAAAATATCAACTAGAAATAAAGTGAGAGCGGTAACTTCTTCTAAAGAGAAGGAATCTATACAGCTCATGAATTATCTAAGGGAAAACTGTAGTGTAGCAGAACTGTATCAAGCAGAATCAGCAATAAGAGCTCTATCATCTACTAATTATACTTTACCGGAACTGTTCCCTGATGTACCTCAAGTCAAAGAAAAATTCATTCGCCTTAAAAACCTTGGTTTGGAGAAGGAATTGTCGTATATAGACAATGCTGTAAAATCTAACATAGGTAAAATAGAATCTTTTCTCGATGCTTTATCAGAAATTAATAAATCCATATACCAAAACAATTTAATAAAAGCAGAAAATTTAATATATAATGCAATTTCGGAGTTTGGTTATAGTCATCTTCTTTTGAGAAAAACAATATTCGTTATGTCCCAAAGTGAACATAATGAGTTTGAAAAATTAAATAAAATAATAGCCACATACGGAATAAGAAGCAATGCAGTAAATACATTGCTGTATTGCTACAAAGAAGAACAGGACTATCTTAGTGTTAAAAGATCCGTAATGTCGACTAAAGACAAAGGAGAAATAAACAAATTCACTAGAGATATTCTAAGAATTGGCTTTCATCCTCATGCAAAAGACAGTGAGGATTTAAGTCAGTTAATTCAAAGTTGTTTACAGTCCTCATTAATTGACGCAATTTTTATTATTAAAGTAAATAAATCTTTAATAGACACTTCAAAATATCAATATATAAACTATATCTTTAACAAAATAAATGATGGTAATGGGACAATAATTGATATTGCTAGCATTTATAGTTCATATAAAGATCCTGAGGACGTATTCTTTCAAAGAAGTAGTGCTTGGTTAGAAAATGATGATATTGTAGAGTATCGATTTCTAATTGATCACTTTAATGACTCCCCAGAATCAAGCTATTTTAGCCTGACTGATGAATTATTACTTAGAGTTAAGAATAATATCAACATATCTTGTATTGAGGACATAGTAGACTCAAATAAAGATATTACATTTGGCAAAATAAAATTATTTGAAAAGCATTCTCTAATATCTAATTCTGCTTTGTTTAATTTAGTCATACATATGAAAGAAGGTATGATTCACACAACAGAAAATACTTTAATTAAAGTAATGGAAATAACTAGAGATTTAGCTAGAACTGTAAATGTAAAATTTATAAAAACATTTCTACTTGGCGCACCAAGTGAACTGTCAAAAATAATAATACTTCTATTAATAATTAAGAGAAGCAAAAACGAAGCAGATAATTTCAATCTAAGAAGAACATTACAAAACCATCTAATATCCAACTACAATTCTGATCTACTAAGCTTTATAAAAGATGTTGCAAATAAGTCATTGTCAGTTGCTGAATACACATATGAAGTCTGTACTGAAGATTTTATATCAAAATTAAGTCATATTATAAGCACAACAGAGCAAATAACTGAAACTAGAGCAAATCTTCATAGCTGGATGGGAGAATCAACTGGTGATAGCAGTTATACTGTCCGAGCAAAAAATTTAAGAATCGACCATAAGATTAACTTAGTTAAAAATGAGCTAGATGATAACCGAATATATGTCGACACACAGAAATTTCTTGAGTGGATGCAAGATGAAATTGCTCAAGATTTGACTACAGCATTGACACTTTCCCCCCACGATAAAGAGGAAGGAAATCCTAATGAAGTTCAAATTGTTCACATAATTTCAAGATGTTATTCTGAGTTTTGTTCCAACAACTTATTCGGTATTGCTTCTTATCTAGGGCGAAGATTACGCCATGGTACTTTTAAGGGCCAGCTCTATTATAGTGTAGTAAACGGGATTGAAAAAGAATACGACGATGTAATTAGTGATGCTTTAATATCACCACTTTGGAATCAATTTAAAGAGGATTACGAAAAAGAAGTTGAATCGATTGTAAAGAGCAAACTACATATTAAAAGTCATAGCAAATTTGAAGGTTTTCTAGACCCAGAAATAAGTGGTTCAAATAAAATAGAGGTTCTAAGAGGATGTTTGAATAATATTTATAGTGACTTTGAATCAAGCAATAACTCTTACAATTCCATATTATTGATAAATGAATATTGTTGGAGATTAGCAGAAAGTGATATGAGATCTATTAATAGTTACTTAAAAGGTAAGAAGGCTAATTTAATAGACCTACATATTTTAAATGAAATAAAAAGCAAATCTCTACAAACACAAATTGATGAAGCAAGATTAGCCAGTTTCACGAGAGAAGTTCACCGCTTAGTTAACGACAAGCTTACAGAAATGTATGGCTGGTTCAAAAAGCCACAAAGCGTATCACCGAAAGCATCGTTAAATCTTCTCTACAAAGCAGTTGTTGCTGAAGTTCAGCAAAGCTTTTCAAAATTTGAACCAGAAACTAGCTTTGAAGAGAAAGATGATATAGAACTAATGGGAGGAGCTTATCATGTATTGTATGATGCTTTATATGTTATCGTTTATAATGCAGCAAAGCATGGCAAGCCTTTAGGTAAAATATCTAGAAGCTTTTCGCTAGATAAAGACGATACTAGCAATTTTGTTCGAGTTAAATTTGATTCAGAGATACTAGACTCTTCAAATGAAAACCAAGTGAATGAGTTGCTAAGAATAGATAACGAAAGCGATATTGATGACGCTCAACTTCATGAGAAATCCAGCGGAATAAAAAAATTATTCCATCTACAAAAATATGATAAGAGTTTCCAAATTCTTAATATCAAGTGCATCAAGCGAAAAGTTTGTATAGAAATGATTTACAGGTTGGGGCATATATGAAAAATATTTTAATTGTAGAGGATGACAGTTTTAAAGCAGATAGCCTTAAGAGTTTTCTTTTGGGATTTCATTCTCAAAGCCAGATACAAGTTGTTGGTAGCTTAGTAGAGGCTACAGCAATAATAAATAAGAAAGTTTTTGACCTTATTTTAGTTGACATGGCAATTCCAAGTCATCCTTCCGTCGCTGGAGGTGGTGCACCAAAATCATTGTTGACAGGTGGAATAGATGTTCTACTTGAGCTTAGATATCTAAACAGAAGTGAACCTTGTATTGTTGTCACTCAATATCCTGATATTGAAATCTCCGGAAGCTATTATGATTTAAATAAAGCAACCAACGAACTTAAAGTTCAACTAGATTGCAACGTAATAGCATGTATAGAATACAAGGAAGGTGACTCATCTTGGGAAGAGAGTCTTAAAAATATATTAGATAGCATATGAAAATACTAATCGTAGAAGACAATCAAGATAAACTCAAATCAATAAAATCAGCTCTTGATGAAATCAATACTCATATTTCAATCACAGAATGCGGTTCTATTGTTGATTTTGTGTCAATAATCAATAGGGAAACTTTCGATTTAGTTGTTGCAGACTTAGTTCTGCCTGTATTCGGCAATGAAACTGATGACCCTAAAGACGTCACATCAACTTTAATCGAAAAAATCAGGGATTATGAATCAAAGAATTATAAAACTCCAGTAATAGCTATTACACAATATTTGGATTCAGCCGAGACTAATTTTTCAGATCTAAACAGACATGATATTAATGTCATTACATACAAACCTGAATCTCATGAGTGGAAGAGTGCTTTCATAAGGAAAGTAGAATCATGTATTCCAAAATTAATATATGATTTTATAATTATTTGTGCTCTACAAAAAGAGGCAGATGCTTTTATTGAAGCTGGATATATAGAAGATAATTCAGATGTTAAATTTGGTCTTTCATTTAGGTATATAACTATTGATGAAAAAAAAGGATTGATAATAGTTCCACCAAGGATGGGACTAGTAAATTCTTCAATAGCTAGTGCAAGAGCAATCGAATTATTTGAACCAAAAATAATTTGTATGAGTGGTATTTGTGCTGGAATCGAGGGTAAGGCTGACATTTATGATATAGTCATTCCCTCTCAATGTGATCAACATGATGCGGGTAAGTGGACAAGTCAGGGGTTTGTACCAGAAAGCTATTCAATCCCTCTGAGTCATGAAACTCAAACCAAAATAGAACAAATTATCACGCGCCAAGACTTTAAAAAGGCCATCGCTGAAAATGTTTCTTTAAGTCGCACCGAAATGATCGGAGATTCTTCCAAGCTAAATATTAAAATCTATACTGCACCAACCTCAAGTGGCAGCTCTGTTATAGCTGATGACACGATGCTTAGCCAGATTACAGCTCAGCACCGGAAAAAAACTGCGTTTGAAATGGAGTCTTATGCCTTGTATGAAGCTGCGAGGCAATCACCTCACCAGCCTATATACTTTAGTGCTAAAGCAGTCGTCGATAACGGTGATTCTAATAAAGGTGATGAATACCATAGGGTCGCAGCGTTAGTATCAGCAAAGGCCGTTTACGAACTGCTCAGAAGACTTCTTTAAAAAGCAAAGATAACCCTTCTGTAAAAAAATAGTAACGTGGAATTTCTGAAAGTACTTCTATGGCTTTAAACTAGAGACATTACAGAAAAATTCCAGATTTTACGTGTGATAGTAGATTGTTACGATGCGGTAGCAGCATCGAGATTCCGTTCTGCTCAAAAAGAAAGCGGCTCATAGCCGCTTTCTTTTTATCAAATCATTTAGAAGCGTTTTACTTCACACACACCACATTGAGCAGTGATGAGCCTTTTAACACATTGACTTTGCCAGTGGTGAACATCCCTTTACGCCCTTCCCCCCAATATGGCAATTGCACAGGCCATTGATATTGTTGCATCTGTTTCGACTGCAATAACGCCGACCACTCTTGTTCGGTAGCGAGACGCATACCCAGATCTCGGCACACGATTTGTGCAGCATCATAATCGAGGCGATTCCACGCCTGATCATGCTCCATGTAAAACTGCACTTTCGGGTTGTCACTGTACGGCACAGCAAAGGTTTGGCTGCCCACTTTCACTTGCTGGCGCAATACAAAACCACTGTTTCCCGAAGGTTTAGGTGTGCTGTTGAGCTTTGCTACGGGTTTCGTTGGCGCGGCAGCGGCTACCACAGTGGGAGCGGATTTTTCTTCGCTTTTCGGTTTGCTCGCGGGCTTAGGAGCTGAAGCTTTTGATACCGCTGTGTTGGCAGCCGGAGCCACCGCAGCGGTTATGGGTTTGGCTTTCATCACAGGCTGCTGCGCAGAAGTTTTCACCACTTGGCGGATGAATGCTTGCTCAAAGGTCGCCAGTTTTTTGACCTTTTTTAACTCTTTATTCGCCAGTTCAAAATCCGTGTAGGGGCCAATCAAGCAACGTGAACCTTTGGGTTCAGGCTTCACCCAAATATCTGTGGAAATATGCTCATAGATGGCTTTTACCGTTGCGAGTGGCATTGGCTTACTCAGCATGCCGCACTGGATCCAGAACAGAGAATCGCCCCGCTTAGGCTTTTTTCCCCATAGGCCATCACCAATTGGGCAAGTCGCATCGAGCACCGGCAATTGATTGACCGCGGCTTGTTGCGCATCACACAAATACTCGCTGTTCGCCGCTAAAGCGATCGGAGAGAGTAACAGCAAAGCCGCACTCAGGTTGCAGCATAGAATCCATTTCGGCATCCGCTTATCTCCTTAATACTCTGTGACTGAAATCAGAATTCGAGTTCGGCGGTTAGCCGTTATCGAACATTTATTGGGATCCGGTATAGCAAAAATAAATGCAAAAAAAGAGCCGCATTCAAATACGGCTCTTAGTTTATGGACAGTTTGTGAAGCAAATCAATCAGATTCGCTTAGCCTTTGTAAATTTTGGGGTTGAATACGTCACGCAACCAATCGCCAAGCAGGTTAATCACCAACACCAGCAATACCAACACTGCGCCAGGAAAGGCGGTGATCCACCAAGCACCCGAGAAAATGTAGGTAAAGCCGATACTGATTAGTGAGCCGAGTGATGGCTGATCAACAGGTAAACCCAAGCCAAGGAAAGAGAGTGCCGCCTCTGACATGATCGCATTTGCCACCTGTACCGTTGAAATCACCAGGATCGGTGATAAGCAGTTCGGCAGAATATGGCGGAACATGATGCGTGGCGCTTTAAAACCCATCACGCGTGCGGCTTCGACGTACTCTTTTTTCTTTTCCGCCAATACCGAAGCACGTACGGTACGCGCGTATTGTGGCCATTCAGCCACGCCGATAATTACCACCAACATCACCACAGCGTATTGGCTGAAAAATTCACCACCAAAACTGGCTTTAAAAATTGCCGAGACGATGATCGCCACCATCATGGTCGAGAATGAGAGCTGAATATCGGCAAAACGCATTAAAAAGCTATCAATGCGACCACCGAAATAGCCCGCGGATAAACCGATCACTATCCCTAAGATCAGCTGCAATCCCACCGCCAAAAAGCCGATGGTCAACGATAAGCGCGAGCCATACAGAATGGTCGAGAAAATGTCGCGCCCTTGTTCATCGGTCCCTAACCAAAAGTGTTCATTGCCGCCTTCCATCCATGAAGGTGGAAGCTCCGCATCCATAATATCAATCGAAGAGAGATCATACGGGTTGGTTGGAGCAATCCAAGGTGAACTGATCGCCACCAGCACAAACAACAGAAATACCGCAAAGCTGCTCATCGCCACTTTGTCGCGTAAAAAATAATACAGAAAATCCGACTGCTTAAAGCGCTCCCAGCGTGAAGGAGCGGTAGATACTGCACTCATGGTTAAGCTCCTTTGCCAGTGAGGTTGACGGTTGGGTTAATCAAACCATACAACAGGTCAACGATGGTGTTGGTCACCACGAAAATCAATCCAACGAAGATGACGTACGCTGTGATAAGCGGTGTATCCACTCGGTTAATCGCCTCTAAAAACAGGAAACCCGTACCCGGCCACTGGAAGACGGTTTCGGTCAAAATGGTGTAGGCCACCATAGTACCGATTTGCACCCCCCCACCGTTAATACTGGCAGCATGGTGTTTTTCAACGCATGTTGGTAATAGATTTTGTTGAGCGGCAAACCTTTCGCCTGAGCAAACTTGATGTATTCCGAGCTCAACACTTCCAGCATTTCTGAGCGCACAAGGCGAATAAACAGTGGCAGCATAATCGATGCTAAGGCAATGGAAGGTAACACTAGGTGGCGCAAACCATCGAGCGTGAAAAAGCCCGACTCCCAGCCCAGTAAATTCAGCGTTTCACCACGGCCATAAGAAGGTAACCAACCCAGCTCAATCGAAAATACGTACATCAACATGATCGCAGTTAAAAATACCGGGATCGAAATACCGATGCTGCTACCCGCCATCACTATCTTGGTAAACAAGCTTTTCGGATGAATGGCAGAGTACACCCCAAGCGGGATCGAAAAAACGATGATGATCAGCGTAGCGCCCAATACTAATTCGAGTGTCGCCACCAACTTATCAAAAATGACTTCTAACGCCGGACGCTTAAAGAAATAGGATGTCCCTAAATCTCCTTGCACCGCCGCCGTAACAAAACGCGAGTATTTAACAATGAAGGGATCATTGAGGCCCAATTCGTCACGCAGTGCTTGACGCTCTGCTTCCGAAACTGACTGCCCAACAAGCTCGCGCAGCGGATCACCCAGGTTGTCCTGAATGGCGAACGCCACCAAACTGATCACAAACATCACTATCAGTGCCTGATACAGGCGCTTGACCAGAAACGAAAACATTCCTTGCCCCTTAACTTTCCATGTGAATCTGTGTGCGCGGTTAAGCGCCAAAAACTTTCAGCCTTAAAAAGGGTACTTTGCCCGACTGAAAAAAAGCAAAGTACCCGAGAGCGCACTCTGCGGGTCAAAACCCGCAGAGCTGAGCGTGGAGAAAATTACTCTTTCACCACCAAATCGCCAAAGTATGGGAAGTCCATACCGTTGATGATCGGCGCGATATCCAGCGTACTTTTCGCAGCCCAAGATGGGTCTTGGAAGTGAAGAGGCACAAATGCCGCTTCGTTATACAGAATTTCTTCCACTTTCTTCAGCATCACGCTGCGTTTTTCCAGATCGGTCTCTTCGTTCGATTGGTGGACTAACTTATCCACTTCTGCGTTAGAGTAGTAACCACAGTTGTATTGACCTTTACCCGTTTTCTCATCACGAGTCATGGTCAGGAACTCAGTGAAGTTCCCTGAATCCTCAGTATCTGGGTGCCAACCAATCATCAGCATATCCGCCGCACACTTATCAAACTCAGGCCAGTATTGCGCTTTTGGCATGGTTTTTAGGTCAACTTTAATACCAATTTTTGACAGCATTGCCGATGCGGCTTGTGCAATCTTCTCATCGTTCACGTAACGGTTATTCGGCGCGATCATGGTGAGAGTGAAGCCCTTTTCATAACCCGCTTCTTTCATCAACTGTTTCGCTTTGTTGAGATCAAAACGTGGCTTGAGGCTTTCGTTGTAGCCGGCATAGCCCACTGGGCTTTGCTGTGCTGCCGTCGTGGCAGCCCCTTTCATGACTTTTTCAACAATCCCTTCGTTGTTAATCGCGTAAACGATAGCTTGACGTACACGTACATCTTTCAGCGCTGGGTTGCTGTTTTGGTTCATTTGGAGGGTGATAACGCGCGTGCCAGGCATAGTGAACAGATCCACGCCTTTCGCATCTTTAATACGTTGATAATCGTTAGGAGCCACTGGTGCAATCATGTCAACGCCACCAGACAGCAGAGCCGCAACACGCGTTGCATCTTCTTTGATGACTGCCAGAGTTAGCTTATCCACATTACCTTTCGAGGCTTTATCCCAATAATTCGGGTTGCGTTGGAACTCCATCTTCACGCCTTGCTCACGTGCCGTTACGGTAAATGGGCCAGTGCCAGAAATGTGCTCAGAAGCGTAAGAGTTACCGTGTTTAACGATTTCCGCTTTATCCTTACCGTCAGCAGTCGTGCCGGTGTAGAACTTGCTGTCCATCGGGAAAATGTAGGTCGCTACGTTTTCGATCAGTGGATAGGTGCCTGCGGTTTTGATTTCAATGGTGTAATCATCCACCTTGGTCAATGACACCAATGGCTCAAAGATGCCTTTAAAATCCGCTGATTCTTTCAAACGGTTAAACGTCCACACCACGTCATCTGCGGTGAAATCATTGCCTGAGTGGAATTTCACGCCTTTGCGCAAAGTGAAACGCATGGTTTCGTTATCCACACGCTGCCAAGATTCGGCCAGGCGAGGTTCAAATTCCATTTTCTGTGTAAAGCGAATCAGTGGATCAAAGACCATGTGCGACAGTTGCAGAGTACCGCCTGACAGCTGCTCATGTGGGTCCATTGAGACCGGGTCAGCGTCATAAGCCACGGTAATATCCGCGGCCATCGCACCAAAACTCAAGCCAGCCGCTATCAAAGCCAACGCCAGTTTGTTTTTCATGGTTTTCATTGCATAACTCCTTATGCGGGAATCCAGATCCCTAGTTTGTTGTATTTGCTTTTGTGACAATCGCCAACCAAACAGTTGGTCCATGGTTAACGGCTATGCTGCCGTAGTACTTTCGCGTAAGCCTGTAAACTCAGGCATTAAGGAAATCAATTTCTTACTGTATTCGTGCTGCGGATCCGTAAAGAGTTGCTCCGTCGGAGCCACTTCTAACAGCGTACCCATCTGCATGACCCCGACGCGATCGCACATCTGGCGGATCACCGGTAAGTCATGGCTGATAAACAACATGGTCAAATTCAGCTCATCTTGCAGATCTTTGAGCAAATTCAGGATTTGCGCCTGCACCGACACATCCAGCGCCGAGGTAGGTTCATCACAAATCAGCAGACGCGGACGCGTCGCGAGCGCGCGTGCAATCGAGATCCGTTGACGCTGGCCACCTGAAAATTCATGGGGATACTTCAAGCCTGCCATCTTGCCTAAACCAACATGCTCAAGCAGATCATTGACGATTTGTCGGGTTTCACTCTCGCTACGAGTCAGTTTATGAAAACGGATCGGCTCGGCGATAATGTCGAAAATCTTCATCCGCGGGTTCATCGAGGTATACGGGTTTTGGAACACCATCTGCATTTGGCGACGCATTGGGCGGCGCTCATGCTCAGATTTTAGTGCTGTTAAATCAATGCCTTCAAAAGTCACACGCCCATCATTGGGTTGATACAAACCGGCGATCACGCGCGCAATGGTCGATTTCCCTGAACCAGACTCACCAACCAAACCAAAGGTTTCCCCTTCGTGAACTTCAAAGCTGACGTTATTCGAAGCTTGTACATACTCACGGCGGCTCTCAAACAGGGAATCTTTGGTCACAAAGCGCAGATTTACATTTTCCACTTTCAGTAATGAACCACTGTATTTACGGTGGTCTTGGCTTTGCCCCAACCAATGATTCTTAACATCAAAAGGCCTAAGCTCCTTCGCTTCTTCGATATAGCTCACCAGAGGAAAACGATCCAACTTCCGATCAGAACGAGGAACCGCCGAAATCAAACTGCGCGTGTAAGGATGCTCTGGCGTACCAAGCACTTTCGCCGTTGGCCCAAACTCAACCAAATCACCACGGTACATCACTGCTACGCGGTCAGTCACATTCGAAACCACACCCATATCGTGAGTGACCAGCATACAGCCGACATTATTCTTCTTACATAACTCACGGATCAGGCTCAAGATTTGGTCTTGAATCGACACATCGAGTGCCGTGGTTGGCTCATCGGCAATGATCAAATCGGGCTCACCGGCCAACGCGATCGCAATCACTACACGTTGGCGCATACCACCTGAAAATTGGTGAGGGTATTGCTTAAGACGGTTTTCTGGTTGCGGAATACCCACCTGCTTCATCAGTGACAAAGCACGTTGATACGCCTCTTGAGCACTCACCTGCATGTTGGCATGAATGGTTTCCGTTAATTGATGCTCAACGGTAAACAACGGGTTCAGTGATGTCATCGGATCTTGGAAAATAAAACCGATTTTACTGCCACGCACTGCACGCATCGCTTGCGGAGAAAGACCCGATATTTTCTTGCCGTTTAAATACACCTCACCACCAGCAATGGTTCCGGGAGGGCTTAATAAATCGATAACCGCGTTGCCGACGGTGGATTTTCCAGCACCCGATTCACCCACCACACCAACAATTTCACCGCGTTGGATATCTAAAGTAAGTGATTTCACCGCCGCATGCACACCGTGACGGGAAGGGTATTCAATTCTAAGATTTTTGACTTCTAAAAGTGACATTCCATCAGACCTCTACAGCTGAGGCAGTACTCTGCCCTGTCTGAAGCACATCAGCGAAAAAAGGCGAGACTGATGTACATTTTGCATCCATTCGAATCAGAACAATATTCTGACAATTTATAAGCTTCTCAATTTGGCAAATCTTTCACACAAAAGCAACAAAGAGAGGATAAAAAATCGTCCTTAAGCAGGAACAATTTCCACAAAACACTGAATATGCAAAATAATCGCATATATTATTGGTCTTACCATTTTTAATTTATTGAAAAAACCTCAACACACCTAGTATTTGTTGCTGTAAATTATCCAATTCATAACAGGAGATAAAATAGCCAATGAATAATTTATCCCACACTCAAAAATGCCAATTTAACAAAAAACAAACAACCATGCGTTAAGCCTTTAATTAAAACCCATTAAACATCTCATTAAAAAGCCAATATCTAGTCATAAAGTCCAAACAAAAGCTAAAAATACCAATGTAAAAACCATAAAACCGCAATAAAACCATATTCAGAACTAGAACAAAAGCAGGGTAAAATCCAATCCATAACCCAGTTCTATCGATGAATTGTCGGCAAGATCGCAACTTATTAGAGATAAACAAGACCCAACATCCACACCAGATGCATAAACGAAAATCGATAGGAAAAACGATCTATTCAGAATAAAGATAAAATATCCGCTGAAGTTATAACCGATGTACTTCAGAGAGCAGGGGAGCAAAGGGGAGAAATAATAAAGAGGCAGAAATGCAAAAAGCCTCAGCAAATGCTGAGGCTTTGAAGAGTGGTCGGTGAAGAGGGATTCGAACCCCCGACCCTCTGGTCCCAAACCAGATGCGCTACCAAACTGCGCTATTCACCGACTTTATTTTGCTTAAGAAGCTTTCTTAAGACAGGAGATAATTTATTATCACCTAAATAAATGGGGTGGCTAATGGGACTCGAACCCACGACAACCGGAATCACAATCCGGGGCTCTACCAACTGAGCTATAGCCACCACTGAAGCTTGTAATAACCGCTTGTCTGCCGTTATTTCAGACTACGCTCACTGCCTAGTCTTTCAATAAGTGGTCGGTGAAGAGGGATTCGAACCCCCGACCCTCTGGTCCCAAACCAGATGCGCTACCAAACTGCGCTATTCACCGACTTTGTTTTGCTTAAGAAGCTTTCTTAAGACAGGAGATAATTTATTATCACCTAGATAAATGGGGTGGCTAATGGGACTCGAACCCACGACAACCGGAATCACAATCCGGGGCTCTACCAACTGAGCTATAGCCACCACTGAAATTCTTTACCGATATTCCCCGGGCGAAATGGCGCGCCCGAAAGGATTTGAACCTTCGACCTTTGGCTCCGGAGGCCAACGCTCTATCCAGCTGAGCTACGGGCGCATGCCCTATCGGCGGAGTGGAATAATACGTATATCACATTAGGGCGTCTAGTGTTTTTTTTACTTTTTTTACTGTTTGGCGCCTTTTTCATCAGATGCTTGCTACTATTCCCTTATAAAGGTTGTGACTCACCGCCGGAAGATCGCAACTTGTTGTTTATTGCAACAACTTCTCAGGATATAATCACCCAAAATTTACATTGATTTAACAGCAATTACCGTCTGTTAAATTGAAACACTCTAAAAATAATAGGTAAGCAGCACTTACCTTCGGAATGTAAAGTGAGTTAATGGATATGTCTCGATCACTCTTAAGCGTACTGTTCGCTGCTCTAACATTTTCAACAGCAGCGTTTGCCACTACTGATGCCGAAAAAAATGCAATTGCAGAACGCATCAAACCCGTAGGTAATGTCTATCTTGCTGGCAGTGAGCCAGTTAAAGCAGAACCGACCGGACCACGTGAAGGCTCTCAAGTTTATGGGACTTTCTGTATTGCTTGTCACGCATCAGGGGTGAGCGGTGCGCCGAAAATTGGTAATGCGGCCGAATGGGGACCACGTATTGCCCAAGGTAAAGATGTGTTGAAAAATCATGCACTAAACGGCTTCAATGCCATGCCACCAAAAGGCACTTGTATGGATTGTTCCGATGATGAGATTATGGCGGCAATTGAACATATGACCGCGGGTCTATAATCGCGAAGATTGAATCATAAAAAGGGCTTGTTCTAACAAGCCCTTTTTATTTTACTTCTTAAACATCGCCCGTAAATTGGCGATATGTGCTTGCCCTTTCGCCATACGCTCTTCTTGTGTCACAGGTTTTTTCTTCGCTTCCCACTCGATATCGTCTTGGGGCAACTCATCCAAAAAGCGGCTTTGCGAAGGTTTGATCAGTTCACCAAACTGACGACGCTCTTTACACACCATAAATGTCAACTCACGCTGTGCTCGGGTGATGCCGACATACATTAAGCGGCGTTCTTCCTCGACATTCTCTTCATCAATACTGGTTTGGTGCGGCAAAATCCCCTCTTCTGCACCAATCAGGTACACATAAGGAAATTCCAACCCTTTTGAGGCATGCAGTGTCATGAGCTGTACTGCATCACTATCGTCATTCTCTTCACCACGCTCCATCATGTCGCGCAGGGTTAAGCGTTGAACAACTTCTTTGAGGGTTTTCTCTTCTTGATCTGGGTTATCACCCTCTAAATCGGCCACAATCCACGAATAAAGATCGGAGACGTTTTTCATGCGCATTTCGGCCGCTTTCGGACTGGCGGAAGTCTCATACAACCAATCTTCGTAGCGAATATCACGCACTAATGCGCGCACCGCTTCCACCGTGTTACCACGCTCAGCATTATCAGCAATCGCCACCAACCACTCGGTGAAGCGGCGTAAGTTATCAAGCCCTCGCCCCGCCAAGTGTTGCTCTAAACCAAGCTCGAAACTCGCGGCAAACAGGCTTTTGCCCCGCATATTGGCGTAACTGCCTAACTTTTCGAGCGTAGCAGGGCCGATTTCGCGTTTCGGCGTATTCACAATACGCAGAAATGCGTTGTCATCATCAGGGTTCACTAGCACTCGCAAGTAAGCCATGATGTCTTTGATCTCTGCGCGCGCAAAAAACGAAGTGCCACCGGAAAGTTTGTAGGGTACACGGTTTTGGGTAAGGGATTTTTCAATCAGTCGCGATTGATGGTTTCCGCGATAAAGAATCGCGTAATCTCGGTACTCAGTTCGATTCAGAAACTTATGGGCGATGATTTCTGCGGTCACTCGCTCTGCTTCATGATCTTCATTATTGGCCAGTATGACCTTGAGCTTTTCCCCTTCCGCTAACTCAGAAAAGAGCGCCTTTTGGTAAACGTGGGGGTTATTGGCAATTAAGATGTTCGCCGCACGCAAAATGCGGCTCGTAGAGCGGTAATTCTGCTCCAACTTAATTAGTTTTAAACTCGGAAAGTCTTCACCAAGTAGCACTAAGTTTTGTGGCTTCGCACCGCGCCATGAATAAATGGATTGGTCATCATCACCCACCACAGTTAAACGGCCACGCTCACCGACCAGAAGCTTCACTAATTCATACTGGCTAGTGTTGGTGTCTTGATATTCATCCACCAGCAGATAGCGAATACGATTTTGCCAACGTTGGCGAACTTCTTCATTGCTGCGTAGCAGTAACACCGGTAGCAAGATCAAATCATCAAAATCGAGTGCGTTGTAAGACTGCATCTGTTTTTGGTACAGCTCAAAACAGTGAGCAAACAGTTGCTGCTGCTCACCTTTCGCCATGGCTTTGGCTTGTGGCGGAGTCAGCATGTCATTTTTCCAGTTGGAAATGGTGCTCAGTAGCGAACGCAGTAAATCTTTATCACCATCCAGCTGCTTTTCAGTCAATTCTTTGAGTAGCGCGAGCTGATCTTGATCGTCAAACAGTGAAAAGCCCGCTTTAAGGCCGAGAGCCTTGAATTCACGGCGAATGATATTTAAGCCAAGGGTGTGGAAGGTGGACACCATTAATCCGCGCGACTCACCTTTACCGAGCGTTTGAGCAACGCGTTCTTTCATTTCACGCGCGGCTTTATTGGTAAACGTCACTGCCGCAATATTGCGTGCTTTATAACCACACTGTTGAACCAAATAGGCAATTTTATTGGTGATCACACGAGTTTTACCCGAGCCAGCGCCTGCCAATACCAAACAGGGTCCAGAGACGTATTTGACGGCTTCATCTTGTCTTGGGTTCAGCTTCATGGTGCTCTTAATCCTCTCAAATCTAGCCGACAATAATAATCTGCTAGTCTTGGATTACCAACAAAGAAACTTTCTTTACAAAATTTTACTGCACAGATGTATTGCAAAACAGGGGGGATTAGCCGCTATAATGAACAAACGTTCATTTTCAGAGAAATGTGATGTCAGAATTGGTGCGCTGCGATAAACAGCTCCAAATCTTAATCGCTGCAGAAAAACTGATTGCAGAACAAGGCTTTCATGGTCTTTCTATGCATAAGGTGGCCAAAGCAGCGAATATGGCGACGGGAACTATTTATCGTTACTTCCGCGATAAAGATCATTTATTGATTGAAGTGCGTTTGCATGTCAGTCAAAGAATCGCAGAAGCAGTACAAGCCAATCTCAAAGATGACATGTCTTTGCAAGAACGTTTCCGTACTATGTGGCTTAATATTTGGACGTTGGCTGGCTCTTGTCGTGACATTATCAGTAATCGAGTGCAGTATGAGTCTTTACCAACAACAACTTGTTGCAACGTAAGGGAACTAGAGCAGAAAATGTTTGCCAAAGTCGAATTATTGTTCGACCAAGGAAAACAACAAGGACTTTTCAAACCTCTCGATAACCATCTTCTTTCTGCGTTGAGTTTTGAAACTACAGTCACTCTTGCTCGTAAATACGCTTTAGGTTTTTATCAACTGGATGATTCAACTCTCGATGCAATGATTCAAGCCAGTTGGGATGCTATTACTCAACACTAATTTGGAGTTCGCACCAGAATGAAAAAGTGGACATTTTTTATGTTGCTTATCGCAATCTTGCTGTTTGGCAGTGTGATAGGCTTCAATCTTTTCAAACAAAAGAAAATTGCCGAATACATGGCAAATCGTCCTGAGCCAGAATTTCCGGTGACGGTAACCACGGTGAATCCTGTCGATTGGGTTCCGGTCATTGAAGCGATCGGTTTTATTGAGCCAAACCAAGGTGTGACTTTGACCAGCGAAACTTCTGGTGTTATTGATCAAATCCTATTTGAATCAGGCACTCAAGTTTCCAAAGAACAACCGCTGGTATTGCTCGATTCTTCTGTTGAAAAAGCCAATTTAAAAAGCTCTGAAGCTCGCTTCCCGGCAGCAAAGGCGAAATATGAGCGCTACAAAGGTCTGTTTGCGAAAGGCTCTATCTCGAAAGAATCTTATGACGAAGCTGAAGCGAACTACTACTCTCTCGCCGCAGATATTGACGGTTTAAAAGCCAGCATTGCTCGCCGTGAAATCAAAGCTCCATTCGCAGGCGTGATCGGTATTCGTAATGTGTTTCTAGGCCAATACCTACAACCAGGAACGGATATTGTTCGCCTAGAAGACACCAGCGTGATGCGCCTACGTTTTACGGTGCCACAAACCGATATTTCGCGCATCTCGCTTAATCAAGAAGTCGACATTTTCGTTGATTCTTACCCACAAACTTCATTTAAAGGTTCGATTTCAGCCATTGAACCTGCGGTGAGCGTACAAAGTGGTTTGATCCAAGTACAAGCAAATATTCCAAATAGTGATGGCAAACTGCGTAGCGGTATGTTCGCGCGTGCCAACATTATTCTGCCGAAGTTGGAGAACCAAGTCACCTTGCCACAAACCGCCATTACCTACACGCTCTACGGTGACAATGTTTATACCGTGACCGAGGAAAACGGCGAGAAACGCGTACAGCAACATGTGGTAAAAGTGGGTGAGCGTACTGAGTCAATTGCTCACATTCTGGAAGGCGTGAAACCGGGCGATGTCGTTGTTACGACAGGTCAGGTGCGTCTAAGTAACGGTGCTAAAGTTCGTATTGTTGAAAGCGATGCAACTACACCACCAGCAGAAACCCCAATGCTGTAAGCGGAGGCATCATGCGCTTTACTGATGTTTTTATAAAACGTCCAGTTTTAGCGGTATCCATCAGCTTTTTGATCGTACTGCTTGGTTTGCAAGCGATCTTCAAAATGCAGGTGCGTGAATACCCTGAAATGACCAATACCGTGATTACGGTAAGTACTGGCTATTACGGTGCCAGTGCTGATCTGATCCAAGGCTTTATCACCCAGCCGCTAGAACAAGCGGTCGCACAAGCCGATAACATTGATTTCATGACGTCACAATCGGTTCTCGGCCGCTCGACGATTACGGTAACCATGAAGCTCAACACCGATCCTAATGCGGCGTTGTCGGATGTATTGGCGAAAACCAACTCTGTTCGTTCACAGCTACCAAAAGAGTCGGAAGACCCAACCGTGACCATGTCGACTGGTTCAACGACGGCGGTACTGTACATTGGTTTTACTAGTGAAGAGTTGGCCTCTAGCCAAATCACTGACTACTTAGAGCGAGTGGTTAATCCACAGCTTTACGCAGTCAATGGTGTATCCAGTATCGATCTGTACGGTGGTATGAAATACGCTCTGCGCGTGTGGTTGGATCCTGCCAAAATGGCAGCACTCAACCTGTCTGCTGCTGATGTGATGAGCATTCTGAATGCTAACAACTATCAGTCGGCCACAGGTCAAGCGATCGGTGAGTTCGTGCTCTACAACGGCAGTGCCGATACTCAGGTATCGACCGTTGAAGAACTGGAAAACCTGGTGGTGAAAGCCGAGAAAGGTAATGTGACTCGTCTGGGTGATATTGCTAAAGTGACGCTAGCAAAGAGCCATGATACTTATCGTGCAAGTGCTAACGGCCGTGAAGCAGTGGTTGCTGCAATCAATGCGGCGCCAAGTGCTAACCCAATCAATATTGCGAAAGATGTGCTCGACATGCTGCCTGAACTGCAGAAAAACATGCCAAGCAACATCAAAATGAACGTGCTGTATGACTCCACGGTTGCGATCAATGAGTCAATCCACGAGGTAATCAAAACCATCGTAGAAGCAGCACTGATCGTTCTGGTCGTGATCACTCTGTTCTTGGGCTCGCTGCGTGCCGTAATCATCCCGATTGTCACTATCCCGCTTTCACTGATTGGTGTAGCGATGGTGATGCAGATGATGGGCTTCTCTTGGAACCTGATGACTCTGCTGGCGATGGTACTTGCGATCGGTCTGGTCGTAGACGATGCGATCGTAGTTCTGGAGAACGTTGACCGTCACATCAAAGAAGGGGAATCGCCTTTCCGTGCGGCGATCATTGGTACCCGTGAAATTGCCATCCCTGTTATTGCGATGACGCTCACCCTAGGTGCGGTATATGCCCCAATCGCGTTGATGGGCGGCATTACCGGTGCTCTATTCAAGGAGTTTGCGTTAACACTGGCCGGTTCGGTATTTGTCTCTGGCATTATCGCACTGACCTTGTCTCCAATGATGTGTTCAAAAATGCTCAAGGCGAATGAAGCGCCAAACAAATTTGAACTGAAAGTGCATCATTTGCTAGATCGCATGACAGCGCGTTATGAGCGCATGCTGAGCGCAGTGATGACTCATCGTCCTGTGGTTATCGCGTTTGCATTTATCGTATTTGCTAGTCTTCCAATGCTGTTCAAGTTCATCCCAAGTGAACTGGCACCTTCGGAAGATAAAGGGGTGGTCATGTTGATGGGTACAGGCCCATCAAATGCGAACCTCGACTATCTGGCGAATACGATGGATGATGTGAATAAAATTCTGTCTGATCAGCCTGAAGTACAATTTGCTCAGGTGTTTACCGGTGTACCTAGCTCAAATCAGGCGTTTGGTATTGCGTCAATGGTGCCATGGAGTCAACGTGAAGCAAGCCAAGCGGATGTCACCAACCGTGTGGGTACCCTGGTAAAAGAGATCCCTGGTATGGCGGTAACCGCCTTCCAAATGCCAGAGTTGCCTGGTGCAGGTTCAGGTCTACCGATTCAGTTTGTTATCACTACGCCAAACAGCTTTGAAAGCCTGTTTACGATCGCGACCGATATTCTGACCGAAGTAAAATCAAGCCCGATGTTCGTCTACTCGGATCTTAACCTCAACTTCGATTCGGCTACGATGAAGATCAATATCGATAAAGACAAAGCCGGTGCTTACGGCGTGACCATGCAAGACATCGGCATCACACTCAGCACCATGATGGCCGACGGTTATGTAAACCGCATCGACCTCAATGGCCGATCTTACGAAGTGATCCCACAAGTAGAACGTAAATGGCGTCTCAATCCGCAATCTATGAACAATTACTATGTTCGTGCGGCGGATGGCAAAGTGATTCCTCTAGGCAGCCTGATCACGATTGATGTCGTTGCGGAGCCTCGTTCTCTGCCACACTTCAACCAGCTAAACTCTGCCACCGTGGGTGCAGTACCTTCACCAGGTACCGCAATGGGTGATGCAATTAACTGGTTTGAAAACTTGGCTAGTAGCAAACTGCCTAAAGGCTACAACCATGATTACATGGGTGAAGCTCGTCAATATGTAACTGAAGGTAGCGCACTGTATGCGACGTTTGGTCTAGCATTGGCGATCATCTTCTTGGTTCTGGCGATTCAATTTGAATCTCTCAAAGATCCATTGGTTATCATGGTCTCTGTACCATTGGCGATTTGTGGTGCGTTGATCGCACTGGCATGGGGAACCGCGACGATGAACATCTACTCACAAGTAGGTCTGATCACCCTCGTGGGTCTTATCACCAAACACGGTATTTTGATTTGTGAAGTGGCTAAAGAAGAGCAGCTACACAACAAACTCAGCCGAATCGATGCCGTCATGCATGCAGCAAAAGTGCGTTTACGCCCAATCTTGATGACTACAGCGGCGATGATTGCAGGCCTCATCCCACTGATGTACGCCACCGGAGCAGGGGCTGCTCAACGCTTCAGTATCGGTATTGTTATCGTCTCTGGTTTGGCGATTGGTACACTGTTTACTCTGTTTGTACTACCTGTGATTTACAGCTACCTCGCAGAGAAACACAAACCACTGCCGGTATTTGTCGAAGACAAAGATCTGGAGAAGTTGGCACGTATTGACGAAGCGAAAGCCGCTCATCGTCAACTGTAATCCCGGCGCTCAGACTCAATCACAAAAGGCCATTTCGATGGCCTTTTTTCTTGCCTAATCTAACGACATCGCCAGCTGAATTGCATAGAATGTTGGCAACTTAACAGGAGTAACCACTATGTTTGATGCAAAGAAACTCGAGCAGATCGCCAAGCAAATCCATGAAGCCATGCCACAACCCGTGAAAGAACTGGGCGCTGATGTAGAACAGAAAGTGCGTCAAGTCATTCAAGGCCAGCTCAATAAACTGGATGTGGTAAGCCGTGAAGAGTTTGATGTTCAGACCCAAGTTTTATTACGCACTCGCCAGAAGCTGACTGAATTAGAACAGAAGATGGCCGAACTCGAAGCTAAATTAGCCGATAAATAAACGCTAGAGCCATAGACTAAACACTCAGTCACTGAGTGACCCAATAAAGAAAGGCTTAGTCATACGACTAAGCCTTCTTGGTTTTTATTATAGTGTGTTGTTGTGTTTGCTTTGGAAAACTAAATTAAGAAATTAGTCGCCCACCGCGATACGCTTCATATCTTTCATATAGCCGCGCAATTCTTCGCCAATGTACTCCACTGGATGATTGCGGATGATGCTGTTCACTTCGATAAGCGTTGCATTGTCCACTTGGTTAGATACCGCACCCAAACCTTTACCAATTACATCCGTGCTTACTTTCGGCATGAACTTTTCACGCAGCAGCGGCACAGCCACATTCGCAAACAGGTAGTTACCGTACTCAGCTGTGTCAGAAATCACCACGTTCATTTCATACAGACGTTTACGAGCCACAGTATTCGCAATCAGTGGTAGCTCATGCAGTGATTCATAGTAAGCCGATTCATCGATGATGCCTGAAGCGGTCATCGCTTCAAACGCTAGCTCAACCCCAGCGCGCACCATTGCAATCATCAAAATACCGTTATCAAAGTATTCTTGTTCTGCAATTTTCACATCTGTTGTTGGGTAGTTTTCGAATGCAGTCTCAGCCGTTTCTGCACGCCAGCCAAACAGATCTTTATCGTCATTCGCCCAGTCAGCCATCATAGTGCTTGAGAAATGGCCAGAGATGATGTCATCCATATGCTTGTTGTACAGAGGACGCATCAAATCTTTCAGCTCTTCAGACAACTCAAATGCTCTGATTTTGGCAGGGTTAGAGAGGCGATCCATCATATGCGTGATACCACCAAACTTCAGTGCTTCAGTCACGGTTTCCCAACCAAATTGCAGAAGCTTACCTGCATAACCAGGATCGATACCATCAGCAACCATCTTCTCGTAACAAACGATAGAACCAGCTTGCAGCATGCCACACAAAATGGTTTGCTCGCCCATCAGATCGGATTTTACTTCCGCAACGAAAGAAGAAGCCAAACAACCCGCGCGATGGCCACCTGTTGCAGCTGCCCACGCTTTAGCAATTTCCCAACCTTCACCTTGTGGATCATTTTCTGGGTGAACTGCGATCAGAGTCGGAACACCGAAACCACGCTTATATTCTTCACGAACTTCCGTACCAGGACATTTTGGTGCCACCATCACTACCGTGATGTCTTTACGGATCTGCATGCCCTCTTCAACGATATTAAAACCGTGTGAGTAACCTAGCGCTGCACCTTGCTTCATCAGTGGCATAACGGCATTAACAACACTGGTATGCTGCTTATCAGGAGTCAGGTTAACCACCAAATCCGCCGTCGGAATGAGTTGCTCATAACTGCCAACATTAAAACCATTGTTTTTTGCATTTTTGAATGACTGACGCTGTTCATCAATCGCAGCCTGACGCAAAGCGTAAGAAACATCTAAACCAGAATCACGCATGTTTAGGCCTTGGTTCAGGCCTTGAGCACCACAGCCTACGATCACCACTTTCTTACCTTTTAGGTAGTCAGCTTCGGTTGCAAACTCTTCACGCGCCATAAAACGGCAACGACCAAGTTGATCCAACTGTTCACGCAAGTTGAGCGTATTGAAATAATTCGCCATGTGGGTGCTCCTTAATAAATGATTCCGTTAAGTCGGTGCGATATGACCGAATAAACTCATACTAAGCCAGAGACAAAATTGCGCAAAGTGATATATTCACAACTAGTTATTGCAACAAATGCAACATAGGACTCTTTTGTGAACATCAAAACCTTGCAGATATTCATGCATCTGTGCGACTGCAAAAACTTCAGTAAAACAGCGGCGGCGATGCATCTCAGCCCTTCGGCACTGAGTCGACAAATACAGAAGCTTGAGCAGGACTTAGGTCACACGCTATTTCTGCGTGATAACCGTAGTGTCGAATTGACACCAGCCGCTCATCGATTACTTCCTGTCGCGGCACGCATCATTAACGATTGGCGACAACTCACTACTGAACTCAATGACCATAGCCAAGAACTGCGCGGTGAAATAAAACTATTCTGTTCCGTTACCGCCAGCTATAGCCATCTACCAGAGTTACTCAGTTCATTTCGCCTCAAACACCCGTATATCGAATTCAAATTGCTGACTGGCGATCCGGCGCAAGCGATCGATAAGATTCTGCAAGACGAAGCCGATATTGCGATTTCAGCTATGCCAGAACAGCTGCCGAGCCGCATCGAGTTCGCCACTATTAGTGAGATTCCTCTGTCAGTCATTGCCCCGCTTGGGATCAGCAGCTTTGTCGATGAACTACAAAAAGAGCAGCCTGATTGGAACTCAATACCGTTTATTGTTCCCGAGTCGGGAACCGCACGAGATAGAGCCAATATCTGGTTTAAGCAAATGAAGATAAAGCCCAATATCTACGCCCAGATCGCAGGGCATGAAGCAATCGTCAGCTTGGTGGCTCTCGGGTGTGGTGTAGGCATCGCGCCTGATGTGGTTATCAATAACAGCCCCGTGCGTGACAAGGTTCAGCGTTTAAGCGTCACACCCATAAAACCCTTTATGCTCGGTGTTTGCTGTAAACGTTCACAGTTAGATAATCCACTTGTCCAAGCGCTGTGGCGGGTTGTTTCTATAAAGAAAAGCGTTGTTGATAAATAAAGAACTTTAGAAAAATAGGCTATCGCTACTTTATCGATAACCTTTTTATTGAAAATAAAAACGACGGAAATGCAAAAAGGCCGCTGAATTATCAGCGACCTTTCTTAATAGTGGCGGAGAGATAGGGATTTGAACCCTAGGATAGCTATTAACCATCGCCGGTTTTCAAGACCGGTGCTTTCAACCACTCAGCCATCTCTCCGCAAATTGTGTGCTAATAGCATGGTAACACTATCAGCGAGATTCAAAGCCTGGCGATGTTCTACTCTCACATGGGGAAACCCCACACTACCATCGACGCTGTTTCGTTTCACTTCTGAGTTCGGGATGGAGTCAGGTGGGTCCAAAACGCTATGGTCGCCAAGCAAAATTTTAAAATCTGGAAAGCTGTCTTCGTTCTCACACACATTCTTATGCGCTTAGCTTTGAGTCCACTACAAAACCCCTTGGGTGTTGTATGGTTAAGCCTCACGGGCAATTAGTACAGGTTAGCTCAACGCCTCACAACGCTTACACACCCTGCCTATCAACGTTCTAGTCTCGAACAACCCTTTAGGATACTTAAAGTATCAGGGAAGACTCATCTCAGGGCTCGCTTCCCGCTTAGATGCTTTCAGCGGTTATCGATTCCGAACTTAGCTACCGGGCAATGCGTCTGGCGACACAACCCGAACACCAGAGGTTCGTCCACTCCGGTCCTCTCGTACTAGGAGCAGCCCCCTTCAATCTTCCAACGCCCACGGCAGATAGGGACCGAACTGTCTCACGACGTTCTAAACCCAGCTCGCGTACCACTTTAAATGGCGAACAGCCATACCCTTGGGACCGACTTCAGCCCCAGGATGTGATGAGCCGACATCGAGGTGCCAAACACCGCCGTCGATATGAACTCTTGGGCGGTATCAGCCTGTTATCCCCGGAGTACCTTTTATCCGTTGAGCGATGGCCCTTCCATACAGAACCACCGGATCACTATGACCTGCTTTCGCACCTGCTCGAACCGTCATTCTCGCAGTTAAGCGGGCTTATGCCATTGCACTAACCTCACGATGTCCAACCGTGATTAGCCCACCTTCGTGCTCCTCCGTTACTCTTTGGGAGGAGACCGCCCCAGTCAAACTACCCACCAGGCACTGTCCTCAACCCAGATAATGGGTCTAAGTTAGAACATCAAACATACAAGGGTGGTATTTCAAGGACGGCTCCAACGCAACTGGCGTCACGTCTTCATAGCCTCCCACCTATCCTACACATGTAGGTTCAATGTTCAGTGCCAAGCTGTAGTAAAGGTTCACGGGGTCTTTCCGTCTAGCCGCGGGTACACTGCATCTTCACAGCGATTTCAATTTCACTGAGTCTCGGGTGGAGACAGCGTGGCCATCATTACGCCATTCGTGCAGGTCGGAACTTACCCGACAAGGAATTTCGCTACCTTAGGACCGTTATAGTTACGGCCGCCGTTTACCGGGGCTTCGATCAAGAGCTTCGCTTACGCTAACCCCATCAATTAACCTTCCGGCACCGGGCAGGCGTCACACCGTATACGTCATCTTGCGATTTTGCACAGTGCTGTGTTTTTAATAAACAGTTGCAGCCACCTGGTATCTGCGACTCTCGTCAGCTCCATCCGCGAGGGACTTCACCATCAAGAGCGTACCTTCTCCCGAAGTTACGGTACCATTTTGCCTAGTTCCTTCACCCGAGTTCTCTCAAGCGCCTTGGTATTCTCTACCCGACCACCTGTGTCGGTTTGGGGTACGATTCCATCAAATCTGAAGCTTAGAGGCTTTTCCTGGAAGCATGGCATCAATGACTTCACTACCGTAGTAGCTCGACGTCGTGTCTCAGCCTTAAAAAGAGCCGGATTTACCTAACTCTTAAGCCTACGCACTTGAACCAGGACAACCGTCGCCTGGCCCACCTAGCCTTCTCCGTCCCCCCATCGCAATTTGATTGAGTACGGGAATATTAACCCGTTTCCCATCGACTACGCTTTTCAGCCTCGCCTTAGGGGTCGACTCACCCTGCCCCGATTAACGTTGGACAGGAACCCTTGGTCTTCCGGCGGGGAGGTTTTTCACCCCCCTTGTCGTTACTCATGTCAGCATTCGCACTTCTGATACCTCCAGCAAACCTTACGATTCACCTTCAACGGCTTACAGAACGCTCCCCTACCCAATGTCCAAAGGACATTGCCGCAGCTTCGGTGTATTGCTTAGCCCCGTTACATCTTCCGCGCAGGCCGACTCGACTAGTGAGCTATTACGCTTTCTTTAAATGATGGCTGCTTCTAAGCCAACATCCTAGCTGTCTGAGCCTTCCCACATCGTTTCCCACTTAGCAATACTTTGGGACCTTAGCTGGCGGTCTGGGTTGTTTCCCTCTCCACGACGGACGTTAGCACCCGCCGTGTGTCTCCCGGATAGTACTTACTGGTATTCGGAGTTTGCAAAGGGTTGGTAAGTCGGGATGACCCCCTAGCCTTAACAGTGCTCTACCCCCAGTAGTATTCGTCCGAGGCGCTACCTAAATAGCTTTCGGGGAGAACCAGCTATCTCCGAGTTTGATTGGCCTTTCACCCCTAGCCACAAGTCATCCGCTAATTTTTCAACATTAGTCGGTTCGGTCCTCCAGTTGATGTTACTCAACCTTCAACCTGCCCATGGCTAGATCACCCGGTTTCGGGTCTATATCCAGAGACTGAGCGCCCAGTTAAGACTCGCTTTCGCTACGGCTCCCCTATACGGTTAACCTTGCCACTGAATATAAGTCGCTGACCCATTATACAAAAGGTACGCAGTCACACCACGAAGGTGCTCCTACTGCTTGTACGTACACGGTTTCAGGTTCTATTTCACTCCCCTCACAGGGGTTCTTTTCGCCTTTCCCTCACGGTACTGGTTCACTATCGGTCAGTCAGGAGTATTTAGCCTTGGAGGATGGTCCCCCCATATTCAGACAGGATATCACGTGTCCCGCCCTACTCGATTTCACGCTCGATGAAGCGTCGGTTACGGGGCTATCACCCTGTATCGCCAAGCTTTCCAGCTTGTTCACCTACTTCACCGAGTGCTTAAGGGCTAATCCAGGTTCGCTCGCCGCTACTACCGGAATCTCGGTTGATTTCTTCTCCTCGGGGTACTTAGATGTTTCAGTTCCCCCGGTTTGCTCTGTTAACCTATGTATTCAGTTAACAGTAACTGCTTATGCAGTTGGGTTTCCCCATTCGGAAATCGCAGACTCAAACGGCTCTTACTGCCTTATCTGCGCTTATCGCAAGTTAGTACGTCCTTCATCGCCTCTGACTGCCCAGGCATCCACCGTGTACGCTTAGTCACTTAACCATACAACCCGAAGGAGTTTCGGGTTGTTGTTTAAACAACCTAAGTTGTCTCGCGTTTAATTTACATGAGTGCGAGACAGATTTTGCCGGACTCAAATTTGAACAAGACCGAAGTCTTATTCGATACCAAGCACACTTGAATGTGTTGTTGGTGTTTATCTTTCGATAAACATTGAGAACTTTACAAACAACAATAAATTGTTGTTTTGTCAGCTTTCCAAATTGTTAAAGAGCAAGATTCAAAGAATGAACCATTTTTAAACATTCTCAGCGAAAACGCTTAAAGATGGTGGAGTTATGCGGGATCGAACCGCAGACCTCCTGCGTGCAAGGCAGGCGCTCTCCCAGCTGAGCTATAACCCCATCGTTAGTGGTGGGTCTGAGTGGACTCGAACCACCGACCTTACGCTTATCAGGCGTACGCTCTAACCACCTGAGCTACAGACCCACTTAATGCTCAAATCTAAACCGAATCAATCTGTGTGGACACTCATCACGATAACCATCGTGTAAGGAGGTGATCCAGCGCCAGGTTCCCCTAGCGCTACCTTGTTACGACTTCACCCCAGTCATGAACCACAAAGTGGCAAGCGTCCTCCCGAAGGTTAAACTACCTGCTTCTTTTGCAGCCCACTCCCATGGTGTGACGGGCGGTGTGTACAAGGCCCGGGAACGTATTCACCGCAACATTCTGATTTGCGATTACTAGCGATTCCGACTTCATGGAGTCGAGTTGCAGACTCCAATCCGGACTACGACGTACTTTGTGAGATTCGCTCCACCTCGCGGTATCGCTGCCCTCTGTATACGCCATTGTAGCACGTGTGTAGCCCTACTCGTAAGGGCCATGATGACTTGACGTCGTCCCCACCTTCCTCCGGTTTATCACCGGCAGTCTCCCTGGAGTTCCCACCATTACGTGCTGGCAAACAAGGATAAGGGTTGCGCTCGTTGCGGGACTTAACCCAACATTTCACAACACGAGCTGACGACAGCCATGCAGCACCTGTCTCAGAGTTCCCGAAGGCACTCCAGCGTCTCCGCTAGATTCTCTGGATGTCAAGAGTAGGTAAGGTTCTTCGCGTTGCATCGAATTAAACCACATGCTCCACCGCTTGTGCGGGCCCCCGTCAATTCATTTGAGTTTTAATCTTGCGACCGTACTCCCCAGGCGGTCTACTTAACGCGTTAGCTCCGAAAGCCACGACTCTAGGTCACAACCTCCAAGTAGACATCGTTTACGGCGTGGACTACCAGGGTATCTAATCCTGTTTGCTCCCCACGCTTTCGCATCTGAGTGTCAGTATCTGTCCAGGGGGCCGCCTTCGCCACCGGTATTCCTTCAGATCTCTACGCATTTCACCGCTACACCTGAAATTCTACCCCCCTCTACAGTACTCTAGCTTGTCAGTTTCAAATGCGATTCCTAGGTTGAGCCCAGGGCTTTCACATCTGACTTAACAAACCACCTGCATGCGCTTTACGCCCAGTAATTCCGATTAACGCTTGCACCCTCCGTATTACCGCGGCTGCTGGCACGGAGTTAGCCGGTGCTTCTTCTGTAGGTAACGTCAAATGATTAAGGTATTAGCTTAACCACCTTCCTCCCTACTGAAAGTACTTTACAACCCGAAGGCCTTCTTCATACACGCGGCATGGCTGCATCAGGCTTGCGCCCATTGTGCAATATTCCCCACTGCTGCCTCCCGTAGGAGTCTGGACCGTGTCTCAGTTCCAGTGTGGCTGATCATCCTCTCAGACCAGCTAGGGATCGTCGCCTTGGTGAGCCCTTACCTCACCAACTAGCTAATCCCACCTGGGCATATCCGGTAGCGCAAGGCCCGAAGGTCCCCTGCTTTGCTCTTACGAGGTTATGCGGTATTAGCCATCGTTTCCAATGGTTATCCCCCTCTACCGGGCAATTTCCCAGGCATTACTCACCCGTCCGCCGCTCGCCACCCAAGGAACAAGTTCCTCTGTGCTGCCGCTCGACTTGCATGTGTTAGGCCTGCCGCCAGCGTTCAATCTGAGCCATGATCAAACTCTTCAATTAAAAGTTTTTGAAGCTTTCGCTTCGGCTCAATGAATACTGATACTCTCTTTCGAGAGTGAATTGACTGTGCTGAATGATTGCTCATTCAAATGGTCACTCAGTTCATTGATAAATCTTTTGCGATTATCATCAACGAGTGCCCACACAGATTGATTGGTTTATATTGTTAAAGAGCTTGGCTTTCAGTGCCTTAGCACGTCAGCGAGGTGCGTATAATACGCTTCCCACTTTGAAAGTCAACATAAAACTCTAAAATTTTTAGAACTTTATGGTGACTCGTCTATTGCTAGACCAGTCGGACCTTTTGTCTTCACTTTTAAAAAGTGAAAATAAATAGGAGCCTGGCGATGTTCTACTCTCACATGGGGAAACCCCACACTACCATCGACGCTGTTTCGTTTCACTTCTGAGTTCGGGATGGAGTCAGGTGGGTCCAAAACGCTATGGTCGCCAAGCAAAATTTTAAAATCTGGAAAGCTGTTTTCGTTCTCACACACATTCTTATGCGCTTAGCTTTGAGTCCACTACAAAACCCCTTGGGTGTTGTATGGTTAAGCCTCACGGGCAATTAGTACAGGTTAGCTCAACGCCTCACAACGCTTACACACCCTGCCTATCAACGTTCTAGTCTCGAACAACCCTTTAGGACAGTTAAACTGTCAGGGAAGACTCATCTCAGGGCTCGCTTCCCGCTTAGATGCTTTCAGCGGTTATCGATTCCGAACTTAGCTACCGGGCAATGCGTCTGGCGACACAACCCGAACACCAGAGGTTCGTCCACTCCGGTCCTCTCGTACTAGGAGCAGCCCCCTTCAATCTTCCAACGCCCACGGCAGATAGGGACCGAACTGTCTCACGACGTTCTAAACCCAGCTCGCGTACCACTTTAAATGGCGAACAGCCATACCCTTGGGACCGACTTCAGCCCCAGGATGTGATGAGCCGACATCGAGGTGCCAAACACCGCCGTCGATATGAACTCTTGGGCGGTATCAGCCTGTTATCCCCGGAGTACCTTTTATCCGTTGAGCGATGGCCCTTCCATACAGAACCACCGGATCACTATGACCTGCTTTCGCACCTGCTCGAACCGTCATTCTCGCAGTTAAGCGGGCTTATGCCATTGCACTAACCTCACGATGTCCAACCGTGATTAGCCCACCTTCGTGCTCCTCCGTTACTCTTTGGGAGGAGACCGCCCCAGTCAAACTACCCACCAGGCACTGTCCTCAACCCAGATAATGGGTCTAAGTTAGAACATCAAACATACAAGGGTGGTATTTCAAGGACGGCTCCAACGCAACTAGCGTCACGTCTTCATAGCCTCCCACCTATCCTACACATGTAGGTTCAATGTTCAGTGCCAAGCTGTAGTAAAGGTTCACGGGGTCTTTCCGTCTAGCCGCGGGTACACTGCATCTTCACAGCGATTTCAATTTCACTGAGTCTCGGGTGGAGACAGCGTGGCCATCATTACGCCATTCGTGCAGGTCGGAACTTACCCGACAAGGAATTTCGCTACCTTAGGACCGTTATAGTTACGGCCGCCGTTTACCGGGGCTTCGATCAAGAGCTTCGCTTACGCTAACCCCATCAATTAACCTTCCGGCACCGGGCAGGCGTCACACCGTATACGTCATCTTGCGATTTTGCACAGTGCTGTGTTTTTAATAAACAGTTGCAGCCACCTGGTATCTGCGACTCTCGTCAGCTCCATCCGCGAGGGACTTCACCATCAAGAGCGTACCTTCTCCCGAAGTTACGGTACCATTTTGCCTAGTTCCTTCACCCGAGTTCTCTCAAGCGCCTTGGTATTCTCTACCCGACCACCTGTGTCGGTTTGGGGTACGATTCCATCAAATCTGAAGCTTAGAGGCTTTTCCTGGAAGCATGGCATCAATGACTTCACACCCGTAGGTGCTCGACGTCGTGTCTCAGCCTTAAAAAGAGCCGGATTTACCTAACTCTTAAGCCTACGCACTTGAACCAGGACAACCGTCGCCTGGCCCACCTAGCCTTCTCCGTCCCCCCATCGCAATTTGATTGAGTACGGGAATATTAACCCGTTTCCCATCGACTACGCCTTTCGGCCTCGCCTTAGGGGTCGACTCACCCTGCCCCGATTAACGTTGGACAGGAACCCTTGGTCTTCCGGCGGGGAGGTTTTTCACCCCCCTTGTCGTTACTCATGTCAGCATTCGCACTTCTGATACCTCCAGCAAACCTTACGATTCACCTTCAACGGCTTACAGAACGCTCCCCTACCCAATGCCCAAAGGACATTGCCGCAGCTTCGGTGTATTGCTTAGCCCCGTTACATCTTCCGCGCAGGCCGACTCGACTAGTGAGCTATTACGCTTTCTTTAAATGATGGCTGCTTCTAAGCCAACATCCTAGCTGTCTGAGCCTTCCCACATCGTTTCCCACTTAGCAATACTTTGGGACCTTAGCTGGCGGTCTGGGTTGTTTCCCTCTCCACGACGGACGTTAGCACCCGCCGTGTGTCTCCCGGATAGTACTTACTGGTATTCGGAGTTTGCAAAGGGTTGGTAAGTCGGGATGACCCCCTAGCCTTAACAGTGCTCTACCCCCAGTAGTATTCGTCCGAGGCGCTACCTAAATAGCTTTCGGGGAGAACCAGCTATCTCCGAGTTTGATTGGCCTTTCACCCCTAGCCACAAGTCATCCGCTAATTTTTCAACATTAGTCGGTTCGGTCCTCCAGTTGATGTTACTCAACCTTCAACCTGCCCATGGCTAGATCACCCGGTTTCGGGTCTATATCCAGAGACTGAGCGCCCAGTTAAGACTCGCTTTCGCTACGGCTCCCCTATACGGTTAACCTTGCCACTGAATATAAGTCGCTGACCCATTATACAAAAGGTACGCAGTCACACCACGAAGGTGCTCCTACTGCTTGTACGTACACGGTTTCAGGTTCTATTTCACTCCCCTCACAGGGGTTCTTTTCGCCTTTCCCTCACGGTACTGGTTCACTATCGGTCAGTCAGGAGTATTTAGCCTTGGAGGATGGTCCCCCCATATTCAGACAGGATATCACGTGTCCCGCCCTACTCGATTTCACGCTCGATGAAGCGTCGGTTACGGGGCTATCACCCTGTATCGCCAAGCTTTCCAGCTTGTTCACCTACTTCACCGAGTGCTTAAGGGCTAATCCAGGTTCGCTCGCCGCTACTACCGGAATCTCGGTTGATTTCTTCTCCTCGGGGTACTTAGATGTTTCAGTTCCCCCGGTTTGCTCTGTTAACCTATGTATTCAGTTAACAGTAACTGCTTATGCAGTTGGGTTTCCCCATTCGGAAATCGCAGACTCAAACGGCTCTTACTGCCTTATCTGCGCTTATCGCAAGTTAGTACGTCCTTCATCGCCTCTGACTGCCCAGGCATCCACCGTGTACGCTTAGTCACTTAACCATACAACCCGAAGGAGTTTCGGGTTGTTGTTTAAACAACCTAAGTTGTCTCGCGTTTAATTTACATGAGTGCGAGACAGATTTTGCCGGACTCAAATTTTGAACAAGACCGAAGTCTTATTCGATACCAAGCACACTTGAATGTGTTGTTGGTGTTTATCTTTCGATAAACATTGAGAACTTTACAAACAACAATAAATTGTTGTTTTGTCAGCTTTCCAAATTGTTAAAGAGCAAAGTATTTCTTATCACTAAGAACCACTTTTTAAGGACTTTCGGCGGCAAAAATCCGAACCACGCAGCTTTTGGTGGTTTGGAAGTTCATTCCAAAAATACTTAAAGAGTGGTGGGCGATACCGGGTTCGAACCAGTGACCCCCTGCTTGTAAGGCAGGTGCTCTCCCAACTGAGCTAATCGCCCACATGTTTTACTTCCTGTGGAGGAAGATAATGGTGGGTCGTGCAGGATTCGAACCTGCGACCAATTGATTAAAAGTCAACTGCTCTACCGACTGAGCTAACGACCCCCTAACTTCGCAACGGAAGTGGTATCCCGTAGGGGAGTCGAACCCCTGTTACCGCCGTGAAAGGGCGGTGTCCTAGGCCTCTAGACGAACGGGACACTAAGATACTCTTCTCTAATCTAAACCGAATCAATCTGTGTGGACACTCATCACGATAACCATCGTGTAAGGAGGTGATCCAGCGCCAGGTTCCCCTAGCGCTACCTTGTTACGACTTCACCCCAGTCATGAACCACAAAGTGGCAAGCGTCCTCCCGAAGGTTAAACTACCTGCTTCTTTTGCAGCCCACTCCCATGGTGTGACGGGCGGTGTGTACAAGGCCCGGGAACGTATTCACCGCAACATTCTGATTTGCGATTACTAGCGATTCCGACTTCATGGAGTCGAGTTGCAGACTCCAATCCGGACTACGACGTACTTTGTGAGATTCGCTCCACCTCGCGGTATCGCTGCCCTCTGTATACGCCATTGTAGCACGTGTGTAGCCCTACTCGTAAGGGCCATGATGACTTGACGTCGTCCCCACCTTCCTCCGGTTTATCACCGGCAGTCTCCCTGGAGTTCCCACCATTACGTGCTGGCAAACAAGGATAAGGGTTGCGCTCGTTGCGGGACTTAACCCAACATTTCACAACACGAGCTGACGACAGCCATGCAGCACCTGTCTCAGAGTTCCCGAAGGCACTCCAGCGTCTCCGCTAGATTCTCTGGATGTCAAGAGTAGGTAAGGTTCTTCGCGTTGCATCGAATTAAACCACATGCTCCACCGCTTGTGCGGGCCCCCGTCAATTCATTTGAGTTTTAATCTTGCGACCGTACTCCCCAGGCGGTCTACTTAACGCGTTAGCTCCGAAAGCCACGACTCTAGGTCACAACCTCCAAGTAGACATCGTTTACGGCGTGGACTACCAGGGTATCTAATCCTGTTTGCTCCCCACGCTTTCGCATCTGAGTGTCAGTATCTGTCCAGGGGGCCGCCTTCGCCACCGGTATTCCTTCAGATCTCTACGCATTTCACCGCTACACCTGAAATTCTACCCCCCTCTACAGTACTCTAGCTTGTCAGTTTCAAATGCGATTCCTAGGTTGAGCCCAGGGCTTTCACATCTGACTTAACAAACCACCTGCATGCGCTTTACGCCCAGTAATTCCGATTAACGCTTGCACCCTCCGTATTACCGCGGCTGCTGGCACGGAGTTAGCCGGTGCTTCTTCTGTAGGTAACGTCAAATGATTAAGGTATTAGCTTAACCACCTTCCTCCCTACTGAAAGTACTTTACAACCCGAAGGCCTTCTTCATACACGCGGCATGGCTGCATCAGGCTTGCGCCCATTGTGCAATATTCCCCACTGCTGCCTCCCGTAGGAGTCTGGACCGTGTCTCAGTTCCAGTGTGGCTGATCATCCTCTCAGACCAGCTAGGGATCGTCGCCTTGGTGAGCCCTTACCTCACCAACTAGCTAATCCCACCTGGGCATATCCGGTAGCGCAAGGCCCGAAGGTCCCCTGCTTTGCTCTTACGAGGTTATGCGGTATTAGCCATCGTTTCCAATGGTTATCCCCCTCTACCGGGCAATTTCCCAGGCATTACTCACCCGTCCGCCGCTCGCCACCCAAGGAACAAGTTCCTCTGTGCTGCCGCTCGACTTGCATGTGTTAGGCCTGCCGCCAGCGTTCAATCTGAGCCATGATCAAACTCTTCAATTAAAAGTTTTTTGAAGCTTTCGCTTCGGCTCAATGAATACTGATAACATTACATAGTAATGTTGAATTGACTGTGCTGAATGATTGCTCATTCAAATGGTCACTCAGTTCATTGATAAATCTTTTTTGATTATCATCAACGAGTGCCCACACAGATTGATTGGTTTATATTGTTAAAGAGCGGTCTTCTTGGCGGTCTGCTTTAGAAGAGGCGGCCATTTTAGCGAGATAAACTGTCGTGTCAAACACTTTTTTCAGTTTATTTTCGTTGGCGATTTCGCCACCTAAAATACCGAACTGAATCACTGCTAACGCTTGTTGCGTCTGCCGTGTCAGTGAGGGCGCATTATAGAGATCTACTTCACACTGACAAGTGTTTTTTTGATTTTTTTTCGTCTTTTTTCACTGTTCGATGAAAAAAGAGTCACCAAGGCCTGAAAGTGATGGTTTTCTCTACCAATTGCGGAATTGTTCGGCAAATTGAGAGACTTTATTCCAGTTGGTGTACTCCACTTCTTTGCTGGTATCCGTTTCTCCACCCGTTAACGTCATAATTAACCGTATCATCATTTTATCGAACCAACGGTAGCGTGGGTAATACAGTGCCCCAGCAAATACGGCGATACGCTCTGGCTGCCAAAGTGACTTTTTCAAGAAGGTTTGAATATAGACACTCCCTTCTGGCGTATCTTTTCCTTGATCTTCTTTTCTCGCAGTGAGATTGACGCAGAAGAAAGCGGCTTTGCTATTCGTCAGCGTCGTGACATGACGTTGAATAAATTGATAGAGCTTTTCATTGAGGCGGCCGTAACGAATCGATGCACCAATCAGGATTTTGTCGTAATCAGTCAACGCAATCTCATTAACCTGATGCAGATCTTGGATATCACAATCGTACTCCGGCATCTGCTGTGCAATACGTTCAATAATTTTCCGCGTTTGGCCTTCTTGGCTTGAGTACAACAGTAACGCTTTCACAGCTCTCTCCTTAGTATTATCACTAACTACGCCAGAATGTCGGCGTAAGCAGAATCAATAGAGTAAATATTTCTAAGCGTCCAAAGAGCATGGACGCAATCAAAATCCACTTAGCTTTGTCATTCACATCCGCAAAGTGTACGGCGACTTCCCCAAGGCCTGGCCCCAAGTTATTCAATGTGGCGGCGACAGCAGAAAATGCGCTGAGCTCATCCATTCCCGTGGCGATGAGTGCAAGCATACACACGACAAACACCAGTGCATAAGCAGAGAAGAAGCCCCATACCGCATCCACGACGCGCTGTGAGAGTGCTCTGCCGCCAAGTTTGATGGGATAGATGGCGCGAGGGTGAACTAAGCGCTTCATTTCCCGAGCCCCTTGTAGGGTAAGTAGCAACACACGGATCACTTTCATGCCACCGCCTGTTGAACCCGCACATCCCCCAATAAAAGACGAGAACAGCAATAACACAGGTAGAAAGAGCGGCCAGTCCGAAAATCCCGTAGTGGTAAACCCTGCCGTGGTCGAAATGGATACGGTTTGAAACAGTGCTTGGTCAAACGCTTGGTAAAAGCTGTCATAAGAGTGATGTTTCAATAAAACAGAAAAGCAGACAACAAACAGCAGAGTTTGAATTACGCAGAAAGCACGGAACTCAGGATCGCGCCAATAGTACTTAGGGTGCACCCCACCTGTAGCAAAAGCCGCGTAGTGCAACGTGAAGTTACATGATGAAATCAGTAAGAAAACTACGGTGATCAGATTTATCGCATAGCTATCGAAGTAACCCATACTGGCATCGTGAGTTGAGAAACCGCCGATGGCGATGGTCGAGAAGCTATGGCAAATCGCATCAAATAAGCTCATTCCCGCTAACCAGAAAGCACTGGCGCAAGCGATGGTTAAGCTCAAGTAGATATACCAAAGCGCTTTGGCGGTTTCTGCAATCCGTGGAGTCACTTTGGTGTCTTTGACTGGCCCAGGGATTTCTGCTCGATACAGCTGCATCCCACCGATGCCAAGCACAGGCAAAATTGCTACGGCGAGTACGATGATCCCCATCCCACCAAACCATTGCAAAAATTGGCGATAGAAAAGGATAGCTTTAGGTAATTCATCTAACCCAACAATCACGGTGGCTCCCGTGGTCGTTAATGCCGAAAAGGATTCGAAAAACGCATCGGTGACTGAAATGTTAGGATCGGCCGCGAGTAAAAAAGGCAGTGAACCAGCGCTGCCGATTACCGTCCAAAACAAAACGACAATTAAAAAGCCATCTCGTGCTTTGAGTTCATGTTTATAGTGGCGGTTTGGAAACCAGAATAAGCCGCCACACAGCAGCAGCACAAAAAAAGTGGAAACAAATGCCACACCCGCTCCATCGCGGTAGATTAAAGCCACCAACGCAGGCGCAAGCATAGAAACGCTAAATAGAGCGAGCAGAAGCCCGACAATACGGATAATTGAACGAAATTGCATTATGGTTTGTGCTGACTCGCTAAGTTCTGGCTGTGTATTCTGGTGAACTTATCACCTGTATTTTTGCGCCACTTTTATTGATCACAGCTTGCAGGAAGGCATCACATTGCAATGCTTCCAATTCCACGACCAACTGTACTTGTTCATTATAGTGAGCCTCCCTTTCCGTGGCTGAAAATTGCGCCATTAAGGAATGGAGTAATGGAATCATGGCGTAGTCTAGCGTCAGGTGCACAGATGTGGTGATTTTTTTCTCAATAGTTTGAAGTCGCTTGAGGGCTTGCTGCACTCCGCCCCATAGGCTTTAACGAGCCCACCAGTTCCTAGCAGTACGCCACCATAGTAACGAGTAACCACCGCAGTGATTTCCCCGACACCACTCCCGCTCAGCTGAGCCAAGATGGGTTTACCCGCAGTACCGGATGGCTCACCATCATCACTAAATCCCCACAACCTAGAATCTTGCGGTCGCCCTGCTACAAACGCCCAGCAATGATGCCGAGCATCAGCATGACGGCGCTTTATCTCTTCGACAAAAGCTTTCGCCGAATCGATCCCAGGAGTATGGGCCAGATACGTAATAAAGAGGCTTTTTTTGATCTCTTCTTCAAACTGAGTGGATTCAGCAGGAATGAGATACGGCTGAAGATTCATGGTTCAAGCACTCAAAAATAAAGTGGCACAGTCTAGCACGATATGCATTTGAAATAACGACTCTCAGCGATAGTGCACAATGTTAAACACTTGTTTAAAAAATGTATTGAAATTCGCCATTCTCCAGTTCACACTGAATTAACTGGTCAAACCAGAATTAACAACAATAACCGCTCTCACACGCAATCACCGATTGTATGTCACGGAGATAGACAATGATTTACCAAGCCAAAACCCTACAGGTAAAGCAACTCGCTAATGGAATTGCCGAGCTCTCTTTCTGTGCTCCTGCTTCCGTTAACAAACTGGATTTACACACACTGGAATCACTCGATAAAGCGTTAGATGCGCTCGCTGCCGATTCCAGTGTCAAAGGCCTCCTACTTAGCTCAGATAAAGAGGCTTTTATCGTCGGCGCTGATATCACCGAATTTCTCGGGCTATTTGCCAAACCGGAAGCAGAATTGGATGAGTGGTTGCAGTTTGCCAATCGCATTTTTAACAAGTTGGAAGATTTACCTTTCCCCACCTTGTCAGCGTTAAAAGGCCACACACTTGGCGGCGGCTGTGAGTGTGTACTCGCCACCGATTTTCGGATTGGTGATGCCACCACCAGCATTGGCTTGCCTGAAACCAAACTGGGCATCATGCCGGGATTTGGCGGAACGGTGCGCCTACCTCGTTTGATTGGCGCAGACAGCGCGATGGAAATCATCACCCAAGGTAAAGCGTGCCGCGCGGAAGAAGCGTTAAAAGTGGGATTACTGGATGCGATTGTCGATAGCGACAAGCTGATCGATTCCGCAATCACCACTTTGACTCAAGCGATTGAAGAGAAGCTGGATTGGCAAAAACGCCGTCAGCAGAAAACCTCAGCACTAACTTTAAGCAAGCTGGAAGCCATGATGAGCTTTACCATGGCGAAAGGTGTGGTGGCTCAGGTGGCAGGCAAACACTATCCAGCACCTATGACCGCGGTAGTAGCGATTGAGGAAGCGGCGCGTTTATCACGCGATGCTGCGCTGGATATCGAGCGCAAACACTTCATCAAGCTCGCCAAATCTACCGAGGCGCAAGCACTGGTTGGTATTTTCCTCAATGATCAATACATCAAAGGCCTAGCCAAACAATCCGCGAAAGCAGCAAGCCAAGACACCCAACACGCTGCCGTGCTCGGCGCGGGCATTATGGGTGGGGGCATCGCGTATCAATCGGCTCTCAAAGGCGTACCTGTGCTAATGAAAGACATTGCACCACACTCTTTAGAGTTGGGCATGACCGAAGCGGCCAAGCTCCTCAACAAACAGTTAGAGCGCGGCAAGATCGATGGTTTCAAAATGGCCGGCATTCTGGCTTCCATCACCCCTTCTCTGCATTACGCTGGAATTGATCGGGCGGATGTGATTGTTGAGGCCGTGGTGGAAAATCCGAAAGTAAAAGCCGCGGTACTGAGCGAAGTGGAAGGATTGGTCGATGCAGAAACGATTCTGACCTCCAACACCTCGACCATTCCCATTAACCTGCTCGCCAAATCACTCAAGCGCCCACAGAACTTCTGCGGTATGCACTTCTTTAACCCTGTGCATCGCATGCCTTTGGTGGAAATCATCCGTGGTGAACACACCTCAGAAGATACCATCAACCGCGTGGTTGCTTATGCGGCGAAAATGGGCAAATCACCGATTGTGGTCAATGACTGCCCAGGATTCTTCGTTAACCGCGTACTCTTCCCTTACTTTGCAGGCTTTAGCCTACTGATGCGTGATGGTGCAAACTTCACCGAAATCGACAAAGTGATGGAGCGTCAATTCGGCTGGCCAATGGGCCCGGCGTATTTGCTTGATGTGGTCGGCATTGATACTGCACACCATGCTCAGGCAGTGATGGCGGAAGGCTTCCCAACTCGCATGGCGAAAAGCGGCCGAGAAGCGATTGATGCCCTGTACGAAGCGAAAAAATTTGGCCAGAAAAATGGCAGCGGCTTCTATCAGTACACCGTTGATAAAAAAGGCAAACCGAAGAAAGCCTTCAGCGATGACGTGCTCGCCATTCTTGCGCCTGTATGCGGCGCACCACAAAGCTTTGACCCACAAACCCTTATCGAACGCACTATGATTCCGATGATTAATGAAGTAGTGCTCTGTCTTGAAGAAGGGATCATCGCCTCCGCGCAAGAAGCTGACATGGCGTTGGTGTACGGTCTTGGCTTCCCTCCGTTCCGTGGTGGTGTATTCCGTTACCTAGATACCATCGGCATCGCCAACTATGTGGCTATGGCGGAAAAATACGCTGACCTCGGCGCGCTCTATCAAGTACCGCAACTGCTGAAGAACATGGCGCAACAAGGAACATCTTTCTACAGCGCTCAGCAAGCCAGTGCCCTGTAAATCGGTTTGGAAAAGGAATGACAAAAATGAATACTGTAGTGATTGTTGATTGCTTGCGTACTCCGATGGGGCGCTCCAAAGGCGGTGCATTTCGCCACCAACGTGCGGAAGATCTTTCAGCACATTTGATGAAGGGCATTCTGGCGCGCAACCCACAGGTCGATCCAAAAGAGATTGAAGACATTTATTGGGGCTGTGTGCAGCAAACGCTTGAACAAGGCTTTAACGTTGCGCGTAACGCAGCGCTGCTTGCGGGTCTGCCAATTGAAATTGGCGCGGTGACCGTAAACCGTTTGTGTGGATCGTCCATGCAAGCGCTGCACGATGCGGCGCGCGCGATTATGGTCGGCGATGCGGAAATCTGTTTAGTGGGCGGTGTCGAGCACATGGGTCACGTGCCAATGACTCACGGCGTTGATTTCCATCCGGGTCTGTCTAAGAACGTGGCCAAAGCAGCGGGAATGATGGGACTGACCGCAGAGATGCTCGGCAAGCTGCATGGTATTAGCCGTCAGCAGCAAGATGAGTTCGCTGCGCGCTCTCATGCGCGTGCCCATGCGGCAACATTAGAAGGTCGCTTTAAAAATGAGATTCTACCAACCGAAGGTCATGCCGCCGATGGTACACTGTTCACCCTCGATTACGATGAAGTGATCCGCCCAGAAACCACTGTGGCGGGATTAGCTGAACTGCGTCCCGTGTTCGATCCGGCCAACGGTACCGTGACCGCGGGAACCTCTTCGGCACTTTCGGATGGTGCTTCAGCGATGTTGGTGATGAGTGAGCAAAAAGCCAAAGCACTCGGTTTAACCATTCGCGCTCGCATTAAAGCGATGGCCGTGGCCGGTTGCGATCCTTCCATCATGGGTTACGGCCCAGTACCTGCGACCCATAAAGCGCTGCAACGTGCGGGCTTAACCATGCAGGATATGGATGTGGTGGAACTGAACGAAGCGTTTGCCGCACAATCTCTACCTTGCGCTAAAGACTTAGGCTTACTGGAGATGATGGATGACAAGGTCAACCTCAATGGCGGCGCGATTGCGCTAGGTCATCCACTAGGTTGTTCGGGTACACGTATCTCAACCACGCTGATCAATTTGATGGAAGCCAAAGATGCGAAATATGGCCTTGCTACCATGTGTATCGGCTTAGGTCAGGGTATTGCGACCATTTTTGAGCGCCCATAACCCTTCCGTTTTGCCTATCACTGAAGCGTCGTTTAAGAGCCAGCAACGCTGGCTCTTCTTATAATGTTATTTAGCTTGTAGCCAATCACTGTAAAGTTGATCGCTACTGCCCAGATAATTCACCATCCACTCAATCAATTTATGATTATCGTCTTTGCGCCACACTAGGCAGCAGTGGCTAAGCAGTTTTTCATCGGGCAGCACCTTCTCCACTAACTGACCGCTGGCCAGTAGCGGCTGCGCCATATGCCTTGGCATATAGCCAACTCCGAGTCCACTTTTTAAACTTTCAATCGCGCTGTACCAGTTTGGCAGTAGCAAACGGCGCTGTTTAGGGTAGTGTTCGGTATGGCGTTTGGGTAATACGCTTGAGGTATCGTCCAAACAGATGGCTAAAAACTGGCTGATAAACTCTTCACTCAAATTCTGTTCGCGCACGCAGGGATGATTGGGGGACATCACAAATGCCCAGTCAAGAATGCCCATATCGCGTACTTCAAAATCGCCACCAACTGGTACTGCTGCGGTTGCGCCAATCACGATATCGGCGCGGCCTTGTGCAATCGCTTCCCACGAGCCGTTGAACACTTCCATGTTGATCTGTAGCTCGGCGAAATTAAAGGTTTGATAGAAGGCTTCCACCATCGGCTTCATCTTGTCCAGCTTGACTACGTTATCGAGTGTCACCTTCAGGGTTTTACGCCAACCATGCGCAGCGCGTTTGGTTTGCGCGCGGATCTCCTCCATCTGGCGCAGTAACTGCCTTGCTTCAAGCATAAACAGCTCACCAGCAGGGGTTAGCTCGACCTTACGCGGTAAACGGCGAAATAGTACCACACCCAGTTCACTCTCTATTTGGCGCACACTGTAGCTGATAGCCGAAGGCACTTTGTGCAGTACCTCTGCTGCCGCAGTAAAACTGCCTAAACGCGCTACGGCATCCAACATCTCCAAAGAGGATTTGGAAAACATCACTCACCTACCTATCAATTTTTTTGCATGATAACCGAAAAATTTGCCGTTTCTCTTCATCACAAGACAAAACTAGAATGTAACTACAGAAAAATCCTGGTTGGCGCCAACGGATACTGAAAAAAACATGTGTGAATAATTTTGATGGACATGAAAAAATGAAAGTATCTTTCTTCCAGTTGGTTTACCTTTCGGCACTCTCCATGCTCGGCTTTATTGCCACCGACATGTATCTGCCTGCGTTTAAAATGATGGAAACCGCTTTTGCGACCGGCCCTGAACAAATCGCTCTATCACTGACGGTGTTCTTAGTGGGGATGGCGCTTGGCCAGTTACTGTGGGGCTTAGCTTCCGACAAATTTGGCCATCGTAATACGCTGATTGCTGGCTTACTCGTTTTTACCCTCGCCTCTGCCGGACTCGCGTTTAGCTCAACGGTATGGCAACTGCTACTGCTGCGTTTTATCCAAGCGATTGGGGTGTGCGCGCCTGCGGTCATTTGGCAGGCGATGGTGATCAAGCGTTACCCAAGCTCAGTCAGCCAACAAATGTTTGCGACCATCATGCCGTTGGTGGCGCTCTCTCCAGCACTGGCACCGCAATTGGGTGTGCTGCTGGCGGATCACTTTGGCTGGCACAGCATCTTTTTAACCTTAACCTTGATGGGTATTGTGTTGGTGGTGAGTACGGGCTTACAAACCAATGAAGTGGCAGAACCAAAAACCACTTCCATCGCGCAAGATATTAAAGGTTTACTGAAAAGCAAAACCTATCTCGGCAATGTGATGATGTTTGCTTGTGCATCAGCGGCATTTTTTGCCTACCTGACCGGGATGCCAGAAATCATGGCGCAGCTTGGTTATCAAGCACGGGATATTGGCCTGAGCTTTATTCCACAAACCATTGCATTTATGGTGGGTGGCTACCTAGGTAAGAAAGCGGTTCAGAAATACGGTGATGAACTGGTGCTCAAACAGTTGATTGCGCTGTTTACCCTATCAGCAGCGATGATTTTTATCGCCTCACAATGGACACTAAGCTCAATTTGGCCAATCTTGGCTCCGTTCTGCTTAATTGCGGTGGCTAATGGTGCCATGTATCCGATAGTGGTCAACCGTGCTTTATCCAGTGCTAAGCAAAGCCCAGCAACCGCTGCCGGATTACAAAACAGCTTACAGATCAGTGTCAGCAGTTTATCCAGCGCCCTAGTGGCTGCGCTTGCAAGCCAAGCTCAGCCAGTGACAGGCATTGCGATTGTGTTGTGTACTGGCGGATTGTGGATAGGTTACATACTCTCTAACCGTCAGTTACGTGAACAGTTCACCCCCCCGACAATGCTCGCGTGGTCAGTGACGAATAAACTGAATGTGAGTAAGACAAAAAGAGCCGCGAATGCGGCTCTTTTTTCAATCGGTTCAATTATTTCTTTTTCACTGGACGCTGCCAGCCTGAAATTTTGCGCTCTGGCGCGCGAGTGATGACTAACTCACCCTCAGCGACATTCTTCGTCAGGGTTGTACCGGCACCAATGGTCGCACCGTTACCAATGGTTACAGGCGCTACGAGCTGGCAATCAGAACCCACAAACACATCATCACCAATCACGGTTTTGTGCTTATTGGCACCGTCGTAGTTACAGGTGATCACCCCAGCGCCCACATTCACGCCTTTGCCAATCTCAGCATCGCCAAGATAAGTCAGGTGATTGGCTTTTGAGCCTTCGCCAAGACGAGCATTTTTCATCTCCACAAAGTTGCCGACATGAGCATCATCGCGTAGCTCTGCTCCGGGACGTAGACGAGTAAACGGCCCAACCGTACAGTTTTCACCGACCGTCGCCCCTTCAATTACGCTGTATGGGCGGATCACCGTGTTGTCATCAATCTCACAATCTTTGAGAATTGAGCCCGCGCCAATCACTACGTTATTACCGATCGATACATTGCCTTCAATAATCACGTTAACATCGATTTCCACATCCGAACCGCACTGCAGTGTTCCGCGCAGGTCAAAACGTGCAGGATCGCGCAGCATCACACCTTGCTCAAGCAGCTTCTTGGCCTGACGCGCTTGGAAAGCACGCTCAAGACGCGCCAATTGAATGCGATCGTTCACTCCTTCCACTTCAATTGAGTGCGAGGGATGTACCGCTTCCACCGCGCGGCCTTCATCATGCGCTGCCGCAATCACGTCAGTCAGGTAGTATTCGCCTTGCGCGTTATTGTTGTTCAAGCCTGCCAACCAACGCTTAAGATCACGGCCAGTTGCCACCAACACCCCAGTGTTGACTTCTTTGATCAGCTTTTGCTCTTCGCTGGCATCTTTTTGCTCAACGATCGCCACCACCGGGCCACGTTTACGTACGATACGGCCATAACCGGTTGGGTCATCCAGCACAACGGTCAGTAGTGCAATGCCATCGGTGGGCTGTGCTTCAAGTAAACTTTCAATAGTGTCTTCTGAAATCAGCGGAACATCACCATACAACACCAAGATTTTTTCATCATCTTGAAAATGGGGAGAGGCCTGATCTACGGCATGACCAGTACCCAATTGCTGTGCTTGCAATACCCAATTAACATTTTCATTGACCAGAGCCTGCTGCATCTGATCGCCACCATGGCCATAAACCAGATGGATATTTTGCGCGCCTAGGCTATTACACGTATCGATCACGTGTTTTACCATAGGCTTACCCGCCAATGTATGCAGCACCTTCGGCATATTGGAGTGCATACGAGTTCCTTTCCCTGCCGCGAGAATTACCGTACTGAATTTCATTTGTTATCTACCTAGTCATTTTTCTGCGTCGTATTCTAAACAGCAAACCGAAAATAGTTAATCGACGATTATCTCGAAAATAAGAACAGCGATTATTTTCATAGGAAATCACGTTAATTTATTAACAATCAGTCAATAACGGGACAAAAGCATCCCATAACCGCACACTTTCTCGCGAATAAACACGTTTGCAAGAGACAAAAAAGCCTGACATAGGTCAGGCTTTTTATCAGCTTGTAAGCATGATTAACGACGCTTTTTGGTCAATTCAATCACACGAAGCTGCGCGATGGCTTTAGCCAGTTCACTGGCCGCTTGTGCAAAGTCCATGTCGCCATGCTGGTTGAGAATGCGCTCTTCCGCACGACGTTTGGCTTCTTCAGCCTTAGCTGCGTCCAGATCTTCTCCACGAATTGCGGTATCGGCCAACACAGTTGCTGTGCCCGGCTGAACCTCAACAATACCACCAGAGACATAAATGTACTCTTCGTGGCCGTGCAGTTTCACAATACGCACCATACCAGGCTTGATAGCGGTCAGCAGCGGTGTATGGCCGTGGAAAATACCCAGCTCACCTTCGCTACCGGTCACCTGAAACGTTTCAACTAAGCCAGAGAACAGTTTCTTCTCTGCGCTCACAACGTCCAGATGAAAGGTTATTGCTGCCATATCGCCTCCTAGTCAGCCTTATAGCTTCTTCGCATTCTCGATAGCATCGTCAATCGTACCGCAGTACATAAACGCTTGCTCTGGAATGTCATCGTAGTCACCTGCCAGCAGACCTTTGAAACCACGTAGGGTTTCTTTCAGAGATACGTATACCCCTGGATCGCCAGTAAAGACTTCTGCTACGTGGTAAGGCTGAGTCAGGAAACGTTCGATCTTACGCGCACGAGCAACCACTTGCTTGTCCGCTTCAGACAGTTCGTCCATACCTAGAATCGCGATGATGTCTTTCAGCTCTTTATAGCGTTGTAGCGTTGCTTGCACGCCACGTGCCACATCGTAGTGCTCTTGACCAACAACCAATGGATCCAATTGACGTGAAGTCGAATCCAGTGGGTCGATCGCTGGGTATAGACCCATAGCAGCGATGTTACGGTTCAGAACAACGGTTGCATCCAAGTGAGCAAACGTGGTTGCTGGTGATGGGTCAGTCAAGTCATCCGCAGGTACGTATACCGCTTGTACAGAGGTGATAGAACCTTTCTTGGTTGACGTGATACGTTCTTGCAGAACACCCATCTCTTCAGCCAGTGTTGGCTGGTAACCTACCGCTGAAGGCATACGGCCAAGCAGAGCAGATACTTCCGTTCCCGCTAGGGTGTAACGGTAGATGTTGTCGATAAACAGCAGTACGTCACGGCCTTCATCACGGAATCGTTCCGCCATAGTCAGACCAGTCAGTGCTACACGCAGACGGTTGCCTGGTGGCTCGTTCATCTGGCCGTAAACCATCGCTACTTTCGACAGTTCTGGCTGCTCAACGTTTACAACGCCCGCTTCCTGCATTTCGTGGTAGAAGTCGTTACCCTCACGAGTACGCTCACCAACCCCTGCAAATACTGACAAACCTGAGTGTTGCAGCGCGATGTTGTTGATAAGTTCCATCATGTTAACGGTCTTACCTACACCCGCACCACCGAACAGACCGATTTTACCGCCTTTCGCAAACGGACAGATAAGGTCAATAACCTTAACACCCGTTTCCAGCAGTTCAGTTGCACTAGACTGTTCTTCGTAGCTTGGTGCAGGGCGGTGAATAGAATACACCTCTTCTGCGCCAATGTCGCCACGTTCGTCAATCGCATCACCAAGCACGTTCATGATACGACCTAGGGTTTTAGTACCTACTGGTACTGAAATTGGAGCGCCAGTGTTTTGTACTGTCATTCCACGACGTAAACCATCCGAGCTACCCATAACGATAGCGCGAATCACGCCACCGCCTAGCTGCTGTTGAACTTCCAGAACCAGACGTTCTTTGGAATCCACAACATTCAGAGCATCGTAAACACTTGGTACTTCGCTCTGTGGGAACTCTACGTCGACTACCGCACCGATGATCTGTACGATCTTACCTGTAGCCATCGTTAATCCTCTAAACTGTTTGTTTTACCTAAGCTTAAACCGCAGCCGCGCCGCCTACGATTTCCGACAATTCTTGTGTAATCGCCGCCTGACGGGCTTTGTTGTACACAAGTTGTAAATCATCAATCAGGTTGCTCGCGTTATCGGTAGCAGCTTTCATCGCAACCATTCGGGCTGCTTGCTCACACGCTAGGTTCTCTACAACACCTTGGTAAACCTGTGACTCGATGAAGCGCAGTAAAAGCGCATCCAACAGAGGCTTCGGTTCTGGTTCGTAGATGTAGTCCCACATGTGACCACGCTGCATATCTTCGCTGTCCGATTTTGGCAAAGGTAGCAATTGATCGATCTTTGGTTTTTGCACCATGGTGTTCACAAACTGGTTGAACACCAGATAGAGGCGATCTAATTCGCCTTTATCGTATTTCTTCAGCATTACGCCGACCGAACCGATCAGATCTTCTAAGCTTGGGCTGTCGCCCAAACCAGAAACCTGAGCCGCTACTTTCGCACCGCTGTTGTTGAAAAAGGAGGTTGCTTTAGAGCCGATAATCGCCAACTCAATTTGCGCACCTTTTTCTTTCCAGGTTTGCATATCGGTGATGGCTTTTTTGAACAGGTTAATGTTCAAGCCACCACACAAACCGCGGTCTGTAGAAATAATGATGTAACCAACTCGCTTCGCTTCACGCTCTTCTAGATACGGATGACGATACTCTAGACTTGCGTTGGCGACATGACCGATCACTTTACGTATTGTTTGTGCGTAAGGGCGTGATGACTCCATTGCGTCCTGTGAACGACGCATTTTAGAAGCAGCCACCATTTCCATCGCTTTCGTAATCTTCTGAGTGCTTTTCACACTCCCGATCTTAGTACGTATCTCTTTTGCGCCGGCCATCGTTACTCTCCGTTAGTTGGTGGCAGAAACTGCCACCGACCTCATTACCAAGTTTGGGTTGCTTTGAAATCGTCAACCAGCTTCTTCAGCTGAGCTTCGATTTCATCGTTGTAAGCACCCGTCTTGTCGATTTGCGCTGCCAATTCAGCGTAATGAGCACGAGCATACGATAGTAGAGCAGCTTCGAAGTCGAGAACCTTGTTCAGTTCTACGTCTGTCAGATAGCCACGTTCCGCAGCAAAGATCACCAGAGCCTGATCAAATACAGACATAGGTGCATACTGTTTCTGCTTCATCAGTTCAGTGACTTTCTGACCGTGAGTCAGCTGACGCTTGGTCGCTTCATCCAGATCCGAAGAGAACTGAGCAAACGCCGCCAATTCACGGTAAGCAGCCAGAGCAGTACGGATACCGCCAGAAAGCTTCTTAACGATCTTGGTTTGCGCTGCACCACCTACACGAGAAACTGAGATACCTGGGTCAACCGCTGGACGTACGCCCGCGTTGAACAGTTCAGTTTGTAGGAAGATCTGACCATCAGTGATCGAGATTACGTTGGTCGGTACGAATGCCGATACGTCACCAGCTTGAGTTTCGATGATTGGCAGAGCGGTTAGAGAACCGGTCTTACCTTTCACTTCACCCTTAGTGAAACGCTCTACGTACTCTTCGTTTACACGAGCGGCACGCTCTAGTAGACGAGAGTGGAGGTAGAATACGTCGCCAGGGAAAGCTTCACGGCCTGGTGGACGACGCAGAAGCAGTGAGATTTGACGGTAAGCAACAGCCTGTTTAGACAGGTCATCGTATACAATCAGAGCATCTTCACCGCGATCGCGGAAGTATTCACCCATCGCACAACCTGAGTAAGGCGCGAGGTATTGCAGTGCAGCAGATTCAGACGCTGAAGCCACCACAACAATGGTGTTTTTCAGTGCGCCGTGCTCTTCCAATTTACGAACAACGTTCGCAATGGTTGACGCTTTCTGGCCGATAGCAACATAGATAGAGTAAATACCAGAGTTTTTCTGGTTGATGATCGCATCAATCGCCAACGCAGTTTTACCTGTTTGACGGTCGCCGATGATCAGCTCACGCTGGCCACGGCCGATTGGGATCATCGAGTCAACTGATTTGTAACCAGTCTGAACAGGTTGATCAACCGATTTACGATCGATAACACCCGGTGCGATCACTTCAACAGGTGAAGTCAGTTTTGCACCGATAGGGCCTTTACCATCAATAGGCTCACCCAAAGTGTTAACCACACGACCTAGCAGTTCAGGACCAACAGGAACTTCCAAAATACGGCCAGTACCTGTTACTTTCATACCTTCACGCAGGTCTGCGTATGGACCCATTACTACCGCACCAACCGAGTCACGCTCAAGGTTCAGTGCCAGTGCATAACGGTTGCCCGGTAATTCAATCATTTCACCTTGCATAACATCTGCAAGGCCGTGAATACGAATGATACCGTCGCTTACCGATACGATAGTACCTTCGTTGCGAGCTTCACTAACAACGTTGAAAGATTCAATACGTTGTTTGATCAGATCGCTAATTTCCGTGGAATTAAGTTGCATGCTCCAATCCCCATCAAGACTGCAATGCATCGCTCAGACGCTTCAAACGTCCGCGTGCTGAGTTATCGATGACTAAGTCTCCGGCTCGAATAATGACCCCGCTAAGCAGAGTCTCATCTACACTGCAATTCAGCTGAACTTTGCGCTCTAAACGCTGCTCAAGCTTGCTGCCAATTTCTGAACGCTGTTGGTCATTGAGTTCAGTGGCGGAAATCACTTCCACATCCACTTTCTTCTCATGTTCCTGCTTCAATACTGCAAAGAGTTCATTGAGAGCTGGAATCGCCAACAGACGACCATTTTCTGCCATTACCTTAATCAGGTTTTGGCCATGACCATCAAGCTGTTCGCCACAAACTGCAATAAAAATCTCAGCTAATTTACTTGCTGAGCCCGAGCTGGTTAACAGCTCGTGCATTTGTTCGTTTTTTGCGACTTCAGCGGTGAAAGCAAGCATCTGGCTCCAATTGTCCAGTTGCTGTTTTTCTACCGCAAAATCAAAGGCTGCTTTAGCGTAGGGGCGTGCGATTGTAGTCAAATCCGACATATGCCCCCTCCGTTAAAGTTTTGCAGTAATGTTGTCGAGAATATCTTTGTGCGCATCTTTATCGATTGAACGCTCAATAATTTTCTCAGCACCAGCAATTGCCAGAGTTGCAACCTGTTTACGCAGCTCATCACGAGCACGGTTACGTTCTGCTTCAATCTCCGCTTCCGCTTGAGTCAGGATTTTCTGGCGTTCTGCCTGAGCTTCCTCACGTGCTTCGTCGATGATTTGTGCTTTACGCTTATTCGCTTGCTCAATGAGCTCAGTTGCTGTGCGTTTTGCTTCTTTTAATTGATCAGAAGCATTAGCTTGTGCTAGGTCGAGATCTTTCTTTGCACGCTCAGCGGCTTGCAAACCATCAGCAATTTTCTTCTGACGATCTTCAATTGCTTTGATAATCGGTGGCCATACATATTTCATGCAGAACCACACAAACATACCAAAAGCTAAAGCTTGACCTAGCAGAGTTGCGTTCATATTCACAACAGCTACCCCCTAAAATGGACTTAGTGTTAATCAACGACAAATCGAAACGATCTGTCAGGACAAAGCGTGATTAACCAGCTAGCTGACCAACGAATGGGTTTGCGAATGTGAATAGCAGAGCGATTACGATACCGATCATTGGAACCGCATCCAACAGACCTGCGATGATGAACATCTTAACTTGCAGCATAGGAGCCATTTCTGGTTGACGAGCTGCGCCTTCCAAGAACTTACCGCCTAATACAGCGAAACCAATCGCAGTACCAACCGCACATAGACCAACAATAATAGCTACAGCGATTGCAGAGAAGCTCAATACAGTTTCCATCTAATTTCTCCAAAGATTCAATGGGTATTAAAAATTCAATTTATTAATGATCGTTATCTTCATGAGCCATTGACATATACACAATGGTCAACATCATAAATACAAACGACTGGATCAAAATAACCAAGATATGGAAGATAGCCCAAGGTAGGGATCCCATCCATTGCAGGTACCATGGCAGCATAGCCGCACAAAGAATAAACACTACCTCACCTGCGAACATGTTACCGAACAGACGCATACCGAGTGATAGCGGTTTCGCTAGCAGCGAAACAACTTCAATCAACAGGTTGAACGGGATCATGATCCAGTGATTAAACGGGTGTAGTGCTAACTCTTTTGCAAACCCGCCCAGACCTTTCACTTTGATGCTGTAGTAAATCATCAGAGCAAATACGCCTAGAGCCATAGCCATGGTGATATTCACATCAGCAGACGGCACCACCTTCAAATAAGGGATACCAAGCCAATGCTGTGCTGGGTAAGGTAAGAAATCGATAGGCACAAGGTCCATCAAGTTCATAAAAAATACCCAACAAAAGATAGTGAGTGCTAAAGGAGCAATTAGTGGATTGCGACCATGGAAAGTATCTTTGACGTTTTTGTCAACGAACTCTACCACCATCTCAACAGCACACTGCAGCTTACCCGGAACACCCGCTGTCGCTTTTCTGGCTACTGCACGAAATATTCCAAGGAATATCAGTCCAGTTAAAACAGAGAAGAACAGGCTATCGATGTGTACGTTCCAGAAACTCGACTCTTCCGCCACCAACCCCAACTTGTAAGTTGAAAGGTTAGAAAGGTGGTGAGTGATATAACTGGAAGGTGTGAGCGCTTCACCTGGCGCAGCCATAACTCATCCTATTTTTTGTTGTTAATGAATAGCACTGGCGCACAGATATTGATACCTAGAGCCAGCAAATAGGTTAGCTTCAGTGGAACAAGTTCCAACTGCATATACATGTAGGCAACGGAAAACAGGACTATGGTGATCAGTATTTTCAGCGCTTCACCCGTATAAAACGAAATCGCAACCATTTTTAGCGCTCGCGCCCCTGCAAACAGGAAAGCACAAAACGCAAAAACAGCATTAGCAATGACAAAAATGCCGCCGCCAACCAACGCTGAAAGTCCCCAATCACCATTTACCGTCACTGCAAACGCAGCCGCCACAATCATAACTGCACTGAACTGGATCAATAACAATCGCTTTGCAAGCTCTCGTCCTTGCCTCGCTAGCACAGCTACCATGTATTCTTACCTCTAGTAATCACCACAGCTCGAACCGCTTTTTCGTACTGGGAAATTGGCGAAAATTATACGGTGGCATCAACTGATTGCAATGAAAACACCGCAAAAAGTTACAATTTTGCATACAATCCGACAACTTTCGCATAAACAATGTGAATTATCACAATTGATTTAAATCAATTATCTCACTTAGTTTTGTAGCTTGGCAATCAGTAGCTCTAATTTGTGAGGTTCATCAAGACTAATAGTCACTTTAGATTTACCGTTTGGAGATCTCACTATAGAGACTTTTGCCGCTAATTTCTCACTTAAATTTTGTGACAATTGTTGTATTTCTAGGTCTTCTGACACGTTTTTTGCGTCAGATGGGTCACTTAAACATTTTTTTACAAGTTGTTCAGTTTGACGCACTGTCATCTGCTTCTTCGCAACTTGTTGAGCTATTTCAACTTGTTGTTCACCTTCTAACATCAACAGTGCGCGAGCATGACCCATTTCCAGTTGCTTAGTTTCTAGCAAACGCTTTACATCGTCACACAGTTGGTTAAGGCGCAGCAAGTTCGTCACTGTCGTACGTGATTTACCAATCACGTCAGCCACTTGCTGGTGGGTCAGGCTAAATTCATTCTGTAAGCGATCCAAAGCTTGAGCTTCTTCCATCGCGTTCAGATCTTCACGTTGGATATTTTCGATCAAAGCCATAGCGATCGCAGCACGATCTTCCACTTGTTTAATCAAACAAGGCACTTGTTTTAGGCCCGCTTGTTTAGCAGCACGCCAACGTCGCTCGCCAGCGATAATCTCATAACCACCCGTTGATAAGTGGCGTACGACTATCGGCTGAATAATCCCTTGCGATTGAATCGAAGCCGCCAACTCTTCCAAGGCTTCAGGTGAAAGATCTTTACGTGGCTGGTAGATACCTGGTTTAAGGTTAGAGATGGACAAATCCGCCAACTCACCTTCGGTAGACATTGACTGGCTAAGTGAAGCAACTTGCTGCTTTTCGCGAGCCAACGAACTGGTGGCCAGCAATGCATCTAGCCCTTTTCCTAAACCACGTTTAGTCATGTATACGAATTCCTATAGTTGTTTTATGCGGGAATCTCTTCGCGACGTAACATCTCGCCAGCCAATGCCAAATAGGCTTTGGCTCCTGCGGATTGTTTATCGTAATACATCGCTGGCTTACCATGACTTGGCGCTTCCGCCAAACGGACATTGCGAGGAATGACCGTACGATAGACTTTACTACCAAAGTGCTTTTTCAATTGATCGGACACTTCATTGGCTAAGCGGTTACGCGGGTCGTACATGGTACGCAATAAACCTTCAATCTTGAGGTTATCATTGACCACCGCGGCAAGCTTGCTAATCGTATCCATTAACGCGGTTAAGCCTTCCAACGCAAAATACTCACATTGCATAGGAACCAGCACGGAATCTGCTGCTGCCATGGCGTTGATTGTAAGGAGGTTTAAAGAAGGCGGACAATCGATAAAGATGAAATCATAGTTATCACGCACTGGCGCCAAGGCATTTTTTAAACGTACTTCGCGGGCAAACACTTCCATCAGTTTGATTTCAGCGGCAGTGACATCGCCATTAGCGGCGATTAAATCGTAATGCCCAGTGGTTTTACGACAAACCACTTGATCAAAGGGCGCATCTTCAACTAACAGCTCATAAGCTGTGGAATCAACCTGATATTTATCGACCCCACTCGCCATGGTGGCATTACCCTGCGGGTCAAGATCGACGACCAATACTTTGCGTTTGGTGGCGGCCATAGAGGCGGCCAAATTGATACAAGTTGTTGTTTTCCCAACTCCGCCTTTCTGATTGGCGATTGCTACGATTTTACCCACGGTATGCCTCGCTGTTATCCCTTGCGCGATAAGATTACAAGATGACGCTCACCTTCCAACTCAGGAACTTGCAAAGCTTTGATATCGGTCACAGAACACCATTCAGGGAGTAGGGTGATTTCGTCATCAGGCCTTACGCCTTTAAGCGCAAAAAAGACACCGCTTCCGGCTTTAGGCAAATGTTGGCACCAATTCACCATATCGGTCATCGACGCAAAAGCTCGACTTAATACGGCATCAAAACCTTGTTCAGGATCGAAATCTTCGACTCGGCTCTGTACAGGCAAGACGTTGGTGATCTTGAGTTCGTGGATCACTTGTTTGAGAAAACGGATCCGCTTACCTAGGCTATCAAGCAGTACAAATTGCTTGTCTGGGTGCATGATCGCCAGAGGGATCCCGGGTAACCCAGGTCCCGTCCCAACATCAATAAAACGCTCACCGTTTAGGTGTGGGCTGACAACCAGACTATCGAGAATGTGTTTCACCAACATTTCCATTGGGTCACGTACTGAAGTTAGATTGTATGCTTTGTTCCATTTGTCGAGCAGTTGAACATACCCCACCAACTGCTCACGTTGTTGCTCAGACACTGATAGTGTGGTCTTGCTGATCAGGGCGTCGAGTTTGACTCGTAACGGATTCATTACGCCGATTCTCCCTTTTTCAGCATGCCGTGTTTTTTCAAGTGAACCAACAAAATGGAAATAGCAGCAGGCGTGATACCTGAAATACGCGAAGCAATACCGATGGTTTCTGGTTTCGCAGTGCTGAGCTTGAGAACCACTTCGTTAGAAAGCCCTTTAACTTGCTTGTAGTCCAAATCAATCGGTAGCTTGGTATGTTCATGGCGCAGCGATTTTTCAATCTCATCTTGCTGACGCTGAATGTAACCATCGTATTTGACTTGAATCTCAACCTGTTCTGCAGCTTCACTATCTTCCAGAGCTGGCGTATAAGCTGGCAAAGTAGTCAGTAATTCATAAGTCATTTCCGGACGACGCAGCAGATCTTCACCGCTGGCTTCACGCGACATTGGCGTTTTCAGCAATGCATTGAGTTGTTCTACACCAACCGAGTTCGGATTCATCCACGTTTCTTGCAGACGCTGACGCTCTTTGGCCATGTTGTCGATTTTTTGGTTGAAACGTGCCCAGCGCGCATCATCCACGAGACCAAGTTCACGTGCTTTTTCAGTCAAACGTAAATCGGCGTTGTCTTCACGCAGCAGCAGACGATATTCCGCACGAGAAGTAAACATACGGTAGGGTTCTTTGGTACCCATGGTTGAAAGGTCATCAATCAATACGCCCATGTAGGCTTGATCACGACGTGGGCTCCAACCTTCTTTGTCTTGGCTGTACAAGCTAGCGTTCAAACCTGCCATTAAACCTTGTGCCGCCGCTTCTTCGTAACCGGTAGTACCATTAATTTGGCCAGCAAAGAACAAACCATGGATAAATTTAGTTTCATAGGTTTGTTTCAAATCACGAGGATCGAAGAAATCGTATTCAATCGCGTAACCCGGACGAACAATATGTGCGTTCTCAAAACCTTTCATTGAACGTACGATTTGTACTTGCACATCAAATGGTAAGCTGGTCGAAATGCCATTCGGGTACAGTTCAGTGGTGGTTAAGCCTTCTGGTTCAATAAAGATCTGGTGGCTGTTTTTATCAGCAAAACGCATCACCTTATCTTCGATCGATGGGCAGTAGCGTGGACCGATCCCTTCGATGATCCCGGCATACATCGGGCTACGATCCAAATTAGCTCGGATCACATCATGCGTGCGATCATTGGTATGCGTGATGTAACACGGAATTTGACGTGGATGGTGCTCACGTTTACCCATAAAAGAGAATACTGGAGTCGGGTTGTCACCGTGTTGCGCTTCCAATACCGAGAAATCAACGCTATTGGCATCAATACGTGGTGGAGTACCGGTTTTTAGGCGATCCACGCGGAAAGGCAATTCACGCAAACGGTGTGCTAAAGCGATCGATGGAGGATCACCTGCTCGACCACCAGAAAAGTTTTCTAAACCAATATGGATCTTACCGCCAAGGAAAGTACCTACCGTCAACACCACGGCTTTGGCATGAAATTTTAGGCCCATTTGGGTGACCACACCACGGATGTGATCATTATCAACGATCACATCATCAACAGCCTGTTGGAACAGGGTGAGATTGGGAGTGTTTTCCAAAACATTACGCACATAGGCTTTATACAGAGCACGATCCGCTTGCGCACGTGTTGCTCGTACCGCAGGACCTTTTGAGGCGTTCAGTGTTCGAAATTGAATACCTGCGTGATCGATAGCTTGTGCCATCAATCCGCCCATTGCATCCACTTCTTTGACTAAATGTCCTTTACCGATCCCACCAATCGCTGGGTTACAGGACATTTGGCCTAGGGTATCAATATTGTGCGTAAGAAGTAACGTACGCTGTCCTGTACGTGCTGCAGCGAGGGCGGCTTCCGTTCCTGCGTGACCGCCACCAACCACAATGACGTCAAATGTTTCGTGATAAAGCATGAACGACCTCAGGTATTCATTGAGACTATGGGTTAACAAAAGAGGCGTATTCTAACCTCTTTCGATTGGCGAGAGAATCGCTTTCCTGCTTTTTCCGATCCTGAGAGGCAATTAATATATATAAAGATCTATATAGAGATCTTTTTATTAGATCTACTATTAAGGAACAGGATCTTTGTGGATAAGTAAAAAATGATCAACAAGATCATGCGGATTGAGAAGATCAGATCATGTGATCAAGCACTGATCTGATCAAGGATTAGCTGGGATCAAAAATAGGTGTTATACACAGGGGGTGGGGAGTAGAAAAGTTATTCTTTGGATAACTAAAGGAAGATCACCGGATAATACGATAGTTATCCACACAGTAATTGCTTAAAAATGCAACATTCGATTTTAGGTGAATACTCTTTTTATCCATAGTGAATAAAAAAGCGGCCTACACAGCCGCTTTTGATATGTATAACGCGAGAGAGTTTAAAATCGGTTAATCACACGCTTTAACCAAGCTTCTGCGGCATCTTCGGGTACTGGGTACTGCTGAATATCGATAGTAAAACAGTTGGCTAAAGGTTTTGCACCTATATCGGCCAGTAGCTGGTAGGCATGCTTACCGGCGGCGCAGAAGGTATCGTAACTTGAATCACCAATGGCCACCACGGCATAGCGTAGAGCTGCGGTATTAGGGGGGGTATCCTGCAATGACTGGATAAAGGGTTGGATATTGTCTGGGTATTCACCCGCTCCGTGCGTAGAGGTGATGATCAACCAAGTCCCTTTCGCTGGGATCTCGTTGAACTTGGGTTGGTTGTGAATTTTTGTATCAAATCCCTGTTCTTGCAGTAGATCGCTGAGGTGGTCACCGACATATTCCGCACCACCTAGGGTGCTGCCCGTAATGATATGAATCATAGCGTTACTCTATTTCCCAATACAGAATGATGAAAAAATCCGGCCAAGCAGATCATCAGAGCTGAACTCGCCCGTAATTTCGTTAAGGTGCTGTTGAGCGATACGTAGCTCTTCCGCGAGGATTTCTCCAGCCATATAACCTTCGAGCTGCTGTTGGCCAATATCTAAGTGTTCTGCTGCACGCTCTAGGGCATCAAGGTGGCGACGACGCGCCATGAAACCACCTTCCTGATTACCGGCAAAGCCCATACACTCTTTGAGATGCTGACGTAGTGCATCCACTCCGTGACCTGTTTTCGCAGAAAGGCGGATCAAGGTGGGTTGATTGACATGGCAGATCCCTAGGGGTTCACCCGTTTGATCGGCTTTGTTGCGGATCACCGTGATCCCTATGTTTTCAGGGAGTCTATCAACAAAATCAGGCCAAATGTCTTGTGGATCTGTCGCCTCGGTCGTGGTTCCATCGACCATAAACAGCACGCGGTCGGCTTGACGTATTTCTTCCCACGCCCGTTCAATACCAATCTTTTCTACCGCATCAGAGGCATCACGTAGCCCTGCGGTATCGATGATGTGCAGTGGCATACCATCTATATGGATATGCTCGCGCAGGACATCACGGGTGGTACCGGCAATGTCGGTGACAATGGCTGACTCTTTACCTGAAAGTGCGTTGAGCAGGCTGGATTTACCCGCATTTGGACGCCCAGCAATCACCACCTTCATCCCTTCACGCATAATGGCGCCTTGATTGGCTTCACGGCGTACTGCGGCGAGGTTGTCGATGATGGTTTGCAGATCGGCAGAAACCTTACCGTCAGCCAGAAAGTCGATCTCTTCTTCTGGAAAATCAATGGCGGCTTCAACATAGATGCGTAGGTGAATCAGTGATTCCACCAGGGTATGGATACGTTTGGAAAACTCACCTTGCAGCGATTGCAGTGCAGATTTGGCAGCTTGCTCTGAGCTGGCATCAATCAAGTCAGCAATCGCCTCTGCTTGAGTTAGATCCATCTTGTCATTAAGGAAGGCTCGTTCTGAGAACTCCCCAGGACGGGCAGGACGTACGCCGTTAATCTGCAGAATGCGTCGAATCAGCATATCCATGACGACAGGGCCACCATGACCTTGTAGCTCAAGGACATCTTCCCCTGTAAACGAATGAGGGTTGGGGAAAAACAGCGCAATGCCTTGATCGAGTTGTTGGCCATTTTCATCAGTAAAAGGCAAGTATTCAGCATAGCGAGGGCGAAGCGTGCGTCCGGTGACCGTCTGTGCCACATGGGCTGCTAACGGGCCTGATACACGAATTATGCCGACACCACCACGGCCGGGTGCCGTAGCCTGCGCGACAATGGTATCTGTTGTCATAGTGTTACCTGAACAGGATTAAATTAGGCTCATTGTAATCAGCAGCCAACAAAAAGGCGACCTTTTGGCCGCCTCTTTCTTACTCCGTTAAACTTACTTGGAATGTAAGCCTTTCTTCTCCAGCGCTTTATAAATCAGCGTTTGTTGGATAAGAGTTACGATGTTTGATACCAACCAGTACAGAACCAGTCCTGATGGGAACCACAGGAAGAAGAAGGTAAACATGACAGGCATAAAAGTCATGATCTTCTGCTGCATTGGATCGGTAACCGTTGTTGGGCTCATCTTCTGGATCACGAACATACTTGCACCCATCAGGAGTGGCAGGATGTAGTAAGGATCTTGTGCGGATAAGTCATGAATCCAACCAAAGAAAGGTGAGTGACGTAGCTCAACGGATTCCATCAGTGCCCAGTACAGCGCAATGAAAATCGGCATTTGCAGTACGATCGGTAAACAGCCACCGAGTGGGTTTACTTTCTCTTTCTTGTACAGCTCCATCATCTCTTGGCTCATGCGTTGGCGGTCATCGCCAATACGCTCACGCATTGCTTGCAGTTTAGGTTGCAGCATGCGCATTTTCGCCATTGAGGTGTATTGTGCTTTGGTCAGTGGGTACATCGCACCACGTACGATGAAGGTTAAGCAGATGATGGCCACACCCCAGTTACCCACAAAGCTCTGAATCACAGACAACAACCAGTGCAGAGGTTTTGCAATGAACCATAACCATCCGTAGTCCACCACCAGATCAAGGTTAGGCGCAACGGCTGCCATTTGGTCTTGCAGTTTTGGGCCTACCCATAAGGTGGCTTCAAATTCCGCTTTATCGCCGTTGGCAATAGTTTTGTTCGGGGTACGGATACCGATATCGCCCAAGTTGCTGATCACGCGTGAGTAAAGTTGAGCTTGAGGCTCATCACGAGGAATCCATGCAGAAGCAAAGTAGTGCTGAATCATCGCGACCCAGTTTACGGTTACATCGTTTGGCGCACTGAGATTGCGATCTTTCATATCGTCGAAGCTGTACTTCTTGTAACGAACATCGCTGGTTGAGTACGCACCACCACGGTAAGTTGGCATGGCCAAGTTGCCACCAGAATCGAGCAGATTTTGGCGCAGGTGAGCATACATACCTAAAGTCGCAGGGTTGCCAGAGTTGTTGGCTACATCAAACACCACATCCACAGCATAGCTACCACGCTTAAGAATGAAGGTTTTGGTGTAATCGATGCCGTTGGCTTGATAGGTCATAGGAATGCGCAGTTCATCTTGGCCTTCGGCCAGAGTGAAACTATCCGCATTCACTTGGTAAGCTGGACGGTTATTGCTAGTGACGTCAATGCCTTGTGGGCCGACTAAACCACTTTGAGCAATAAACTGATGACCTTGGGTGTTTTGCAACAAGACAAAAGATTCAGCAGAATCGAGTTCTTCAGCATATTGATTCAGTTTTGCGCTGACGATATCGCCACCGAGCGTATCAATAGACAGAGTCAGTACATCGCTAGTCACGGTGATGGTTTTAGCCTGCGCTGCTGCATTTTGTGCAGGCGTTGGATCTAACTCATCTGAAAATGAAGGTGCATCAGCTGCGCCTGTGGATTGGGCTTGCTGTGTCGCTTGCGGTGCAGGATTCTTCGCTACTTGCCATTGTTGAAACAGCAGAAAAGAAACCAATGCCAAGGCGATTAACAAGATATTACGTTGAGAATCCATCGTTATTTATCTCTGTCTTGTTTTTGGACTGGTGGAACGGGGTCAAAGCCCCCTTCGTTCAAAGGGTGGCATTTTAATAGACGTTTGGTGGATAACCAACATCCTTTTATAAAACCGTGAGCTCGCAGCGCTTCTATCGCATACGTGGAACAAGTTGGAGTAAATCGACAGCGTGGGCCGATGAGTGGACTAATGAACCACTGGTAAAGTTTTACTATACCAATGGCTAACCACGAGAAGGGCGAGAGAGGCGTTGCCATAGTTTGCCAAGCAAGTTAAACAGTTCTTCATTGCTCAAATCTTGCGCGCTCTTTTTCGCAATGACAACAAAATCTTTATGAGCTAACTGATTTTGATGTAAACGAAAGCTTTCTCGGCAGAGACGTTTAAAGCGGTTACGACCAACGGCCGTTTTGATCTGCTTTTTAGGAACTGCAAGTCCCAAACGAGGATGAGAAAGATTATTTGCGCGAGCGATGATTGTGAGATGAGGAGAACCAGCACTGTGAGCTTGCTGGAAGACTTTTTGATAATGTTCGGGAGTTAACAAACGTAACTCCCGATTGAATGCGTACGTACTCAAAATAATTCGAGATTATTTTGAAAGGCGCTTACGGCCTTTTGCACGACGTGCATTCAGAACTTTACGACCGTTCGCAGTCGCCATGCGAGCACGGAAACCGTGAGTACGCTTGCGCTTCAGAACTGAAGGTTGAAAAGTGCGTTTAGACATGATGTTACCTTTACTGATCAGTAGTTTTAGGTTCTTGGTTAACCCGGCGTGGGCATTAAGGTCTTCACTGAAGACGCCGACGCCTCTCAACAAAGAGGCGGAATTGTAATCACTGTCACAAAAGGTGTCAATGATTGGGTTTTCCCCAGTCAGAACTTACTCAAATGAGAGGGTTCATTCTGGTTGCCGCTTTATTTCCGGTCGGCCGATTATACGGACAAACCGCAAAATCTCAAGGATCCTTAACGGATCCCGACTTGATTAAGAAATTTTCTTAAGCGCGGATCCTGTGGATGGTCAAAAATATCCTGTGGAGAACCTTGCTCGACAATGGTTCCTTGCGCCATAAAGATCACCCGATCCGCCACTTCTTTAGCAAACTGCATCTCATGAGTGACCACCAACATGGTTTGATGTTGAGTCGCCAATTTTTTCATAAGAGCCAACACTTCCCCCACCCATTCTGGATCGAGTGCGGAGGTCGGTTCATCAAATAACAGCAGTTCGGGCTGCAACGCCATCGCACGGCCAATGCTTACCCGTTGCTGTTGGCCACCAGACAGTGCCGCAGGGTAGCTATCAGCTTTATCGCCAAGGCCAATGTCATCGAGAATCTGCTGAGCTCGTTGGTGCGCTTGATCTTTTTTCCAACCGCGTACCGTGATCAAGGCTTCTGCAATGTTTTGCCGCGCGGTTAAATGAGCGAATAGCGCATAGTTTTGGAACACAAAGCCAGTTTTACGGCGCAGTGCCAGCACATCAGCTTTAGTATGTTTTTGGGTATCGACAGTGAGTTCATCAATACTAATACTGCCTTGATCCGCCTGCTCAAGAAAGTTTACGCAGCGCAATAGGGTAGATTTTCCGGTACCACTGGAGCCGATGATGACCACGATTTCTCCGCGCTGGATTTCTAGGTCGATACCCTTTAGCACTTCACTGGTACCAAATCTTTTGTGGATATTCTTCAGTTTAATCATCGTGCGTACGCCTTATTGAGTTTCTGCTCTGCCCAAGATTGCAGGCGAGTGAGCACTAAAACCACCACCCAATAGATGAGAGCTACCGCCAAGAAGGCTTCGAAGAAACGGAAACTGGATGAGGCTTCCATCTGCGCTTTAGCCATGATCTCTGCCACGCCAAGGGTAAAAGCCAGCGAGGTCGATTTGATCATATCAATGAAGTAGTTCATCAAAGAGGGCAAAGCGACACGTGTGGCTTGTGGCAAAATGATCCGGCGCATCGCCTGTGAAGTGGTCATTCCGACGGATAAGCTGGCTTCCATTTGGCTGCGATCAATGCCGATGATTGCGGCACGGATACTTTCAGCCATGTAAGCCGCAAAATGCAGAGTTAAACCGATCACCGCCGCGCTGAAAGCATCAAGTCCAACCAACAGGGGGAAGACTTGCGGTAAACCGTAGTAGAGCAAAAATAGCTGTACGAGCAGCGGCGTTCCGCGGAAAAAGCTGATGTAGAGCTGGCTAAGGGGATCCAACACTGGCACTTTGAACACCCGAATATTGGCTAGAATCAGCGCCAGAATCAGCGCAAAAACCAATCCCCAACTGGCCATTTCCAGTGTGGTTCCCAGATATTTGAGCAAGATCGGTAGCAGCTCAAGCATGTAGTGAAAGTCAAAACCCATCTACTTTCCTTTCTGAAATAATCAAAGGTGGGAAAGTCCCACCTTTATAGAGTCTAGCTTGGTGAAGCAGAATTATTGCGAGATATCGGTACCGAACCATTTGAGCGCGATTTGGCTTAATGTACCGTCAGCACGCATGGTGGCGAGTGCTTTATTGACTTCACCTTGCAGTAGCTGACCTTTTTCGTTATTTACAAATGGCCACGCGTTTTCGATAGTTTCAAACGGCGAACCCGCGAGTTGCAGTGGTAAACCGGTCTTTTCGATCAGCTCAAGCGCTGAAAGACGATCCATCACAAACGCATCGGCACGGCCTAAAGCCACATCGTGTTCAATGCCGGTATCGTAGGTTTTGATGTTGATTTTACCGTCTTTGTCATGGCTGCGTAGTAGCTGCTCAAAATTAGAACCTAGGTTGACCGCAACGGTTTTACCCGCTAAATCGTCAATGCCTTTAATTGCATCATTACCCTTACGTACGGTGATTTGCGCGCCATCAATTACATATGGGTCAGAAAACAGATATTTGGCTTTACGCGCATCCGTGATAGTGATTTGGTTAGAAATTGTATCAATGCGCCCTGTTTCGAGTAGACCAAACAAACCAGAGAAGTTTGCGGTTACAAACTCCACTTTGTAACCATTACGTTTGCCAATTTCATTCCATACATCGACCTCAAAGCCTTGTAGCTCATCTTGTTTCACGAAGGTAAATGGGAAATAGCGGCCCGACATGCCGACTTTGACATCGGTGGCAGCTTGAACGGTGGCAGAAGAAAGGGCTAGGGCAGCCAGAGCGATGTTAAACCAATGTTTCATTATGTGACTCCTGTATCATTTATGTTTATATACTACTGGCAATTAAATCATCAAAAGAAATAACCAGTAGTTATTAACAATAACTGAGCAAAGGGAAAAAAGTGGGGATAACTACTAAAGATCCTGAGATATGTGGATCTTTATGTGGGTAGCACGGGCAAAATGTGTGAGGATCTTAGTTATCGGTCGAAAAATAATGTGAATAACTTAGATCTTATTCACTGGATCGACGATCCAGCGCTGGCGATCTGAGTTATCAACAGGTAGAATTGCTCCTCTTTACCGATCGTTGATTTTTGAGTGAGGGAATCGTGTCATCTTCGCTATGGTTGCAATGTTTGCAACGGCTTCAGGAAGAGCTACCTGCCGCAGAATTCAGTATGTGGGTGCGTCCGCTTCAAGCGGAGCTCAATGACAATACTCTCACTTTATTCGCCCCGAACCGCTTTGTGTTGGATTGGGTACGCGATAAGTACCTCAATAACATCAATCGTCTGCTGATGGAATTCAGTGGCAATGATGTGCCTAACTTGCGCTTTGAAGTGGGTAGCCGCCCTGTGGTGGCGCCAAAACCTGCGCCTGTGCGTACGGCTGCAGATGTCGCGGCTGAATCGTCGGCTCCTGCGCAATTGGCGCAGCGTAAACCTATCCATAAAACCTGGGATGATGACAGCGCAGCGGCCGATATTACTCATCGCTCAAATGTGAACCCGAAACATAAGTTCAACAACTTCGTGGAAGGTAAATCCAACCAGTTAGGTTTAGCGGCGGCTCGCCAAGTATCAGACAACCCTGGCGCGGCGTATAACCCCCTCTTTTTATATGGCGGCACTGGTCTGGGCAAAACTCACTTGCTGCATGCGGTAGGTAACGCGATTGTCGATAACAATCCAAACGCCAAAGTGGTGTACATGCACTCAGAGCGTTTCGTGCAAGACATGGTTAAAGCTCTGCAAAATAACGCGATTGAAGAGTTCAAGCGCTACTATCGCAGTGTGGATGCCTTGCTGATCGACGATATTCAATTTTTTGCCAACAAAGAGCGTTCGCAAGAAGAGTTCTTCCACACTTTTAACGCGCTGCTGGAAGGCAACCAACAAATTATTTTGACTTCTGACCGTTATCCTAAAGAGATCAATGGTGTAGAAGATCGTCTCAAATCGCGTTTTGGCTGGGGCTTAACGGTGGCGATCGAGCCGCCTGAATTAGAAACCCGCGTTGCGATCTTGATGAAAAAAGCCGAAGATCACCAAATTCATCTGCCAGATGAAGTGGCTTTCTTTATTGCTAAACGCCTGCGCTCTAACGTACGTGAGTTAGAAGGCGCACTGAACCGCGTGATTGCCAACGCCAACTTTACCGGTCGCCCAATCACGATTGATTTCGTGCGTGAAGCACTGCGTGACTTATTAGCACTGCAAGAAAAGCTGGTCACGATTGATAATATTCAGAAAACCGTTGCCGAATACTACAAAATTAAGGTGGCGGATCTGCTCTCAAAACGCCGTTCGCGCTCAGTCGCTCGTCCTCGTCAATTGGCGATGGCACTGGCTAAAGAGCTGACTAACCATAGCTTGCCTGAGATTGGTGATGCGTTTGGCGGCCGTGACCACACGACGGTGTTACATGCTTGCCGTAAAATCGAGCAGTTGCGCGAAGAGAGTCACGATATCAAAGAAGATTATTCGAACCTGATTCGTACGCTTTCCTCTTAATTTGCGCTATGGTTAGCGCACTTGCGTATTTCGCTTTCACTCCGTTTAAGAGAAGACTATGAAATTTACCATTGAACGTAGCCACTTGATTAAACCCTTGCAACAGGTGTCCGGCACTTTAGGTGGCCGCGCCAGCTTGCCGATCTTGGGCAATTTATTGCTCAAGGTGGAAGACAATCAACTGTCGATGACAGCCACCGATTTGGAAGTGGAACTGATCAGCCGCGTGACGTTAGAAGGTGAATTTGAAGCAGGCAGCATTACCGTTCCTGCGCGTAAGTTTTTAGATATTTGCCGTGGTTTGCCCGATAGTGCCGTGATCACTGTGCTGCTTGAAGGTGATCGCATTCAAGTGCGTTCTGGTCGTAGCCGTTTCTCGCTCGCAACTTTACCTGCCAATGATTTCCCTAACATCGAAGATTGGCAAAGTGAAGTGCAAGTTTCGCTCACTCAAGCGGAGCTGCGTGGTCTGATTGAAAAAACGCAGTTTTCCATGGCCAACCAAGATGTGCGCTACTACCTAAATGGCATGCTGTTTGAAATTGATGGCACCACCTTGCGTTCAGTCGCGACCGATGGTCACCGTATGGCGGTAGCGCAAGCTCAGTTGGGTGCGGATTTCGCGCAAAAGCAGATCATTGTTCCGCGTAAAGGGGTACTTGAGCTGGTAAAACTGCTCGATGCGCCAGAGCAGCCTGTGGTGCTGCAAATCGGCCACTCTAACTTGCGTGCTGAAGTGAATCATTTTGTGTTTACTTCGAAGCTGGTTGATGGTCGTTTCCCTGATTATCGTCGCGTATTGCCGCAACATACCAACAAAACACTTCAAGCGGGTTGTGAAGAATTACGTCAGGCATTTTCGCGTGCCGCGATTCTGTCGAATGAAAAATTCCGTGGTGTGCGCGTTAATCTGGCCGATAACGAAATGCGCATTACCGCCAATAACCCAGAGCAAGAAGAAGCGGAAGAGTTGCTGGATGTAAGCTTTGAAGGTGAGCCGATTGAGATTGGCTTTAACGTCAGCTACATCTTGGATGTGCTTAACACCCTGCGCTGCGACAATGTGCGCGTTTCGATGTCGGATGCCAACGCCAGTGCCTTGGTTGAGAATGTTGATGATGACAGCGCCATGTACGTGGTGATGCCAATCCGTCTCTAAAGGTATAACCGAGTTACCATGCCGCTTTCCCGGTTAGTGATCCAACAGTTTCGTAATATTAAAGCCTGTGATATTCGCCTATCAGCAGGCTTTAACTTTCTTATCGGGCCGAATGGCAGCGGTAAAACCAGTGTGCTTGAGGCGATTTATCTGCTCGGCCATGGCCGTTCATTTAAAAGCTCGCTGACAGGACGGATTATTCAAAATGAGTGCCCAGAACTGTTTGTGCATGGCCGGATTTGTGAGCATTCTTTGACCTCTGATCAATTTGAGCTACCTGTCGGCATTAATAAGCAGCGTGACGGCTCAACTGAGGTTAAAATAGGCGGCCAAACTGGGCAAAAGTTGGCGCAATTAGCGCAGATTTTGCCGCTGCAATTGATTCATCCGGAAGGCTTTGAACTGCTGACCGATGGACCGAAACAGCGTCGTGCATTTATCGATTGGGGTGTGTTTCATACCGAGCCTGCCTTTTATGATGCTTGGGGGCGGTTTAAGCGACTCAGCAAGCAGCGTAATGCGCTGCTCAAAAGTGCACAAAGCTATCGTGAACTCAGTTATTGGGATCAGGAATTAGCCCGTTTGGCAGAACAGATTGACCAGTGGCGTGAAAGTTACGTCAATCAATTGAAAAATGTGGCAGAGCAGTTATGTCGCACATTTTTGCCAGAATTCGATATCGACTTAAAGTATTATCGAGGTTGGGAAAAAGATCAGCCTTATCAATCGATTCTGGAAAAAAACTTCGAACGGGATCAGCAGTTGGGTTACACCTTTAGCGGACCCAACAAAGCCGATTTGCGGATTAAAGTAAACGCAACTCCGGTGGAAGATGTGTTGTCACGGGGACAACTGAAGTTGATGGTGTGTGCGTTGCGTGTAGCGCAAGGGCAGCACCTCACCGAGTTGACGGGAAAGCAATGCATTTATCTTATCGATGATTTTGCTTCCGAATTGGATAGCCTACGTCGCCAACGTTTGGCAGATAGCCTAAAAGGGACGGGGGCGCAGGTTTTTGTAAGTTCTATTACCGAAAGCCAAGTGGCGGATATGTTGGATGAGTCCAGTAAAACATTTCATGTTGCCCACGGTGTAATAGAGCAAGGATAAACAGAGTGAGAGAGTAACTCATGTCGAACAATTACGATTCATCGAGTATTAAGGTACTGAAGGGTCTGGATGCGGTACGTAAGCGTCCGGGTATGTACATCGGCGACACTGATGATGGCACCGGTCTGCACCACATGGTTTTTGAGGTGGTAGATAACTCAATTGATGAAGCGTTGGCGGGTTACTGTAAAGACATCGTGGTCACTATCCACGAAGACAACTCAGTGTCAGTCAGCGATGACGGTCGTGGTATCCCGACCGAAATGCATCCTGAAGAGAAAGTGTCTGCCGCAGAAGTCATCATGACTGTACTGCACGCCGGCGGTAAATTTGACGACAACTCCTATAAAGTCTCCGGCGGTCTGCACGGGGTAGGTGTGTCGGTGGTTAACGCGCTCTCTGAAAAAGTGCTACTCACCATCTATCGCGGCGGCAAAATCCACACCCAAACTTACCATCATGGTGTGCCACAAGCACCGTTGGCTGTAGTGGGTGATACTGAGCGTACCGGTACTACCGTACGTTTCTGGCCAAGCGCACAAACCTTTACCAATATCGAATTCCATTACGACATTCTGGCTAAACGCCTGCGTGAGCTGTCATTCCTGAACTCTGGCGTTTCGATCAAGCTGAGCGATGAGCGTGAAGAAGATAAAAAAGACCACTTCATGTATGAAGGGGGTATTCAAGCGTTTGTGACCCACTTGAACCGCAATAAAACGCCGATCCATGAAAAAGTCTTCCACTTCAACCAAGAGCGTGAAGATGGCATCAGCGTGGAAGTGGCAATGCAGTGGAACGATGGCTTCCAAGAAAATATCTACTGTTTTACCAACAACATCCCACAGCGTGATGGCGGTACCCACTTAGCCGGTTTCCGTGGTGCGTTGACCCGTACTTTGAACAACTACATGGACAAAGAAGGCTTCTCGAAGAAAGCGCAAGCAGCAACCTCGGGTGATGATGCGCGTGAAGGCTTAACGGCAGTTGTTTCGGTGAAAGTGCCGGATCCTAAATTCTCAAGCCAAACCAAAGATAAGCTGGTTTCTTCGGAAGTAAAATCCGCGGTTGAGTCAGCCATGAATGAGAAGCTGGCTGATTTCTTGGCGGAAAACCCAAGCGAAGCGAAAAACGTTTGTTCGAAGATTATTGATGCGGCGCGCGCTCGTGAAGCGGCGCGTAAAGCACGTGAAATGACTCGTCGTAAAGGCGCGCTAGACCTCGCTGGTTTGCCAGGCAAACTGGCGGATTGTCAGGAAAAAGACCCAGCATTGTCTGAACTCTACATAGTGGAAGGAGACTCAGCGGGCGGTTCAGCGAAACAAGGCCGTAACCGTAAGAATCAAGCGATTCTGCCGCTGAAAGGTAAAATTCTTAACGTAGAAAAAGCGCGTTTTGACAAGATGTTGTCTTCACAAGAAGTCGCGACCCTGATCACTGCATTGGGTTGTGGTATCGGCCGTGATGAATACAACCCAGATAAACTGCGTTACCACAACATCATCATCATGACCGATGCGGACGTCGACGGCTCGCACATTCGTACTCTGCTGTTGACCTTCTTCTACCGCCAAATGCCTGAGCTAATTGAGCGTGGTTATATCTACATTGCTCAGCCACCACTCTACAAAGTGAAGAAAGGCAAACAAGAGCAGTACATCAAAGATGAAGACGCGATGAACCAGTACCAAGTGGCACTGGCGATGGATGGCGCAGAGTTGCACGTGAATGCCGATGCTCCTGCATTGGCGGGTGAACCGCTGGAGAAACTGGTTCAGCAATACAATGCCGCGATCAAGTTGGTTGAGCGCATGAGCCGCCGCTACCCTTACGCGATGCTGCATGAGCTGATTTACGTACCACGCATCAATGCCGAGCTGTGTGCGGATAAAGCCGCAGTTGAAGTTTGGACACAGCGTTTAGTCGAACAGCTGAATGCTAAAGAAGTGGGCGCGAGCCAATACAGCGTTCTGGTTGAGCACAATGCTGAGCTGAATGTGTACCTGCCAAAAATTCAGGTACGTACTCATGGTGTGACCCATGAATACTTGCTGAGCGCAGATCTGATCAACTCGAAAGAGTACGCTAAGTTAGCGGAACTGTCAGAAGCGCTAGACGGCTTGATTGAAGCAGGCGCGTTTATCAAACGTGGTGAGCGTGTTCAGCCGATCAGCAGCTTTGCCGCTGCACTTGAGTGGTTAATCAAAGAATCGCGTCGCGGTCTGTCTATCCAACGCTATAAAGGTCTAGGTGAAATGAACCCAGATCAGCTGTGGGAAACCACGATGGATCCAGACACTCGTCGTATGATGCAAGTGACCATCGAAGATGCGGTAGGCGCGGATGAGCTGTTCACTACTCTAATGGGTGATCAAGTTGAACCACGTCGTGCATTTATCGAAACCAACGCACTGAAAGTGGCCAACCTCGACGTATAAGGGGTTGGTTGATTCACAGTGATAAAAAGCAGCGCTGCGGCGCTGCTTTTTTTATCTCTGCAATTTGTACTTTCCTGATGCTGGAGGTCTGCAACCTCGCGCAAGTACAAAAGACACAATAAAAATTTTGTGTCGAATATCCTCGGTTGTTGGACTAAAGCACCAGCATTGAGTCATAAGTAAGGCTTTTCTATCCTAGAATGGCGTTTATTAGACTTTCATTTTTTCTCTATATTTCATTGGGTTGCATTCATTTTTTTAGTGTCTATAGTGGTCTGTGAACCCTATAGTTATTCCTCATTTTTTGACTGGAGGTCAGGATGGTCGCCTTTGTGAATTGAACCGGGAGTGTATTTCACTCCCGGGCATACTCATCGATTTGTCACTGTTGGTAATGGAATGAGCAAAGGAAGTATCATGCTGAACCGGTTATCTTTGAATATTCGGCGTTTTCTCGCCGGTTGGTGGCTACGTAGCCGCTTTTTGACCTATCAATCTCCGTTGTTGCTGCTCGAATTGTTCGAGAAGTTGGAGCATCCTCGCTCGCCTATTGAACGAGCGCCACAGCGCATTAAGCTTGGGGATACGGTGAGCCTTGTTGATGCTCATCGTCAGTTGTCGTTTCAAGTCACTCTGACCACGTCTGAAGATCAGCACGAAGTCCACGGTGGCGTGACGTGCGACTCCCTACTTGGTGCCGCCCTACTTGGCCGTCGTCAGCATGAAGTGTTTACGTTGCCTATTTGGGGCCAACATCACTGCTTTGCCATTACTCACGTTCAGCACTCAATGCAGGGTAAGCCAACCAAGCTTTGCCCATGTTTGTTATGTCAGTAATTAGGAGTTTGTCATGAGTAAACAAGAGATGAAAAAACCACAACTCAGCCTCAAAGAGAAGCGCAAGCTGAAGCAAGAAAAAGCGCAAGATAGCTCAGTGATTAAGCCACGCAAAAGCAAAGGCCGTTAAGTTAGGATAAAGTGCATTATCCAAATTAGCCCGACTCAGTGTCGGGCTTTTTTTCAAAAAATTTTGGGGCAAAAACTTGAAATGGTTTTGAGCGACCTTATATCTAGAAGTGAAGAGGATGCCGCTAGGACCTCTGAACTGGAATAACACCCTTGCTCAACTGAGGAGTGTGTTATCTAACTGAAATCACGCCGATTCAGGTCATAAGAATGGATCGGGCGACTTAACAAGTCATTGTTAAGACTATTGCTTAATCAAAGAGGATAGGAATATGAGAACTGTAGATTTTACTCCACTGTACCGCAACGCGATTGGCTTTGACCGTCTACTGAACATGATGGAAAACAGCGCGGCGAAAAACGCCCAAGGCGGATACCCTCCATACAATATCGAGCAAAAAGAAGACAACCAATATCGCATTACCATGGCGGTAGCGGGTTTTGGCGATGAAGAGATCGATATTACTCAACAAGAGAATACTTTGATTGTGCGCGGTGAGCGTAAACCTGAAGAGAGCAAAAACTACATCTATCAGGGCATTGCCGAGCGCGATTTTGAACGTAAATTCCAATTAGCGGATTACGTGAAAGTGACTGGCGCGACTATGGAACATGGTCTGCTGCACATTGATTTAGAGCGCGAAATTCCAGAAGCGATGCAGCCACGCAAAATTGCGATTAACGGCAAGCACCTACTGGAAAACAAATAACTCTGCGCAGCGTTTTAACGCACTGAACGCTAGATAAAACGAAGCCCGCGAATTTCGCGGGCTTTTTGCATTGCTTAGTTTGGGTGTTTAGACGTTGGCTTGTTGATACGCTTTTTGTACTTCTTCGGCGATGATGGCAATGCCTTGTTCCATCGCTTGCTCGTTCTGCACATAGTTCATACGCAAGCACTCATGAGCATGTGGCCATTCTTGCGGCTGGCCGATAAAGAAATATTCGCCCGGTACAATCAATACGCCACGCGCTTTCAAACGTTGGTAAAGCTCCATTGTGGTGATCGGCAGTTCGTCAAACCACAGCCAGAGGAAGATCGCCCCTTCTGGTTTATGGATGCGAAAACGCGGATCAGTAATCGCACTTTGCAGCAGCTCTACCGCATGTTGCGCTTTTTGGCGATAAAACGGCTTGATCACCTGCTCGCTAAGTCTCAGCAGATCGCCTTTTTCTATCATGCGTTGCACCAGTGCGGGTCCCATACTGCCGGGTGCTAAGCTAATGATGCCATTCATGTTGGTCAGTGCTTGGGTCACCGCTTCATTGGCGATCACAATGCCGCAGCGCAGACCGGGCAAACCCAGTTTGGATAGGCTCATGCACAAGATGGTGTTGTCATTCCAAAACGGTTCAACGTCTTCAAAAATGATATTCGGGAATGGCACGCCGTATGCATTGTCGATAATTAAAGGCACACCGTTATCACGTGCTAATTGGTCGAGTTTGTGGATTTCCTCTTCGGTTAACACGTTACCGGTTGGGTTGGTGGGGCGAGACACACAGATCGCAGCCACCGATTCATCGACTTTCAGCTCAGAAAAGTCCACATGGTATTTGAACAGTCCTTGATCGAGCAGCTCAATCTCCGGACGGTAGGAGACAAAAATATCGTCATCAATGCCTGCATCACCGTAGCCAATGTATTCGGGCGCGAGGGGCAGGAGGATTTTTTTGTGTGCACCATCGGGCTGTTTACCGGCAAACAAGTTAAACAGGTAGAAAAAGCCACTCTGGCTGCCGTTGGTTAAAGTGATGTTCTTTTCGCTGATATTCCAGCCATACGTCTCACGCAGCAGTGTGGCGAGCGATTTTACAAACACATCTTTGCCCTGTGGACCATCGTAATTGGTCATGGCATTGAGCAGTGAACCATCGGCCAACATTTCGGCGCTGGTGTTATGGAAATAATCGAGCATGGCAGGGATGGCAGCAGGATTACCGCCACCAAGCATGATCGCGCCTGGAGTGCGCAGACCATCGTTCAAATCATCCATTAACTGGGTAATACCGGAGTAGCGATTAAACTTTTCGCCAAAAGAGGAATACTGCATTGCTCGACTACCTAATGATTGCTGTGTGTTTGCGAAACGATATACCGGTGGAATCTCCGCCGTTTAGAATAGTTCTTGAACATACCGCAATGTATTTGCGAGGCAAAGCAATATTTTTGTGTCCCCTTCCTACTTGAAGCTGCAGCGGTGTTGGCTGCAACTCCAAGTCGTTTGGGGAGCGCGAGCAAAAACAAAGCCCAACTCAAAAGAGTTGGGCTTAAAGTTTGTTGACGAAATTATCGTGCTGCAGATTATTTTTGCAGCAGCGAAATGTCAGCAATTTGCAGGAACAGGTTACGCAGCTTGTTGAGCAGCGTGAGACGGTTCTTCTTCAGTGCTTCATCGTCAGCCATCACCATCACGTTGTCGAAGAAGGCATCGACAGGCGCGCGCAGGCCAGCCAGTTTGCTCAGGGCTTCTTGGTAGTTGCCGGTTGCAAACGCAGGTTCTAACGCTTCTGCCATGATTTCGACGGCTTCGGCTAAGGCCTTTTCTGCATCTTCTTGCAGCAGAGCGAGATCGATTTCTTCACCCAATTCGCCATCGTACTTCGCCAGAATGTTGCCTACACGCTTGTTGGCTGCTGCCAGTGCTTCGGCTTCTTCAAGAGCGCGGAAGTGCGATACGGCTTTCACACGCTGATCAAAGTCAGCGGGTTTGGTTGGGTTACGCGCCAGCACCGCTTGGATGATGTCGATGCTAAAGCCCGCATCTTGGTACCAGGTTGGGAAACGGCCAAGCATAAACTCGATCACTTCCTGCTCAACGTTGGCGTTAGTCAGGCGGTTACCAAACAGTGATTTGGCTTTGGCAATCAAATTCACCAGATCCAATTGGTAGCCGTACTCAACCAGAATACGCAGCACACCCAGTGAAGCACGACGCAGAGCAAATGGGTCACTGCCTTTCGGCGCCTGACCAATACCAAAGATACCTACGATAGTATCGAGTTTGTCAGCCATTGCGACTGCGGCAGAAACACCACGGCTTGGCAGTTCATCACCCGCAAAACGTGGCATGTACTGCTCGTTGAGCGCAACCGCCACTTCTTCTGCTTCGCCATCGTGACGCGCATAGTGCATACCCATCACGCCTTGGGTGTCGGTAAATTCAAACACCATCGAGGTCATGAGGTCACATTTTGCCAGTAGGCCTGCACGCTTAGATTTCTCTACGTCAGCACCGATCTGTTCTGCGATGTAGCCAGCCAGTTCAGTGATGCGGTCGGTTTTGTCTTTAATCGTGCCGAGTTGCTGTTGGAAAATCGCGTTTTCTAGCAGAGGTAAGCGATCCACCAATGGGCGCTTGCGGTCTGTATTAAAGAAGAATTCTGCATCCGCTAGACGTGGACGAACTACCTTCTCGTTACCTTCCACAATGTGGCGAGGCTCTTTCGATTCGATGTTCGAAACGAAGATGAAGTTAGGCAGCAGTTTTTTGCTCGCGTCATAAACTGGGAAGTACTTTTGGTCACCTTTCATGGTGTACACCAAAGCTTCTGCCGGAACTTTGAGGAATTTTTCTTCAAATTTCGCCGTCATGACCACTGGCCATTCCACCAGCGAGGTCACTTCTTCTACCAGTGCATCTTCCAGATCTGCGATACCGCCGAGCTGCTGAGCCGCTTGTTGTGAGCCTTCGATGATCATCGCTTTACGAGTCGCGTAGTCAGCGATGACTTTGCCGCGCTCTTCAAGAATCGCAGGGTACTGCTCAGCCGATTCGATGGTGAATTCCGCTTCACCCATAAAGCGGTGACCACGGAGGGTGCGTGCAGAAGCAACACCCAAAATTTCGCCTTGGATCAGTTCGCTACCAAACAGGATAGTCAGAGTTTTTACTGGACGGATAAATTGGGTTTCTTTATCGCCCCAACGCATTGGTTTCGCAATTGGCAGGTTAGCCAGCGCTTTGGCAGCCATGTCCACGACCACAGAAGCGGTTTGTTGGCCTTGCACTTGTTCTTTGAACAGCAGCCATTCGCCTTTGTCTGTGACGAGACGTTCTGCTTGCTCTACCGTGATGCCATTGCCACGCGCCCAGCCTTCAGCGGCTTTGGTTGGCTTGCCATCGGCATCAAACGCAACGTTGACGGCTGGGCCACGTTTTTCAACGACGCGATCCGGTTGGCTTTCTGCCAAATTGGCGACTTTCAGAGCCAAACGGCGTGGCGTGGCAAACCAAGTTACGCCTTCATGTGCGATGTCTGCTGTTGCCAGTTCTGCCGCAAAATTCGCCGCAAAGGCTTCGGCCAGCGTGCGCAGTTGCTTTGGTGGCAGCTCTTCTGTGCCTAGCTCAATTAAAAATTCTTTTGCCATGTGACGTCTTCCCCTTACTTCTGTTCTGACTTCTTACACATAGGGAAGCCCAGAGCTTCACGGGATGCGTAATAAGCTTCGGCGACCGATTTGGTTAGGTTGCGAATGCGCAGAATGTAGCGCTGACGCTCAGTCACTGAGATTGCTTTGCGAGCATCGAGCAGGTTGAAGGCGTGTGCCGCTTTCAAAATACGCTCGTAGGCTGGCAGAGGTAGTGGCTTTTCAAGCTCCAGCAGGTATTTACACTCTTTTTCGCACTGGTCGAAGTAAGTGAAGAGGAAATCCACATCCGCGTGTTCAAAGTTGTAAGTGGACTGCTCAACTTCGTTTTGGTGGAAGATGTCACCGTAAGTGACTTTGCCCAGTGGGCCATCGGTCCAGACCAGATCGTAAACCGAATCCACGCCCTGAATGTACATGGCTAGACGCTCAATACCGTAAGTGATTTCGCCGGTCACAGGCTTACACTCAAGACCGCCCACTTGCTGGAAGTAAGTAAACTGAGTCACTTCCATGCCGTTTAGCCACACTTCCCAGCCAAGACCCCAAGCACCTAAGGTTGGGTTTTCCCAGTTGTCTTCCACAAAGCGGATGTCATGCACACACGGGTCAACACCCAGTACGCGCAGTGAACCTAAGTACAGCTCTTGGATGTTGTCTGGTGACGGTTTGATGATCACCTGGAACTGGTAGTAGTGCTGCAGACGGTTTGGGTTTTCACCGTAGCGGCCGTCAGTAGGGCGGCGTGAGGGTTGAACGTACGCGGTTGCGATAGGTTCAGGGCCTAATGCTCGTAAGCAAGTCATCGGGTGAGAAGTACCTGCACCCACTTCCATGTCGAGAGGTTGCACAATAGTACAGCCTTGTTGGGCCCAATAATCCTGCAGCGCGAGGATCATACCCTGAAAGGTTTTGATGTCGTATTTTTGCATAGTCAGGTTCGCGCGATTCTTCTGTCTGAATTGATAAAAAATAACACTGAAGTATACCCAGATATTCCCTGACAAAGTAGCGGAAATCTTGCTGAATTAATCGACAATAATTTCTTTTGCGCTCATTTTTCCCGACTTTTATGCCAATTTCTCTCTGAATCAGGGAAAAGTAGGCAAGTGAGGGTTGCGATTGTCGATTTCGGTGGCTAGAATTCGCTCCGTCTTTGGGGAGTAGCTGGTCGTTAAGTTGTCAACTTGGCGATTCACACATCAACATATTTGGTACTCAATTACCATGGTGTGTGAGACCTGAGCCTTCAGGTTTAGCAAGACCTTAGACAAACAACACGAACTGGGATAGGGCGTGATTGTTTGTCTACGGTTCGATAATAAATCCCTGTCCCAAAGAGCATGTCATGAGCGTTTTAGCGATTTCAATTACTACGGTGGCTTTGGCAGAGATTGGGGATAAAACCCAACTGTTATCACTATTACTCGCCAGCCGTTACCGTAAACCCATTCCGATTATTGCCGCGATTTTTCTCGCGACGATTGCCAATCATGCGCTGGCGGCTTGGCTTGGTGTGGTGGTGGCGGATTATCTTTCTCCCGACATTTTAAAATGGGTGCTGGTGGTCAGTTTCCTTGCAATGGCAGGTTGGGTTCTAATTCCGGATAAATTGGATGAGGAAGAATCCATTTCATCACGAGGTCCTTTTGTTGCGAGTTTTATTGCCTTTTTTATGGCTGAAATTGGCGATAAGACTCAAATTGCCACCTCAATTTTAGGGGCGCAGTATGCGGATGCTTTGAACTGGGTGATTCTTGGTACGACCTTAGGTATGTTGCTCGCGAACGTTCCTGTGGTGCTGATTGGTAAACTCTCGGCTGACAAAATGCCGCTGGGGTTGATCCGTAAAGTGACCGCCGGTTTGTTTTTGGCGATGGCTCTGGCGACAGCATTTTACTGAGCGGTGAGCACTTGATTTAGGCTGTGCAGCGTGACTTACCACCCATCCTAGTGCGGATTATCATGCTAGGGTATGAACAGGTATCAAGAGTAAGAGGACACCATTATGCTGACTCGTTATATGGGGATGACACCGAAAAGCCAGAGTTACTTATTCAGTTTTGGCTTGGTGTTAACTTTGCTCGGTATGGCGTTAACCGATTTATGGATGCCGATGGTGGTGGGCGCGATTGTGATGACGGCATTAGCGGTCGAATCTTGGATTCGCGTAGCACATATTATCCCACTGCATGATGAAGTTCGGACGATGAGAAAACAGATCTCTGAACTGCAACGTCAGTTACATCAGCGCGATGAAATGATGTGATCCGCAATGAATGCCGCTTCCCAGTGAACAGCATTGATGCTTTCCAATGAAAAAAGACTGCCAAGGCAGTCTTTTTTGTTTTTACGCCAGACCTTTTTTGATCAGGTATTGATAGGGTAATGCATCGGTTTTTGCGTCAAGCAACTGGTGATCCATAAAGCGGCAGAAGCTGGGAATGTCACGCGTGGTGGAAGGGTCATCCGCCGTAACCAATAGCACGTCACCTTCCTGCATCGTACGAATTGTCTTCCTGACCATCATCACTGGCTCTGGGCAGCGTAATCCTTGCGCTTCTAAAGTATGGGTCGCGATGTCTGGATTAAAACTCATGGTCGAACCTTATTGGCGTCACTATTTGAGGCGTAGATATTACTGGTGAAGAAAAATTATTCAATAATCACTTGGCAAAAGGATCATTTTGTTATAAATTCCTTAACAAGTTGGTAACAAGTTAAGTGAGGAAATGATGTTAACCACACTCGATAGACTGACCATCTACGCGGTTTTGTGTTTTATTTCCTTGTGTGCCTTGGGCTTGGGAGAGACTACACAAGCTCAATTAATGCCAGTGGTAGGAACTGCAGCTTCGATTTTCGGTATTTGGCTGGAAATGCGCAGTGAGCAAGATACTACCGAGCAACCACATCGTTAATCAACGTCACTGACTACGCTCAATTACATTCCGACACTATCCCCATTTTTCTTGGGCTTCCCCGCTGAAAGGCGGGATTTTTTTGCCTGCTATTTATTACCAGATAACGTTCACAATGAGAAACCCGCCAACAGCGCGGGTTTCTTTCCATTCGAATCAATACGTTTTGGCTTAGAGTTTAACGACCACGCGGCCTGTCACTTGGCCATTGGTAATCGCTTCTGCGTATTCTGGCACTTGTGACAAGCTGATTTCGTGGCAGGCTTGAGCGTAGTAGCTTGCAGGCAACAACTCCGCTAGCTTCTTCCATGCAGCAAGGCGTTTCTCGATAGGGCAAGATACGGAGTCAACGCCCTGTAAACGCACATTGCGCAGGATAAATGGCATGACTGTGGTTGGCAGATCAAAACCACCAGCCAGACCACACGCAGCGACAACTCCATTATAGTGCATTTGTGCCAGCACTTTCGCCAACACCTTGCTGCCTACGGTATCGACCGCACCAACCCAGAGCTGTTTTTCGAGCGGTCTGGAGGCTTCACTAAATTCTTGGCGATCGATAACGCGCGAGGCACCGAGTTGTTCTAAAAGAGGGCTATTTTGTGCTACGCGTCCGGTCACTGCAGCTACTTGGTAGCCGAGTTGTGCGAGCAAGCTCACCGCAACTGAGCCCACACCACCACTCGCTCCGGTCACTAAAATTTCGCCATCTTCCGGTTTGATACCACCGTCAATCAGTGCCTGAACACACAACATAGCAGTAAAGCCAGCTGTACCAATCATCATGGCTTGCTGACTGGTTAAGCCTTGTGGCAGTTTCACCAGCCAGTCGGCATTCAATCGCACTTTTTGCGCCATGCCACCCCAATGATTTTCACCCACACCCCATCCGGTCAGGACCACGGCATCTCCGACTTGATAGCGCGCGTCTGCCGATTCCAACACTGTGCCTGCAAAATCAATCCCTGGAACCATAGGAAATTCACGGATAATTTTGCCTTTGCCAGTAATGGCGAGACCATCTTTGTAATTGAGCGAAGAATAGTCGACTGCCACCGTCACATTGCCTGCGGGCAGTTGTTCTTCTTGGATTTGGGTGACGGTAGCGTGAGTGGTTTTATCTTGTTGAGTAAGTAGCAACGCATTGAACATACGGGTTTTCCCTCTGTTTTATCCCTTTCTAACTAAAACGCCAAGTAGACAGGGACGGGTGGTAGAGCCAAGCGAAAGTAGGGGAGTATGCCAGTCTATTGGTGATGGTGACTGGATATAGAACAAGTTTTACCAAGAATCGCGCACGAATGGAATGAGTGTTTTTTCAACAAGATTGGAAGTGTGGATGAGCGAAAACCATTTTACGTTCATGCAAGAAAGAGCCCCACAACAAGGTGGGGCGAAGACTATTTAGCCAGGAAGAAACGATACGCAGGGTTATCGGTTTCATCTTTATAGCGATAACCGAGTTCAACCAAATGCTCTGAAAAGCGCACTAGGTCTGGTGTATCCAGTTCAAAGCCACACAGCACGCGACCGTAGTCTGCGCCGTGGTTGCGATAGTTGAACAAGCTGATGTTCCAGTGTGTGCCGAGCATGCTCAAGAATTTGAGTAGTGCACCGGGGTATTCAGGAAACTCAAAGCTGTACAAACGCTCGGTCAGCGGTTTGGAAGGACGCCCGCCAATCATGTAACGAATGTGCAGCTTAGCCATTTCATCATCGGAGAGATCTTGCACCGGATAGCCGGATTGGCGCAGCTCGTGAATGATGGATTTCAGCTCTTCTGGACCGCCGACTAAACGCACACCGACAAAGATATTGGCCAGTTGGTCATCACTGTAACGGTAGTTAAATTCAGTGACGGCACGGTTACCAATAATTTGGCAGAAGTCGAAAAATGCCCCTTTGCGTTCTGGAATGGTCACTGCGAGTAAGCCTTCGCGTTTTTCACCCAGTTCGCAGCGTTCAGAAACATAACGCAAACCGTGGAAGTTGGTGTTGGCACCAGAAAGTACCGTCCCCAACTGCTTGCCTTTGAGCTGCTGCTGTTCGGCAAATTTCTTCAGCCCAGCCAGCGCCAATGCGCCAGAAGGTTCAGCGATGGCGCGCGTATCTTCAAAGATGTCTTTCACTGCCGCGCAGATCTCATCACTGGAAACCGTCACGTGCCCATCAATGTACTGCTGGCAAAGGCGAAAGGTTTCATCGCCAATTCGTTTTACAGCGACACCATCTGCAAACATGCTGACTTGATCCAGCACCACAGGTTTACCCGCATCTAAGGCGGCTTTGAGGCAGGCAGAGTCTTCTGGCTCAACTGCAATGACTTGAATCTCCGGCATCAACTGTTTCACCAGAACCGCCACTCCCGCCGCTAAACCACCGCCACCGACAGGCACAAAAATGTAATCCAAGTGGCCATTTTGTTGCAGCATTTCCATGCCAATCGTGCCTTGTCCTGCAATCACCAAAGGGTGATCGAACGGTGGCACAAAGGTGTAGCCTTGTTCTTTGGCTAGACGTTCTGCTTCAGCTTTGGCTTCATCGAAATTGCTGCCGTGCAGCAGCACTTCGCCGCCAAATCCGCGTACCGCTTCAACTTTAATGTCCGGCGTGGTGCGTGGCATGACGATGGTGGTTTTGATGCCAAGTTTAGTCCCCGACAGCGCCATGCCTTGAGCATGGTTGCCTGCGGAAGCCGCAATCACGCCCGCTGCTTTCTGATCTTCACTCAGATGCGACACCATGTTGTAAGCGCCGCGCAGTTTAAACGAGTGCACAGGCTGGCGATCTTCACGTTTGATCTGCACTTGGTTACCAATCCGCGCCGAAAGACGCGGCATGGTTTGCAATGGCGTGACGTTGGCTACCTCATACACCGGAGAGCGTAAGATCTGGCGCAGATAATCTGCGCCAGTTTGATTGGTTGATCCCATGACTTAGCCCTCAAGTTTGGACTTATCGCGCACTGCACCTTTGTCTGCACTGGTTGCCATGCTGGCATAGGCTTTAAGCGCCAAAGAAACGGTACGTTGACGATCCACAGGTTTCCAGCCGAGTTTATCTTGCTCAGCGCGACGAACCGCCAGCTCTGATTCGCTGACTTCCAGCGTGATCGAGCGGTTTGGAATATCAATCGCGATGCTGTCGCCACTGCGTACCAAGCCAATCGTACCGCCATTCGCCGCTTCCGGAGAGGCATGACCAATCGACAAGCCCGACGTGCCACCCGAGAAGCGACCATCAGTCAGCAGAGCGCACTGTTTACCCAGTCCCATCGATTTGAGGTAGGTGGTTGGGTAGAGCATCTCTTGCATGCCCGGACCACCTTTGGGGCCTTCATAACGAATGACCACGACATCGCCAGCTTTGACTTGGCCGCCAAGAATGCCGCTGACCGCATCTTCCTGACTTTCAAATACCACGGCAGGGCCACGGAATTTGAGGATACTTTCATCCACGCCAGCGGTTTTTACGATACAGCCATCCAGCGCCAAGTTGCCTTTGAGTACGGCAAGGCCGCCATCTTGGCTGTAAGCATGTGCTTTATCGCGGATACAACCCTCTTGGCGATCGTCATCGAGCGTATCCCAGCGACAATCTTGTGAGAAAGCTTGAGTGGTGCGAATACCTGCAGGACCTGCGCGGAACATAGTTCGTACCGCTTGGTTTTCGCTCTGTTTCACATCGTATTGTGCAAGCTGCTCTTGCAGCGAAATGCCCAATACAGTGCGGGTTTGGTCATTGAGTAGGCCCGCGCGTTGCAGCTCGCCCAAAATCCCCATCACACCACCGGCACGGTGCACATCTTCCATATGGTATTTCTGAGTAGAAGGCGCGACTTTACATAAGTGTGGCACTTGACGAGACATGCGATCGATATCGGTCATATCAAACGCAACATCGCCTTCCTGCGCTGCTGCCAATAGGTGTAACACCGTGTTGGTGGAGCCCCCCATCGCAATGTCTAGCGCCATCGCGTTTTCAAACGCCGCTTTGTTGGCAATGTTGCGTGGCAGAGCCGAAGCATCATCTTGTTCGTAGTAGCGTTTGGTCAGTTCAACAATGCGTTGCCCTGCAGTCAAAAATAGCTGTTTGCGATCGGCATGAGTGGCGAGTAGTGAGCCGTTACCCGGCTGAGAGAGGCCAAGAGCTTCGGTCAAACAGTTCATCGAGTTGGCGGTAAACATCCCCGAGCAAGAGCCGCAAGTAGGACAGGCCGAGCGTTCGATCTGCTCACTTTGGGCATCCGATACTTTGGGGTCAGCGCCTTGCATCATGGCATCGACCAAGTCGAGCTTGATGATTTGGTCAGAAAGCTTGGTTTTTCCCGCTTCCATCGGGCCGCCAGAGACGAAAATCGCCGGAATATTAAGGCGCATCGCCGCCATCAGCATTCCCGGAGTAATTTTGTCACAGTTGGAAATACACACCATGGCATCGGCGCAGTGCGCGTTAACCATGTATTCGACGGAATCGGCGATCAGTTCACGCGATGGCAGCGAGTAGAGCATGCCGCCGTGGCCCATGGCGATACCGTCATCGACCGCAATGGTGTTGAATTCTTTGGCAATGCCGCCCGCGGCTTCAATTTCGCGTGCGACCAGTTGGCCGAGATCTTTTAAATGCACATGGCCGGGAACAAATTGAGTGAAGGAGTTGACCACCGCAATGATCGGCTTGCCAAAATCTTCCTCTTTGACGCCAGTGGCGCGCCACAATGCGCGCGCACCCGCCATATTACGTCCGTGTGTGGTCGTGGCGGAACGGTATTTAGGCATGGAAACTCCTTACTTCGCTTCTGGGTAAACGTAATCCAACCAGCCCCACTTATCTTCCGTGGTGCCTTTGAACAGGCCAAAGTAAGCATCTTGTACCACTTTGGTGATTGGGCCGCGTTTACCTGAGCCAACGGTGATCTTATCCACACTACGCACAGGAACCACTTCGGCGGCGGTGCCGGTCATGAAAATCTCATCAGCCAGATAGAGTGCTTCACGCGAGATGTTGGCTTCGCGCACTTCATAACCCATGTCGCGTGCCAGCGTCATGATCGAATCACGGGTGATACCCGGCAGGATTGAGCTGGTGGTCGGTGGCGTCAGGATCACGCCGTTTTTCACCACGAAAATGTTTTCGCCCGCACCTTCAGAAAGATAACCATCTACACTCAGCGCAATACCTTCCGCGTAACCGTGGCGACGTGCTTCACCACCAACCAGTAGAGAAGATAGGTAGTTACCACCCGCTTTTGCCGCGGTTGGAATGGTGTTCGGTGCAGCGCGATGCCAGCTTGAAACCATGGCATCCACGCCATTTTCTAGCGCTTCTTCACCGAGGTAAGCACCCCAAGGGAAAGCGGCAATCATCAGATCCATTTCGGTGCCGACTGGCGGGCACACGCCGAGACCCACGTTACCCACATACGCCAATGGGCGAATGTAAGCGTTATCGAGTTTGTTCACGCGTAAGGTTTCGCGCGTCGCTTCCATGATGGTCTCAATCGAATAAGGGATTGGAAAGCGGTAGATTTTGGCAGAATCAAGCAGGCGCTGCGCGTGTTCGCGATGGCGGAAGATGATAGGGCCTTTTGGAGTGTTGTAGCAGCGAACGCCCTCAAACACCGAAGTGCCGTAGTGCATTGCATGGGTGAGTACGTGAACGGTCGCATTCGCCCATGGGATCATCTCGCCATTGAACCAAATGTAATCAGCAGTTTTTGTTGCCATGATTGCCTTCCTTATGCGCAAATCTTTTGTTGTAAATTGTTATTGGGCAGCTCGTCATTTCTGATCGCTGTGACTTCCACAGTACGCACATCCCACAGTTTTTCAATTTGATTGGTCAGGGTCGTGATCGGTCTGTCACTGTCGACAATGATCTCAACGCTGGCGATTTTGCTTTCATGATTTTGTGTTGCCGCGACTTGCTTGATGACAAATCCACGATGACGCGTCACGCGCAAAACGCGCTCTAATAAAACCGGTTTATCGTCCGCTTTAATATCGAGTAGATAACGTTGCATGTGGCCTCTCCCTAGGTGTTCTCAAGCATGTCAGTGTTGGATGCGCCCGGTGGCACCAATGGCCACACGTTCTCTTCTTCATCAATCAGCACGTGCAGCAGATAAGCGGTCTTGCTAGCCAGCATTTCACGTAATGCAGGTTCGACTTCTTCTTTGCGGCTGATGGTTTTGCCGGGGATGTTGAAGGCTTTGGCCAGCATCACGAAATCTGGGTTGTCATCCAAAATGGTTTCGCTGTGGCGACCATCAAAAAACAGTGACTGCCATTGGCGCACCATGCCTAAACGTTGGTTATCCAGCAGCACCATTTTGACGGGGATCTGGCGACGCTTGAGCGTACCGAGTTCTTGCACGTTCATCATGAAAGAGCCATCACCGCTGATCAGGATCGATTGATCGTCAGGACGCGCAACCGCAGCACCCATTGCCGCCGGTAAACCAAAGCCCATGGTGCCAAGACCTGCGGACGAGATGAAGTTTTGTGGTGCGCGTGGCTGAATGTGCTGCGCTGCCCACATTTGGTGTTGGCCGACATCGGTCGAGACAATCGAAGAGTCCGGCATCATGTCCGACAGTTGCTTGAGCAGCAGTGGTGCGAAGATGTTGTCGCCCGGATGATCGTAGCGCCATTTGAACCCGCTACGCAGGCTCTCACTACGATGCACCCAAGGTGAAATATCGTGGCTCAGTTCCAACTGCGGCAGGATGAGGTTGATATCACCGCGCAGTGCAGCATGGGCATGACGCAGTTTGTTGAACTCGGCGGCATCGATATCGATATGGATCACTTTGGCATGAGGCGCAAAGGTATCGAGCTTGCCTGTCACGCGGTCATCGAAACGCGCGCCAACCGCGATCAGCAAATCACACTCTTGTACGATTAAGTTTGCCGCTTTGGTGCCGTGCATGCCCAGCATGCCAAGATAGTGTGGGTCGTGACGCTCGATGGTTCCTAAGCCTTTGAGTGTGCTGACTGAAGGCATAGGGTTTAGGCGTAAAAACTCACGCACTGTGTCTGTTGCATTCGCCAGTTGTACACCGCCACCCACATACAATACAGGGCGTTTACTTTGCGCGAGCAGAGCTTGTGCGTTGGCTAGCTGTGTAGCATCCACATGTGGCATGGCGGGGGGAGTAAAGCTTGGCAAAGCGGAGACCGGCGCTTTGCCGAGCTGTACGTCTTTGGCGATGTCTACCAACACTGGGCCGGGACGACCAGTTTTTGCAACTTCAAACGCTTCTGCCAGAGTTGGTGCCAGCTCGTTGATGTCGGTGACTAAGTAGCTGTGTTTGGTACAAGAGAGCGACATGCCGATCACATCCATCTCTTGAAACGCATCGGTGCCTATGTGTGAGCTGGCAACTTGCCCAGTGATGGCGACCAGCGGAACCGAATCAAGAAAGGCATCGGCCAAACCTGTCACCAAGTTGGTGGCGCCGGGGCCAGATGTGGCCATGCACACCGCGACTTGTTGAGTTGAGCGCGCCATACCAATCGCAGCCATGGCCGCACCTTGTTCATGGCGGCAGAGGATGTGCTCGACACCTCCGTCATACAGCGCATCATAAATCGGCATGATAGCGCCACCAGGGTAACCAAAAACGGTTTTGATGCCCTGCTGTTTTAATGCGGCAACGACTAACTGTGCTCCGGTCATCGTGCCTCCTTATGGCAACAATACGTGTCGCTGCCTTCCTGTGTGTTGTGTTTGCACTTCATGTGCCGCTCCCATTCTTCCTGCTTATTCTGGGGTTATCCCACTGAGGGTTACCGATTCGGTATTCATCAGTTGCTGGGTGTAACTTATTCAGAATGTGCTTTTTTTGGTCTGTCTGAGTTGTAAAAAAACCCCCGGACTTTTCAGTGCGGGGGTTTCTTGGATTCGGTTACTTATTTTTCGCCCACTCGCCCCCGCGTTGTCACTAGAATGACCACGATAATTAGGTTAATTAGAGCGTTGATGCGAGCGTTCAAGTTCATAGTAAATTCGTTGTTAAGGTTGAACTAATATCTTACCAATGTGTTTGCGCTTCTAGTGTTAACACACATCTTCGTTACATGACAAGCAAAAACTCATTCTTTTTTCACATTCCCGTTTTATCTCATCACGCTATATAACCCATTCTGTGCTTTTTATCGCCACACTTTCAGGCGCTGAATGCTTTTTGATCAAATACTAAGGGATGCAATGGGACTTGCGATCATTCATAGCCGCGCCAGTATTGGCGTGCAGGCACCTCCGGTTACGGTTGAGGTTCACATCAGTAATGGAATGCCGGGGTTTACCTTAGTTGGGTTGCCGGAAACCACGGTAAAAGAGTCACGCGATCGAGTGCGTAGTGCGATCATTAATTCTCGGTTTGAGTTTCCAGCGAAACGCATTACGGTCAATTTAGCCCCTGCAGATCTGCCTAAAGAGGGAGGGCGTTTTGATTTGCCGATTGCACTTGGCATTTTGGCAGCCTCGGATCAAATTGCGCGAACTAAGCTCGAAAGTTGCGAATTTATTGGTGAACTGGCGCTATCGGGTGAAATTCGTGGCGTGAAAGGGGTATTGCCTGCCGCACTCGCGGCTAATCAAGTCCATCGCTGTTTAGTGGTGCCACACTGTAATGGCGATCAGGCGGCGTTAGTCGGGAGTGAGCGGCATAAATCTGCGCAAAGCTTATTGGAAGTATGTGCCGATCTGTGTGGACAGCAGAACCTGTCGTTATTTCAAAGTGCACCAAGTGTGTTGGAGATACCAACTACCCGCGATTTACAGGATATTATTGGTCAGCAACAGGGTAAGCGTGCGTTAGAAATCGCAGCGGCTGGCAATCACAACCTGCTGTTTCTCGGCCCTCCTGGGACGGGTAAAACTATGCTCGCTTCACGGCTGTGCGATTTACTGCCAGAAATGAGTGATGAAGAGGCGATGGAAACAGCCTCTATTGCGTCCCTCACGCAGCAAGAGATTAACCAACACAACTGGAAGCTACGCCCTTTTCGTGCGCCGCACCATTCAAGCTCAATGGCGGCTTTAGTCGGTGGCGGCACCATTCCGCGCCCCGGTGAAATCTCGCTTGCCCATAATGGTCTGCTGTTTTTGGACGAAATGCCGGAGTTTGAGCGTAAAGTGTTGGATTCACTGCGTGAACCGTTGGAATCAGGCGAGATCGTGATTTCTCGCGCGCAGGGGAAAACCCGTTTTCCAGCACGCTTTCAATTAGTCGGCGCGTTAAATCCAAGCCCCACGGGTTATTACGAGGGCAGTCAGGCGCGTGCCAATCCGCAGAGTATTTTGCGCTATTTGAGTCGGCTCTCTGGCCCTTTGTTGGATCGCTTTGATATGTCGATAGAGATCCCTGCCTTACCGAAGGGCACCTTGGCCAATGGTGGTGATCGTGGTGAATCGACTGCGGCTGTGCGCCAGCGAGTGTTGGCTGCTCGGGAGCGAATGCTTGTACGTTCTGGTAAGGTGAATTCCTTGCTGCAAAGCCGAGAAATTGAACAATATTGTCCTTTGGTCAAAACTGATGCCGAATTTTTGGAAAGTGCGCTGCATCGCTTGGGTTTATCGATTCGGGCTTACCACCGCATCATTAAAGTGGCGCGAACCATAGCGGATTTGCAAGGTGAAGCGCAGATCGCTCGTCCACATTTGGCCGAGGCGTTGGGCTATCGAGCCATGGACCGCTTACTCAAACAGCTCAGTGCGCAAAACGTCTAGTACTCTGACCTGCAGAGTTCATGTTTCATTACGATGACAAGTTTGTATAATCACACGCTGTTTTTTTACTCATCTTTGAACTGAGAACTATGTTGGCTTACTTGCTCCTTGCGCTGAATGTGACTTTCGTGGTGCTGAACTCGGCACTCCATTCGCTGCTGATCTGCTTTATTGCTTTGATTAAACTCTTGCTGCCGTCAGCGGCATGGAAAGCGCATGCCACACAAGCCGCAAACTGGGTGATGTGGTCATGGGCGAGTGTAAACGCTTGGGTTTTGCAGCTTTCCAATCGGGTTGAGTGGGATATTCAAGGCGGTGAAACCCTAAGTAAGCAGGGGTGGTATCTGCTGATTTCCAATCACCTGAGTTGGACGGATATTGTGGTGCTGTGTTGCGTGTTTAAAGACCGTATCCCGATGCCGAAATTTTTCCTCAAACAGCAACTGCTGTATGTACCATTCATTGGCATGGCCTGTTGGGCGCTGGATATGCCGTTTATGCGCCGCTACTCGCGTGAGTATTTGCTGCGTAATCCGCACAAACGCGGTCAAGATTTAGCGACGACGCGCCGTTCGTGTGAAAAATTCCGCTCGGTTCCCACCACCGTCGTAAACTATGTGGAAGGGACGCGTTTTAACTCACAGAAGCAGCAACGTTGCGGCATGGGTTATCAGCATTTATTGCAGCCGAAAACTGGTGGCATTGCCTACACGTTAGCCGCAATGGGTGAGCAGTTCGAGCATATTATTGATGTGACCTTAGCTTATCCCGATAACCGAGCAAAACCGTTTCGTGATTTATTGATGGGGCGTATGCAGCGTATTGTGGTACACATTGATTTGCTACCCGTTGATGATCAGGTGCAAGGTGATTATTTCACCGACAAGCAGTTTAAACGTCAGTTTCAGTTATGGTTGAGTGATGTTTGGCAACGTAAAGATCAGCGCTTAGAGCAGATTTATAAAGCCGATTAGTGCTGAGAGTTTGTTAAAGTGAAGGGAGCCATTGGCTCCCTTCATGTTTTCCAACACCTGAGTATCGGTTTGAATTACTGCTTTTGAGTCAGCAAGAAATTCACCAGTTCAAAATATTCATCAAGCGACTTTACGGATTGACCTTGCACTAGATAGCGATTGTTGACGATGACGGCAGGAACGCCCGTTAAACCACTGTCTTGGAACAGTTTGTCAAAACGGCGAACCATAGAGTCAACCGCAAAACTGTTATAAGCGGCATCAAATTTTGCTGCATCTACCCCTTCATCGAGGAAGATTTGACGCAGTTCTTGTTCATCTTTTGGTGGTTTACGTAGCGTATGAATGCGGTTAAACATCACCGGCACCATTTTATCTTCCACTTCGAGTGCAATCATGGTCGCGTAAGCTTTGCTCATCGCTTTACCCATCGCACCGCCCATGAAAGAGACGTGGTTTTTTTGGAATTTAGCGCCTTCAGGTAACTGCTGTTTCAGTTGAGCAATAATAGGTTCGAAAGTGTTACAGTGCGGGCAGTAGAATGAGAAAAACTCACTGACCATCGGCGTAGAAGATACCGGCGTTTTCAGTACTTGATAATGTTCGCCTTCTTTAAATTGAGCGGCATAGGCTGAAACGCTTAACATCAGAGTTGCAACCAGGGCAAACAGCTTTTTCATGACTTTCTCCATTGAATTTTATTGTGTTTGCTTACCACTGCGGTTGCAGTGACAGCGGGGATTCTTGCAGAGCGGCAATCTGCTCTTTAAAAGCGAGGATCTGATTTTCCCAGTATTTCGCATCATTAAACCAAGGAAACGCGATAGGAAAAGCCGGATCTTGCCAACGTTTTGCGAGCCATGCCATGTAGTGCACCATGCGTAGACCACGCAAAGGCTCGATTAGTTTCAATTCTTGGTGATTAAAATCGCAAAACTCTTGGTAACCTTCAAGCAAGATATCCAATTGCAGTAGTTTTTCTTGGCGATCACCATGCAATAGCATCCATAAGTCTTGAATTGCTGGACCGTTACGCGCGTCGTCCAAATCGACAAACATTGGGCCATCACGCCACAGAATGTTGCCAGGGTGACAGTCTCCATGCAGGCGGATCTGAGGTTGGGTGGGTACCCAATGCTGCTTGATTTCCGCGATCAAGAGATCAAGATCATGAAAAAATACCCGCTGTAAATGGGCGGGAATACAGTGGCTGTACTCAAGGATGTGCCTTGGTTGATGCAGATATTCATCCAGCGAGAGCGAAGGGCGATGGATAAATGGCTTGCTCGCCCCGACTTTGTGAATGCGACCTAAGAAGCGCCCAACCCATTCTAAGTGTTCTTCGTTATCCACTTCGTATTGGCGGCCGCCCATACTGGTAAACAGGGCAAAACGGTAGCCTTGGTAGTAATGCAGGGTGGCACCATTGATGTTCAGTGGCGGAACGATTGGGATCTCTTCTTGCTCTAGTTCTAAGGCGAAATCATGCTCTTCTTGGATCTGTTCGTTAGTCCAGCGTTGGGGACGATAGAACTTCACCACAAAGCGACGACGTTCTTCATCTGTAAATTGGTAAACGCGGTTTTCATAGCTGTTGAGTGGCAAAAATCCAGACTCGGCGCGAATACCGATACTCTCCAGCGCATACCAAATGAGATCTGGAGTTAAAGCATCAAAATGAAAAGTGGCTTGGGTCATTGAATAAAAAGGGCTCATTACTGAGCCCTTTTCCATACTGATGTCGGTCAGAGCTTTTGAATAAATCGGCTCTCGACTTCCAGGGTAAATTGGTGGCTTTCGTCATGCAGTATAAACTGAATTGTCATTACCGCAGAGCTAAGATTTTCGGGTTTGACACCAAGGCTCATCGGGAGATTGAGCACTTCTCCGGGTTGAACGACGATGGTTTGCTTACCATACCAAGAGACCTGATCCAATCCTTTTACCGAGAGTTGATAGGTTTGTGGTTGCTGGGTTTTGTTGATCACTTTTAAGTTGTAAGTGTTTTCAATTTCACCGGAGCTGTTGGTTCTAAACAACTGGGTACGATCACGTAATACTGAGAGCCCGGCAGGGTCAACCGAGGCTACTTGGACAAAGAACAAACCAATCATGACCAGCAGTACAGCACCGTAGCCAAGCAGTTTCGGGCGCAATACTTTAGTGTGCTTGCCTGAAAGGCGATGCTCGGTGGTGTAGTTAATGAGTCCTTTTTCGTAGCCCATACGTTCCATGGTGTTGTCACAAGCATCAATACAGGCACCACAGTTGATGCACTCGTACTGTAGACCATCACGAATATCGATACCGGTTGGACACACTTGCACGCAGAGATCACAGTCAATACAGTCACCTAACCCGAGTTCTTTAGGATCGGCTTTACGAGAGCGTGGGCCGCGTTGTTCACCACGTGCGGCATCGTACCCTACGATAAACGTATCTTTATCGAACATGGCAGATTGAAAACGTGCATATGGGCACATGTGGATACACATGATCGAGCGCATCCAGCCGGCATTCCCGTAAGTACAAATGGCAAAAAACATCACCCAAAACACTGGCCAAAAGGTGGAGTTAAAAGTGAAGAAATCAATGACGAGTTCGCGGACGGGGACAAAATAGCCCACGAAGGTAAATCCAGTGACTAGCGCAATCGCAAACCAAGCCAGATGTTTAAGGGCTTTACGTGCAACAAGTTCTGCCGTCATTGGGCTGTTGTCTTGTTTGCGTCTTTTGTTGGCATTGCCTTCCAGTTTCTCTTCAAACCAGATGTACATAAACGTCCATACGGTTTGCGGGCAGAGATAACCACACCAGACTCGGCCTAAGAAGGTGGTGATAAAGAACAGGCCGAAGGCGGCGATCATAAACAGTAGCGCGAGCAGAGTGAGATCTTGCGGGTAGAGAGTGGTACCAAAGAAGTTAAATTGTTGATTTCCGATATCAAGTAAGATGGCTTGTCGATCACCATAAGAAATCCATGGCACTAACCCAAACAGGAGCAGCAGAAACCAGCCACCATAACGGCGTAATTTCTGATAAGTACCTTTACTTTCACGAACATAGATGCGATTGCTTGGGTTAAAGCGATCTCCGCCCTGGCCTTTGTGGGTCTTGGGGTTGAACACTTTAGGAGTCACATCTTTGACATCGATTTTATCCTGACTCATGACACTATCCTTTCTGGGCATTCGGTGTGATTTCTGTTGTTCACACTCAAATACATTGCTCATTCCCTCAGTAAGAAGGCTAGAGGGGGCTGATTACTTTTTAGGGCGTAAGTATAGCGTTAATCTCCAGTTTATTTCTTTAAGGCAATCAACCTTTAACAACAAATTTCCTTACATTTCTTCACGATATTAACCAAGTAATAAAAAAGCGGCCAAGGCCGCTTTTGTGCAATTTTCTGTCGATTAACAGGGGAGTGGGATTATTTGATTACGCCACGGGCGCGTAAAATCGCCGTTTTGAAATCATCTTCATAATCCTTTTTGAGCCCGGGAATCACTTCATCTTTGGCGCTATTGCGCATTTTCAGATGGTAGATCAGCACATCGTCGGTGAGATCTTCCAGTGCACCTTGATAACCCGCTTCTTGAGCCAGCTTCAGAAGAAATTGAATCAGATTAAGCTCGGAATCTTTGTGCCACTCGGGCTCAAGTAGTTGTAGCAGTTCTTCTACGCGATGACATTTCATGACTTTCTCCACAATTTTTATAGTGATTTGTGGCTAAAGGTATCAAAAGCGTTGGGTAATACCAATTCATCGGCAAGAAAAAAGCGCAGATTAACTGCGCTTTCTAATTAAGCTGCCTGAACCACTTTGGTTTCGGGGGATGCGGTCAACGCATTTCTTTCCACCAGCGTGGGGGCTGTTGCTGTCTTTTTTGCAACTGGGGCCACTGCAAAACCACTGCGGCGACGCATTGCACTACGGTTTGTATGTGAAAACCTGACGGTTGTTGGGCGCATGACATAACCTAACTGTCAGGCATATCCATTGCCGATGGTAAACCCTGAATCATTATGAGTGGAGCTTAGTAACAGGACGAAACCTCGATTCACTCTTTTGGCGATTGCCGATCCGAACAATGAGACAGGAATAATGATATGCGTTCATATCGTTGATAGATTAGCACCAGTTACTAGAATGATCGATAGTTGACCAATTTTGCGTAACATTTATTTTTCTCTGCGTCGATTGAGTGAGATTTCGGTTCGTTTTTACTATGCAGTTCTCACTGCTGGAGGTGTGTATGTCGTTTATCAAGAAAACCCTAGCGAGTTTTGGGATTGGTTCAGCCAAAGTTGACTCAGTGTTGCAGCAAGAAGTGCTCTACCCCGGTCAGTCCGTTAAAGTGATCATCCATGTTTACGGCGGAGGCACAGCCCAAGAGATCGATAATATCGATCTTAAACTTTGCTGCCGATATATCGCGGAAGCCGCTGAGGATCGTGGCCAGCAGCAAGGACAGCAGCTCCGTCGCATCCCTCACACTTACACTCTCGCCAGTTGGTCACTTCCGTATGCATTTACGATAGAGGCGGGTGAAACCCGAGATTTTGATATTGAACTCGATATTCCTTGGAATACGCCGGTGACCATTGGGGAGGCCAAGGTCTGGTTGGAAACGGGATTGGATATCACGATGGCACTCGACCCCACGGACAAAGATATTCTCACCGTGCGCCCCGATCCGATGATGGATGCTATTTTTAGTGCGCTTGAAGCACAAGGTTTGCGTTTACGTCAGGTGGCGTGTGAACAAGCTAAAGGCTTTGCTTTACCCTTTGTTCAAGAGTTCGAATTTGTCCCTACCACGGGGTCTTTCCACGGTCGTTGGCGTGAAGTGGAAATTGCAGCCTATCGTGATCATGAGAAACTTCAACTTTGGTTTGAGGTGGATCGTTATCAACGTGGGGCATCTGGTATGTTAGCGAGTTTACTTAGCCGCGGAGAATTGAAACGTGAGTTAACCTTGTCAGCACACACGTCACCGCAAGAGGTGGGCAAGCAAGTGGTTCAATTTCTCGATCAAACCTGCTGATGGAGGCATGAAATTTTAGCTAACACATGTACGCTCAATGTGCGATACTAACGGCAACTTTCAGGCTCGGATCGCGTGCATATGTCCAATAGTTACGGTTTTAAGGAAGAAGTCGCCAACGCCATTAGCCATGGTGTGGGGTTGATTTTAGGGATAGTGGGTTTAGTGCTGTTGTTAGTCAAAGCGGTTGATCATCAAGCCGATGCATTGACTATTACCAGTATGAGCATTTATGGCGGCAGCATGATTGCGTTGTTTTTAGCATCAACGCTTTATCATGCTATCCCTTACCGACGTGCAAAACGTTGGCTCAAAACCTTTGACCACTGTGCTATTTATCTGTTGATTGCTGGCAGTTATACACCGTTTTTATTGGTGAGTTTGAGAACCCCATTGGCGGTTGGATTGATGATCGTTATTTGGTCGCTAGCCTTGATTGGCATCCTAATGAAAATCGCGTTTGTTTACCGCTTCAAAAAGCTCTCGCTAGTGACTTATCTGACCATGGGCTGGCTTTCGCTGATTGTGATTTATCAGTTGGCGATTCATTTGGATGTCGGTGGTTTAAGTTTATTAGCGGCTGGTGGGTTAATCTATTCGCTCGGGGTGATTTTCTATGTGGCCAAACGGATCCCTTACAATCATGCCATTTGGCATGCTTTTGTACTGGCGGGGTGTGCGTGCCATTTCTTAGCCATCTATCTGTATGTTGAGCCTATCTAAACTGGGCGTGCGCTATTCTCAAAAGGCGCGCTAACGGGTTAGCGCGTCTCGACTTGCTGAATGGTTACGTGCAGTGGGTACTCAGGTTGCTGGTCAACCGTGAACTCCAGAGGTTTCCCCGCCACGGAGGTGTGTGGGCGTAAGTATGTCTCGGCCATACGTTTAATCGACTGCCAAACCGTCACCTCTTGCTCATCGCACCAAACCCCTTGTGCATCTTGCATTCGCACTGTTAAACGCACGGAAATCACAGCTTGACTGCTTTGGTTGGTGATGGCGCTATCGAGTTTGAGCTTACCTTGTTCATAGCGTGGGTTGCTAAGTACTACATCCACCCCCGAATCACTCAGTTGTAATATCGGTCTATTGTCCCCCACTTTGACGGTTACGGCAGAGAGGGTTGGTTGAGTGACTGGCGCAACAGCAACGGACGTGGTGCTGCCGGCTGTGTTTTCTGACACATAATGCCAAGTGAAATCATCATTAAGCTGCACGGAACGGCCATCTTTCAGTTGCAATGTTTCTGTGGCGAAAGCCTGTAGAGTCAGGCTAGCTAAACCAACCGCCCAAACGAACCTTTTCATCATCATTTTTCTTCTTGTTAGTGGCGCCAGAAGGCGGGGAAAAACAGCACTAAGATGGTGAGAATCTCTAAGCGTCCCATCAACATACCGAAGCTCAATAACCATTTGGCCGCATCAGGCAACGGCGCAAAATTACCGGTTGGACCGATCACGGTTCCCATTCCAGGGCCGACGTTGGCCACCGCGGTGACAGCACCTGAGATGCTGGTGATGGAATCCAACCCCATTGCGGAGAGTGCGCCTGCCAGTACCACGATAGTGATAAAAAACGTCAAGCCAAACGCAACCACCGAGCGGATGATCTCCTCGTTGACTGGACGTTTGTTATAGCGCTGGATAAAAATGCCGGAAGGGTGGATAAGGTTCAGTAGTTGCTTTTTGAGTAGTGCCATCGCGATCTGGAAGCGGAATACTTTGATCCCACCTGAGGTCGAGCCAGAGCAGGCTCCGGCCATCAATAAGAACGCAAAAATCGTTGAGGGAAGAGCGCCCCAAGCCGTGAAGTCATCCAGACCATAACCAGTTGTTGTGACGACGGAAACGATGTTGAACATCGAAACACGAAGTGCATCTATGATGGCATAGCCGTTATGTAGCCATAACCAAGTGGCGACAATCAGGCTCGAAACCATAAATAACCAGAAGAAGCCGCGGACTTGCTCATCTTTAAAGAGGGCGCGAGGGCTCTGTTTACGTAATACTTGCACGAAAAGTAAAAAGGGTAAGCCGCCGAGAAACATAAACAGGGTTGCGACCCAGTGCGCGCCATGCGAAAAACGATTCATCGAGCTATCACTGGTGGAATACCCACCGGTTGAAAGTGTGGTAAAGGCGTGGTTTATCGCCTCAAAGGGGGTCATCCCTGTGGCGATGTAGCCGACAAAACACAAGCCAGTGAGTACGAGATAGACTGCCACAATATTTTTTGCCACGGTTTTTGCGCGTGGGCTGCTTTTATCCGACCAGTCTGAGGATTCGGTTTGGAACAGCTTCATCCCCCCACATTGAGCATTGGGAGTACCGCTACCGCCATTACGATAAAGCCCACCCCACCTAACCATTGCAAGATGGAACGCCACAACAGAATACTGGGCGGCATATCGTCCAAGCCACTGAGTACCGTGGAGCCTGTAGTCGTCAGGCCGGACATGGTTTCAAAATAGGCATCGGTAAAGCTGATGTGGTTGATAAATACAAAAGGTAAGGCCGCAAATGCGCTGGCGATCGTCCATACCAAGCTGGTGATCAAGAACATATCGCGAACATTGAGGCGAAAACTGTCCGTACGGCCAATGCTTAGGCAGAGAAAGGCAACCAGATGGGTGATGATCACCGCTTGTGCAAAATCGAGGAAACCGCCGCTACCGGTGAAAAACGCGACCAATGTTGGCACATACATAAAGAGGGCGAGTTTCGATAACACCAGTCCGATGATAAAGGTAATGGGGCGTAAGTTGAGCATGACGCCAGCCCTTACAAGAAGAATGGGCTCGGCTGGAATAGAGCTTCCACGTCGGGCACATATTTTTTATCAACCAAGAACATGACGACGTGGTCGTCTTGCTCGATAACGGTGCGGTCATGGGCGATCAGCACTTCTTCACCGCGCACAATGGCACCGATGGTGGTACCCGGTGGCAGTTTGATATCACCCACTGCACGCCCTACGACTTTTGACGTCGCTTCATCGCCATGCGCAATGGCTTCGATCGCTTCTGCCGCGCCGCGACGCAAAGAAGAAACGTTAACAATGTCGGCACGACGTACGTGAGTTAACAGAGCGGAGATGGTCGCTTGCTGTGGTGAAATGGCCACATCAATCACGCCGCCTTGAACTAGGTCGACATAGCCGCTGCGCTGGATCAGCACCATGGCTTTTTTGGCGCCCATGCGTTTGGCAAGCATGGCTGACATAATGTTGGTTTCATCTTCGTTGGTGAGCGCGATAAACACATCGACCTGATCGATGTTCTCTTCCGAGAGCAATTCCTGATCGGCGGCGTCGCCGCAGAACACGATGGTGTTTTCCAACTCTTCAGAGAGCTGCTCAGCACGTTGGTAACTTCGCTCAATCAACTTCACGCTGTAAGTGTGTTCCAAGCGTTTTGCAAGGCTTGCACCTATGTTGCCGCCGCCGACAATCATGATTCGGCGATACGGTTTTTCAAGACGCTGCAACTCACTCATCACCGAGCGAATGTGGTTGCTGGCTGCAACGAAAAACACTTCATCATCCGCTTCAATAATGGTGGTGCCTTGTGGACGAATCGGACGGCCTTGACGGAAAATCGCTGCCACGCGAGTGTCGATGTGTGGCATGTGATCACGTAGGGCGGAAAGTGCATTACCGACCAACGGGCCACCGTAATAGGCTTTCACCGCCACAAGGCTGACTTTTTCTTCCGCAAAGCTCACCACTTGCAATGCGCCCGGATACTGGATCAAACGCTCGATATAGCTGGTGACCAATTCTTCCGGAGCAATCAGGTGATCGACCGGCACTGCCCCTGATTGGAACAGCGCTTCTTTTTCTGCCAGATACTGCGGAGAGCGAATTCGGGCGATTCGGTTAGGCGTGTTAAACAGAGTAAAGGCCACCTGACAAGCTGCCATATTGGTCTCATCAGTATTGGTGACGGCAACCAGCATATCGGCATCTTGTGCACCTGCTTCACGCAGTACATCGGGATGGCTGGCATGACCATTGACCACCCGTAAATCATATTTATCTTGTAAATCGCGCAGTCGGTCAGCGTTTTTATCGACAACGGTAATGTCGTTATTTTCGCCCACCAAGTTTTCGGCGAGCGTGCCACCGACTTGTCCTGCACCAAGAATGATGATTTTCATAACCTGTTCTCTTTGTTTACTTACGCCCAAGGTGAGTGAGGACTCACCTTGGTTGACCGAATCAGTTCTGTTTGCTTAACACGGCGTAATAGAAGCCGTCCATTGATTCTTCTCCCGGAAGAATCTGGCGGCCGGGCTGCGCAGGATCGGAACCTACCAAGCTTGCTTCTGGCGTACGTTCAAGGAACGCTTTGACCTGTAAACAGTTTTCTTGAGGTGTGATCGAGCATGTTGCGTACACCAAAGTACCACCGGGCTTAAGTTGTTGCCACATCGCATCCAAAATTTCGCGCTGTAGCTCGGCTAATGCGGTGATATCGTCTGCGCGGCGCAGCCATTTGATGTCTGGGTGGCGACGAATAACCCCTGTTGCTGAGCAAGGGGCATCGAGCAAGATGCGATCAAACTGCTCGCCTTGCCACCACTGTTGCGGGTAACGCGCATCACCACAAATCACTTGAGCATTGAGTTGTAAACGCTGTAGGTTTTCTTGCACGCGTTTCAGGCGAGTTTCATCACAATCAATGGCCACGACTTGGCTATCCGGAGTACGCTCCAGAATGTGCGCGGTTTTGCCACCGGGGGCGGCACAGCAATCTAAAATCAGCTCTCCGGCTTTAGGTGCGAGGTAAGTCAGTGCTAACTGCGCGGCAGCATCTTGTACTGAAATCCATCCATCCGCGAAACCGGGTAGTTGGTGCACATCGCAAGGCGTTTCCAAGCAAAGAGCATCTTCGGCTTGAGAATGCGGTGTGCAGGTAATATCTGCTTGTTCTAGCAGGGCTTGATATTCAGCATGCGTGTGATGCTGGTGGTTAACACGTAGCCACATGGGCGCTTTGCTGTTGTTAGCTTCGACGATTTGTTGCCACTGCTCTGGGTAGCTTTCTTTAAGGAGCTTGAGTAACCAGCCTGGGTGACCGTAGCGACCTGCATCATGACTGGTCGCTTGAGCATCCAAACGTTCTTGATCGCGCTGATAGTTACGCAGTACGGCGTTAATCAATCCACGTAGGCGCGGGCCTTTTAGATCCTGTGCGCCCTCAACGGTTTCCCCGACTGCCGCATGGGCGGGAATACGCATAAAGCTTAATTGGTATAAACCCACCAGAATCAGAAAGTGGAATACGCGTTGTTTGCCTTTCAGCGGTTTTTCCATCAGAGCTTGGCTGATGGATTCCAAACGTGGCAATTGGCGTAAAACGCCATAGCAGATCTCTTGCAGCAGGGCGTGATCTCGCGGTCTGATTTGCTGCTGAGCCGCAGGCAAAGCATTGGATAGGGATTGCCCTAAATCAACCACTTGGTATAGAGCTGACGCAGCAGCGGCGCGAACATTCATAATAAAACCTAAACAAAAAAGCAGAACCCTAGCCATCGATTGACTAGGGTTCAGGATTAACTGAGTTGGCTGCCGACACTAAACCAGTCGGCACGCGCGTTGAGAATATCTTGTACTGGCAAGGCTTTCTTGCCAGGAATCTGTAGGCTTTCGAGCACCAACACGCCTTCACCGGTTGCGACGTAAATTCCGCTCTTATCGGCTTGGAGAATCGAGCCTGGAGCTTGAACTACCGCGCGGTTTTCCACTCGCGCTTGCCACACTTTGATGCTGTTTTCTGCGACTTCAAAGTGGCTCATTGGCCATGGATTAAAGGCACGAATGCAGCGTTCAATATGAACGGCGTCATTGTTCCAATCAATACGTGCTTCCTCTTTGCTGAGCTTGTGCGCGTAGTTAGCTTGTGTATCGTCTTGCTTTACTGCCACTGCTGTGCCTTGAGCGATGTCGCTTAAACATTCGATCAGCGCTTGTGGCCCCAGTTCTGCCAGTTTGTCGTACATCGAGGCACTGGTGTCGCTCCCTTCAATCGGTAAAGTCGCGATTTTCAGCATATCACCGGTATCGAGGCCAACATCCATCTGCATGATGGTGACGCCAGTTTCGCTATCACCTGCCCAAATTGAACGTTGGATTGGCGCAGCACCACGCCAACGCGGCAGAATCGAACCATGCACATTAATGCAGCCAAGTTTAGGCGTATCCAAAACCACTTTGGGCAGTAGCAAGCCATAAGCGACGACCACCATTAAATCGGCGTTGAGTGCGGCAAGCTGCTGCTTAGACTCTTCAGATTTAAAGTTTTCAGGTTGATAAACCGGAATGTTGTGTTCAAGTGCAAGGGTTTTGACTGGGCTAGCAGTGAGTTTTTTGCCGCGACCTGCTGGGCGATCGGGCTGGGTGTAGACCGCAATGATCTCGTGCTCCGAAGACAACAACGCCGCCAAGTGACGGGCGGCGAAGTCCGGAGTACCTGCAAAGACAATACGTAGTGATTGGCTCAAGGTTACCTCACAGTAAATTATTTTTTCTCATTGAAGCGTTTGATTTTCTCTAGCTTCTCTTTAATGCGGTTGCGTTTTAGCGGTGACAGATAATCAACAAACAACTTACCCGCAAGATGGTCTAGCTCATGCTGGACACAGATAGCGAGCAAGTCGTCAGCTTCAAAGCGGTATTCTTGGCCATTACGATCCAAGGCTTTCACGGTCACTTCTGCCGCACGTGACACTAAAGCACGAGCACCAGGAACGGATAGACAACCCTCTTCAATGCCATCTTCACCGCGCTTTTCGATGATTTCAGGATTGATCAGCACCATTGGCTCATCACGGGTTTCAGAAATATCGATCACCACAATACGTTGATGAATATCGACTTGGGTCGCCGCTAAACCGATGCCTTCTTCGGCATACATGGTTTCCAACATGTCATCGACAATTTGTTGGATTTCAGGGGTGACTTTCTCGACCGGTTTCGCAACGGTGCGCAGCCGATCATCTGGGAATGTTAATACTTGCAATACAGACATATACACTCGAAATGTTGAACTGTGCCGAAACAGCTTAATGCGTGTTGGCTCAATTCTAGACATTTTATGACCCAAATGACAGCATCCGGACGTGATTTCTCCAATACCCCGTTATTTTTTCGACCAAGGAAGCAAGGTCATGGCACGACTAACCCGTTATATTGCCTGCGCTTTATTACCTTTCACATTACTCGGTGAATCGGTAATGGCGGATGAGCAAACTCCACTGACTCTTAAACAAAATGCTCCGACAACCTATACCGTGGTGAAAGGCGATACCTTGTGGGATATTTCTGCTTTGTATCTTGATAGCCCTTGGTTGTGGCCAAGGCTTTGGCAGATCAATCCAGAGATTGGTAACCCTCATCTTATTTATCCAGGCGACAAACTGACTTTAATTTGGCGTGATGGGCAACCGGTACTGAGTTTAAAACCGATGCGTAAACTGAGCCCACAAGTGCGAGTGTTGGAAAAACAGGCCGTTCCGACTGTGCAGGAAGGTTTAGTGCTGCCTTATCTGCAGTCTGACCGTTTGATTGCGCAAGCGGCCTTGCAAGATAGTGTGCGGGTGATAGGTTCAAGCGATGGCCGTAAATATCTGACCAAGCAAGATCAGCTGTATATCACGGGAGTGCAAACCGAGAAAAAGTGGGGCATTTATCGCGAAGTCGCACAATATCAGCGTGATGATGACGTAATGGTTGCGCTGCGCTTGGTGGCGGTGGGCGAGTTGGCGATGACTGGGGGCAATTTTAGTGGCCTCAGTTTGCTAGAGCAAAACCAAGAGATTTTGGCTAACGATATTGCGTTACCAGAAGTGGATATTGAAGAGCGACAACTCTCAACGACGTTTTATCCGCAGCCAGCTCCAGTGGGGAGCGAAGCGCATATTCTCGGTTCGCTAGAAGGCAGCCAGTATGCAGGGCAGAATCAAGTCGTGGTGATGGATCAAGGCAGTAGTGATGGCCTTGCGCAGGGCAGTATGTTTGAACTCTACCAAGCGGGTGCGAAAGTCAGCGATAAGAAAGGTGAGTTTACTTACCAACAAGAAGGCTCGGATGTGGATGTGCAATTGCCGAGTCTAAAAGTCGGTACTTTGATGGTGATCCGCCCTTATGAACGGTTTAGTTTGGCATTGATCACCAATAGTTCAGCCCCGATCAGTCATGATGTGCTGGCACTGTCGCCTCAGATTGCAAACCAAGAGGCGCAAGCTGAGGTTGCACAATCTAAGGAACAAACTGATTTGGTTAATGATGCTGGTTAATGAAGGATCAGGACTTAGCCATTTGGCTAGCGCTTTGCTTCACACCTAAACTGGGTAGCAGGACTATTTCCCATCTCCTTGCTACCCAAACGCCCACACAGCTGCAAAGCCTTACACCTAAACAATGGTTGGCGCTTGGGCTCAAATCAGAACAATTGGTGTATTTAACCACGGAAGCCGCCAAGCAAGCTGAACAATGCTTGCAATGGCGGAATGGTGCGAAAAATCGCCACATAGTGACGCCGCATTGCTCGCTTTATCCCCGCTTATTAAAAGAAATCTCAGTTCCGCCTCCGGTATTGTTTATTGAAGGGATGTGGGAGGTTTTGCACGATCCAGCTGTGGCGATTGTCGGTAGTCGCAATGCCACGATTGATGGTCGACACATTGCGCGTCAGTTTGCTAGCGAGCTAGTTCAATCAGGGTTAGTGGTGGTGAGTGGCCTTGCACTTGGCATTGATGGCTATGCCCATGATGGAGCGTTGCAAGCGCAAGGGCAAACTGTGGCAGTTTTAGGTTCTGGTTTGACTCAAATCTACCCCAAACAGCATCAAGCACTGGCGGAGCGAATTATCACGCAAGGTGCTTTAGTCTCGGAATTTGCACCTTATGTGCCTCCCAAAGCTGATCACTTTCCGCGGCGTAACCGTATTATTAGTGGGTTATCGCTTGGCGTGGTCGTGGTTGAAGCTGCGGAGAAAAGTGGCTCTTTGATCACCGCGCGTTATGCGGCAGAGCAAGGACGCGAAGTTTTTGTGGTGCCAGGTTCGATTTACAATGCTGCCAGTCAAGGCAGTAATCAGTTAATTCGCCAAGGTGCCTGTTTAGTGCAAAGCGTGCAACAAATTCATCAAGAGCTCAAAAATGCGCTCACTTGGTCACTCTCTGAGCGAGTGCCTTACCAAGCCACACTTTTTTCTGCTCAGCAGGGCGATGAAGAATTGCCATTTCCCGAGCTGTTAGCTAACGTAGGAGTAGAGGCTACACCTATTGATATTCTCGCAAGCCGGACCCATATACCGGTTCAAGATGTCATGATGCAGCTCTTGGAGCTTGAGCTCCTTGGGCATGTGGTTGCAGTACCTGGTGGCTATATTAGAAAGGGGAGAGGCTAGCTATGATGATGGATATTTTGATGTATCTGTTCGAAACCTATATCCATAGCGATGCTGAGTTGCAAGTGGATCAGGACCAGCTGGAAGATGAATTGCTGCGTGCTGGGTTTCACCAAAAAGACATCTACAAAGCCCTTCACTGGTTGGAAGATTTAGCGGCTTTGCAACAGACCGATGCGCAAACCGCGATTGCGAAAAGCGCTTCAACTTCGATGCGAATTTATGCACCGGAAGAAATTGAGCGACTTGATCTCGAATCGCGCGGTTTTTTGTTGTTTCTCGAACATATCAATGTGCTGACTCCGGAAACGCGCGAGATGGTGATCGATCGTGTCATGGGGTTAGAAACCGATGAGTTTGAGCTAGATGACCTGAAATGGATCATCCTGATGGTGTTGTTCAATGTGCCGGGCAATGAAAATGCTTACACAGTGATGGAAGAACTGCTGTATAGCAAAGAGCAAGGCATTTTGCATTAAGCTAGTGACTTGTCTATGAGCAGTAAAATCGACCCACAACTGTTTGCCGCCCATGAACATGCGCTGCAATCTTCACCTTGCCCCCAGTGTGGCGCAGAATTACAACTGCGCCACGGTAAACACGGGCCTTTTTTAGGCTGTACTGCGTATCCGGGTTGTGACTACATTAAGCCTTTGCATCAAAATGATGGCCATATCATCAAAGAGTTAGGTGTGCCTTGTCCTGAGTGTGGACATGAGCTGGTGCTACGCCAAGGTCGTTACGGGATGTTTATTGGTTGTAGCCATTATCCGCAGTGCCATCATATCGAGTCGATGGATTCGCCTAATCAAGCGGAAAGCTCTCCGGATATTACTTGCCCTGAATGTGGTAAAGGTCATCTCATCGAACGAAAGTCTCGCTTCGGCAAGCTATTTTATGCTTGTGATGCTTACCCTAAATGCAAATTTGCGCTCAACGTTAAGCCGATTGCTCAGACTTGTGCCATGTGTGGCTTTACGGTGATGGTTGAGAAAAATAGCGCGGCAGGTCTCCGTTATCAATGCGCCAATCGTCAATGTGGACATATTCAGGAATGCTAGCTTCATCATGCTCATCGCATACAAAGTTAAAGCCGCGTTAGACGCGGCTTTATTACATCATGAGATGTGTTTATTAATCTTGAATCTGATTGGCTACTGCGTGTACGGCAGGAAAAGCCTTCTCATCTAACACGGTCGCTAATTGGCATAGTTTGCGTTGCAACTCTCCACTGTAATCGGCGGTCACATTGATATGCCCCATCTTGCGTCCTGGGCGTTTGGCCTTGCCGTACCAATGTACGTGGCAGCCTTCCATCGCCAACACGGCAGAGGGGAGTTGGTCTTCACCAAGGATATTGATCATTGCGGTTTCACGAACCAGTTTGGTGCTACCCAGTGGCAAACCACATACCGCGCGTAAGTGATTTTCGAATTGGCAGGTTTCAGCGCCTTGTTGAGTCCAGTGACCTGAATTGTGTACTCGTGGTGCGATTTCATTGACCAGTAACTTGCCTTGCACTTCAAAAAATTCCAGCGCTAATACGCCGACATAATTGAGCTGCTCAGCCACCGCTTTAAACATCGTTTCTGCTTGGCTTTGCAGAGCTGGTGCATCAATCGCTGTTGAAAGGCTGAGTACACCTTGGGTATGGACATTTTCTGCCAAGGGATAAACCACCACGTCACCCGCTAAGTTACGAGCACCAACCAGCGAAACCTCTCGGTCAAAAGCCACAAACTCTTCGGCCACAATCGCTTGTTCAGGATTTGCCTCTAGATACTGTGCTAACTCACTCCAGATATTATCGAGCTGAGTTTGCTCTTTTAAACGCCATTGACCTTTGCCGTCATAGCCACCTAGCGCACTTTTCAGCACCATAGGCAATCCAATCTCAGCGATTGCAGCGCTCAGATCATCTCGACTGCGGATAATCGAATAACGTGCATTCGCCACTTGGGCGCGATCCAGCAACGCTTTTTCTAAACGACGATCGCCACCGGCTTTGATGGCTTCAGCGCTTGGGTAAAGCTTGCCACTGCGTGCACAGAGATCGAGGATCGGATGGGGAATGTGTTCAAACTCCGCGGTGATAACGTCAGCTTGCTCAATCGCTTGCTCCAATCCATGGCCGAGCACGGTTTGGGTTAAGGGATGAACAATGTTTTCGCTACCGACATCAAAGGCAATTGTCTCAATATTGAGTGGTGCTCCCGCTAGCGACATCATGCGCGCCAGCTGACCAGCACCCAGAACTAAAACACGCATCCGTTACTCCTCCGCAGGATTTGGGTTGTCTAACACGGACTGGGTTTGCTTAGCGCGGAAGGCTTCTACCTTGCTCATCACTTCTGGGTTGTGAATGCCGATGATTTGCGCGGCTAGTAATCCTGCATTCGCGGCACCAGCTTCTCCAATCGCTAAAGTACCCACTGCAATACCTTTTGGCATCTGCACAATTGAGTATAAGGAGTCGAGGCCAGACAGAGCACGTGATTGAACGGGTACACCTAAAACAGGCAGGCTTGTAAACGCTGCCGTCATTCCCGGCAGATGCGCTGCACCGCCAGCACCGGCGATGATCACTTGTAAACCACGTTCTTTGGCGCTTGAGGCGTAATCGGCCAGCAGATGAGGAGTACGATGTGCCGAAACCACTTTGGTTTCATAAGCGACACCAAACTGGTCAAGCATTTCTGCTGCGTGTTTCATGGTTGGCCAGTCTGATTTGGAACCCATGATAATACCGACTGTCATCTCAAACTCCTTCAGTGTTAATAATTGGGTTGATAAACCCGTGTTGCGGCGCATTATACGGGGATTTTTATCTCAAGCAAACGTTTGCTTTTTGTTGGTGGTGAGAATGACTGGTCAATCGCCATACTATTCGTACACTGCTATTGAGTGATATATAGGAGTCGATAAAGTGGACAATCTGCAACAAGCAGTGCATGTGCTGCAAAGTGGCGGTGTGATTGCCTATCCCACCGAAGGGGTATTTGGTTTAGGCTGTGATCCGGACAACCAAGCCGCGATGCTGCGTTTACTTGCGATTAAGCAGCGTCCGATTGAAAAAGGGGTGATCTTGATTGCGGCAAACTATGAGCAGTTACGTCCCTATATCGATGAAAACCAGCTTACGGCAGAGCAGTTGGCTCAGGTATTAGCGTCATGGCCCGCTCCGTTGACTTGGGTGATGCCCGCAAGCATTCATACCCCGAGTTGGGTACGAGGTCAGTTTGATACGGTGGCGGTGCGAGTGTCTAATCATCCGTTAGTCCAGAAATTGTGTTTGGCGTTTGGCAAACCATTAACGTCAACCAGTGCCAACTTAAGTGGACAACCCGCTTGTACCACACAGCAAGAAGTGGTGGCTCAGTTAGGAAGTCAAATTGAGGCCGTGTTGGAAGGCAAAACCAGTGGCCGTTGTGGCCCGAGTGAAATTCGCGATGCACGCAGTTTACAAGTGTTAAGACAGGGATAACCCTGCGCAGGAGAGAACGTGAAGTCAAACATAGATAAGCAAGCAGTGAAGCACTTTTTACTGCAGCTACAAGATAAGATTTGCCAACAATTGGAAGCCACAGATGGTCAAGCGCAATTTATTGAAGATGCATGGCAACGTGAGCCGGGCGAAAAGTTGGGTGGTGGTGGCCGTACCCGAGTGATGCGAGATGGCGCCGTTTTCGAACAAGGCGGTGTGAACTTCTCCCATGTATTTGGTGAACAGATGCCCGGCTCTGCGACGGTCCATCGTCCAGAATTGGCAGGTCGCCGCTTTGAAGCCATGGGTGTTTCTCTGGTCATGCATCCGAAAAACCCGTACGTCCCGACCTCTCATGCCAATGTGCGCTTTTTTATTGCTGAAAAAGAGGGGGAAGATCCGATCTGGTGGTTTGGTGGTGGTTTTGACCTTACGCCGTTTTATCCCTTTGTTGAGGATTGCCAGCTCTGGCACCAAACTGCGAAAAATCTCTGCGCACCTTTTGGTGCAGAAATCTATAACGAGCATAAAGCATGGTGTGATCGCTACTTCTATTTACCGCACCGTAATGAAACACGTGGTATCGGCGGATTATTTTTTGATGATCTGAATGAATGGCCATTCGAGCAATGTTTTGCCTATATGCAGGCGGTCGGTGAAGGTTATACCCAAGCTTATGTGCCGATTGTCGAAAAACGCAAAAACACGCCCTTTACAGAGCGCGAGCGCCAATTCCAACTCTATCGCCGTGGTCGATACGTTGAATTTAATTTGGTGTTGGATCGCGGCACGCTGTTTGGTCTGCAAACCGGTGGTCGTACCGAGTCAATTTTGATGTCGATGCCGCCTCTAGCACGTTGGGAATACGCTTATCAACCTGAGTCTGATACCCCAGAAGCCCAATTGAGCGAGTTTTTAGTTCCGCGTGAATGGTGACACTTGAAGTTCTGAGTGATAGGGTCGCGAAAGTGACCCTTTTGATTGTTTAGGCAAAGATATGGCTTCTCAAATCGATCAGTATGTAGTTTTTGGTAATCCCATTAACCACAGTAAATCCCCCTTTATTCATACGCTGTTTGCACGTCAAACCCAACAGCCCATGACCTATACCGCACAATGCGTGCCAGTCGATGGGTTTATCGAAGCGGCTAATCACTTCTTTGCGCAAGGTGGGCGAGGCTGTAATGTAACGGTGCCTTTCAAGGAAGATGCGTATCGTTTTGCTGGGCGACTGACGGAACGCGCTCGGTTGGCTGGTGCGGTGAACACGCTGAAAAAGTTGGATGATGGTGAAATACTCGGTGACAACACTGATGGCGAAGGCTTGGTACAAGATCTGCTCGCTCAACAAGTGCAACTGAAAGGTGCGACTATTTTGTTGATTGGCGCAGGTGGTGCGGCGCGTGGTGTGCTCAAACCACTGCTGGATCAACAGCCCTCCTCGATTACGATTACCAATCGGACGTTATCTAAAGCCGAACAATTGGCGGAGATACTGGCACCCTACGGTACTGTGATAGCCAAACCTTTCACAGAGATTACTCAAAGCTATGATGTGATCATTAACTCGACCTCAGCCAGTCTAGATGGTGAGCTTCCTGCGCTTGATCCTGTGATTTTTTCACCTCGCTCTGTCTGCTATGACATGATGTATGGCAAAGGGCACACCGTATTTAACCAATGGGCCCTACAACAAGGCTGTGCGCAGGTGATTGATGGCTTAGGTATGCTAGTGGGGCAAGCTGCGGAAAGTTTTATGTTGTGGCGAGGATTACGTCCGGGAACCAAGCAAATTTTGCGCGAGCTGCGTAAAAATCTTGAGGGGGCACTATGAACCAATCCATCCTGTTTCCAGACTTACAGCATTGGGATGAGAGCAAACAAGCCGTCGTATTTTTTGCTCAGCAAAACGGAGCGTTAATCGAATGTCTTGTGGCACGTCAAGTTCTACAAGAACTCTCAGGCGAAGCCTTAGCAGAATCGCAACACGTGATGATGGTATTCAGTGAATGGCGTTTTGACCTAGAGGAACTCGCCGAACAAGCGATTGAAGACGAAATGTTTAACTCTCTAGGTCAAATTGAGATCACTCGCGAACGGTTTTAACGTCATTCAGATAGTCATTTTTACTCTGAACGTAGTTACTTGAAGACTTTAAGAGAAAAGCGCGCTCTTTTTCATTGAGAGGGCGTGCTTGTTTGACTGGGCTACCTATATAAAGAAAGCCACTTTCGAGTTGCTTGCCAGGAGGCACTAAACTGCCCGCGCCAATCATCACATCACTTTCAATTACGACGCCGTCCAACACGATAGAACCCATACCGACTAATACACGATCATGAATAGTGCAACCATGTAGCATGACTTTATGCCCAACCGTCACATCATCTCCTATCAGTAGAGGATATCCATTCGGGTTTTCAGCGTTTTTGTGGGTGACATGTAATACAGAGCCGTCTTGAATGTTAGTGCGCTTCCCAATCCGAATGTGGTTCACATCACCACGAGCTGCCACTAAAGGCCAAATGCTTGCATCATCATCCAGTTCAATGTCTCCAACGATGACTGCGCTGGCATCCACATAAACCTTTTCCCCTAATTTTGGCGCAATGCCTTTATAGCTACGAATTGAACTCATGATTTCACCTTTTTATAAGCGAGTAGTGGGTATAGTAGATGGCCTAATCATTAACAAATAGCCAATTATGCCTAAAACATCACCAAGTATCCGAAATCTTTAAAAAACTTCTAAAAAGTGCTTGCCAATATAACTAGCTTCTCTATAATCCGCCCTCACTGACACGGCAGACGCAACAAGCGTTAGCAGTGATTCAGTTCGGTGTTTTAGGTGGCGAAATCGCCAACGAAAATAAACTGAAAAAAGTGTTTGACACAACAGTTTATCTCGCTAAAATGGCCGCCTCTTCTGAAGCGGACCGCCAAGAAGAACGCTCTTTAACAATATAAACCAATCAATCTGTGTGGGCACTCGTTGATGATAATCAAAAAAAGATTTATCAATGAACTGAGTGGCCATTTGAATGAGCAATCATTCAGCACAGTCAATTCACTATCGAAAGATAGTATCAGTATTCATTGAGCCGAAGCGAAAGCTTCAAAAACTTTTAATTGAAGAGTTTGATCATGGCTCAGATTGAACGCTGGCGGCAGGCCTAACACATGCAAGTCGAGCGGCAGCACAGAGGAACTTGTTCCTTGGGTGGCGAGCGGCGGACGGGTGAGTAATGCCTGGGAAATTGCCCGGTAGAGGGGGATAACCATTGGAAACGATGGCTAATACCGCATAACCTCGTAAGAGCAAAGCAGGGGACCTTCGGGCCTTGCGCTACCGGATATGCCCAGGTGGGATTAGCTAGTTGGTGAGGTAAGGGCTCACCAAGGCGACGATCCCTAGCTGGTCTGAGAGGATGATCAGCCACACTGGAACTGAGACACGGTCCAGACTCCTACGGGAGGCAGCAGTGGGGAATATTGCACAATGGGCGCAAGCCTGATGCAGCCATGCCGCGTGTATGAAGAAGGCCTTCGGGTTGTAAAGTACTTTCAGTAGGGAGGAAGGTGGTTAAGCTAATACCTTAATCATTTGACGTTACCTACAGAAGAAGCACCGGCTAACTCCGTGCCAGCAGCCGCGGTAATACGGAGGGTGCAAGCGTTAATCGGAATTACTGGGCGTAAAGCGCATGCAGGTGGTTTGTTAAGTCAGATGTGAAAGCCCTGGGCTCAACCTAGGAATCGCATTTGAAACTGACAAGCTAGAGTACTGTAGAGGGGGGTAGAATTTCAGGTGTAGCGGTGAAATGCGTAGAGATCTGAAGGAATACCGGTGGCGAAGGCGGCCCCCTGGACAGATACTGACACTCAGATGCGAAAGCGTGGGGAGCAAACAGGATTAGATACCCTGGTAGTCCACGCCGTAAACGATGTCTACTTGGAGGTTGTGACCTAGAGTCGTGGCTTTCGGAGCTAACGCGTTAAGTAGACCGCCTGGGGAGTACGGTCGCAAGATTAAAACTCAAATGAATTGACGGGGGCCCGCACAAGCGGTGGAGCATGTGGTTTAATTCGATGCAACGCGAAGAACCTTACCTACTCTTGACATCCAGAGAATCTAGCGGAGACGCTGGAGTGCCTTCGGGAACTCTGAGACAGGTGCTGCATGGCTGTCGTCAGCTCGTGTTGTGAAATGTTGGGTTAAGTCCCGCAACGAGCGCAACCCTTATCCTTGTTTGCCAGCACGTAATGGTGGGAACTCCAGGGAGACTGCCGGTGATAAACCGGAGGAAGGTGGGGACGACGTCAAGTCATCATGGCCCTTACGAGTAGGGCTACACACGTGCTACAATGGCGTATACAGAGGGCAGCGATACCGCGAGGTGGAGCGAATCTCACAAAGTACGTCGTAGTCCGGATTGGAGTCTGCAACTCGACTCCATGAAGTCGGAATCGCTAGTAATCGCAAATCAGAATGTTGCGGTGAATACGTTCCCGGGCCTTGTACACACCGCCCGTCACACCATGGGAGTGGGCTGCAAAAGAAGCAGGTAGTTTAACCTTCGGGAGGACGCTTGCCACTTTGTGGTTCATGACTGGGGTGAAGTCGTAACAAGGTAGCGCTAGGGGAACCTGGCGCTGGATCACCTCCTTACACGATGGTTATCGTGATGAGTGTCCACACAGATTGATTCGGTTTAGATTTGAGCATTAAGTGGGGCTATAGCTCAGCTGGGAGAGCGCTTGCATGGCATGCAAGAGGTCTGCGGTTCGATCCCGCATAGCTCCACCATCTTTAAGCGTTTTCGCTGAGAATGTTTAAAAATGGTTTTCATCAGAAAATCTTGCTCTTTAACAATTTGGAAAGCTGACAAAACAACAAATTATTGTTGTTTGTAAAGTTCTCAATGTTTATCGAAAGATAAACACCAACAACACATTCAAGTGTGCTTGGTATCGAATAAGACTTCGGTCTTGTTCAAAATTTGAGTCCGGCAAAATCTGTCTCGCACTCATGTAAATTAAACGCGAGACAACTTAGGTTGTTTAAACAACAACCCGAAACTCCTTCGGGTTGTATGGTTAAGTGACTAAGCGTACACGGTGGATGCCTGGGCAGTCAGAGGCGATGAAGGACGTACTAACTTGCGATAAGCGCAGATAAGGCAGTAAGAGCCGTTTGAGTCTGCGATTTCCGAATGGGGAAACCCAACTGCATAAGCAGTTACTGTTAACTGAATACATAGGTTAACAGAGCAAACCGGGGAACTGAAACATCTAAGTACCCCGAGGAGAAGAAATCAACCGAGATTCCGGTAGTAGCGGCGAGCGAACCTGGATTAGCCCTTAAGCACTCGGTGAAGTAGGTGAACAAGCTGGAAAGCTTGGCGATACAGGGTGATAGCCCCGTAACCGACGCTTCATCGAGCGTGAAATCGAGTAGGGCGGGACACGTGATATCCTGTCTGAATATGGGGGGACCATCCTCCAAGGCTAAATACTCCTGACTGACCGATAGTGAACCAGTACCGTGAGGGAAAGGCGAAAAGAACCCCTGTGAGGGGAGTGAAATAGAACCTGAAACCGTGTACGTACAAGCAGTAGGAGCACCTTCGTGGTGTGACTGCGTACCTTTTGTATAATGGGTCAGCGACTTATATTCAGTGGCAAGGTTAACCGTATAGGGGAGCCGTAGCGAAAGCGAGTCTTAACTGGGCGCTCAGTCTCTGGATATAGACCCGAAACCGGGTGATCTAGCCATGGGCAGGTTGAAGGTTGAGTAACATCAACTGGAGGACCGAACCGACTAATGTTGAAAAATTAGCGGATGACTTGTGGCTAGGGGTGAAAGGCCAATCAAACTCGGAGATAGCTGGTTCTCCCCGAAAGCTATTTAGGTAGCGCCTCGGACGAATACTACTGGGGGTAGAGCACTGTTAAGGCTAGGGGGTCATCCCGACTTACCAACCCTTTGCAAACTCCGAATACCAGTAAGTACTATCCGGGAGACACACGGCGGGTGCTAACGTCCGTCGTGGAGAGGGAAACAACCCAGACCGCCAGCTAAGGTCCCAAAGTATTGCTAAGTGGGAAACGATGTGGGAAGGCTCAGACAGCTAGGATGTTGGCTTAGAAGCAGCCATCATTTAAAGAAAGCGTAATAGCTCACTAGTCGAGTCGGCCTGCGCGGAAGATGTAACGGGGCTAAGCAATACACCGAAGCTGCGGCAATGTCCTTTGGACATTGGGTAGGGGAGCGTTCTGTAAGCCGTTGAAGGTGAATCGTAAGGTTTGCTGGAGGTATCAGAAGTGCGAATGCTGACATGAGTAACGACAAGGGGGGTGAAAAACCTCCCCGCCGGAAGACCAAGGGTTCCTGTCCAACGTTAATCGGGGCAGGGTGAGTCGACCCCTAAGGCGAGGCTGAAAAGCGTAGTCGATGGGAAACGGGTTAATATTCCCGTACTCAATCAAATTGCGATGGGGGGACGGAGAAGGCTAGGTGGGCCAGGCGACGGTTGTCCTGGTTCAAGTGCGTAGGCTTAAGAGTTAGGTAAATCCGGCTCTTTCTAAGGCTGAGACACGACGTCGAGCTACTACGGTAGTGAAGTCATTGATGCCATGCTTCCAGGAAAAGCCTCTAAGCTTCAGATTTGATGGAATCGTACCCCAAACCGACACAGGTGGTCGGGTAGAGAATACCAAGGCGCTTGAGAGAACTCGGGTGAAGGAACTAGGCAAAATGGTACCGTAACTTCGGGAGAAGGTACGCTCTTGATGGTGAAGTCCCTCGCGGATGGAGCTGACGAGAGTCGCAGATACCAGGTGGCTGCAACTGTTTATTAAAAACACAGCACTGTGCAAAATCGCAAGATGACGTATACGGTGTGACGCCTGCCCGGTGCCGGAAGGTTAATTGATGGGGTTAGCGTAAGCGAAGCTCTTGATCGAAGCCCCGGTAAACGGCGGCCGTAACTATAACGGTCCTAAGGTAGCGAAATTCCTTGTCGGGTAAGTTCCGACCTGCACGAATGGCGTAATGATGGCCACGCTGTCTCCACCCGAGACTCAGTGAAATTGAAATCGCTGTGAAGATGCAGTGTACCCGCGGCTAGACGGAAAGACCCCGTGAACCTTTACTACAGCTTGGCACTGAACATTGAACCTACATGTGTAGGATAGGTGGGAGGCTATGAAGACGTGACGCTAGTTGCGTTGGAGCCGTCCTTGAAATACCACCCTTGTATGTTTGATGTTCTAACTTAGACCCATTATCTGGGTTGAGGACAGTGCCTGGTGGGTAGTTTGACTGGGGCGGTCTCCTCCCAAAGAGTAACGGAGGAGCACGAAGGTGGGCTAATCACGGTTGGACATCGTGAGGTTAGTGCAATGGCATAAGCCCGCTTAACTGCGAGAATGACGGTTCGAGCAGGTGCGAAAGCAGGTCATAGTGATCCGGTGGTTCTGTATGGAAGGGCCATCGCTCAACGGATAAAAGGTACTCCGGGGATAACAGGCTGATACCGCCCAAGAGTTCATATCGACGGCGGTGTTTGGCACCTCGATGTCGGCTCATCACATCCTGGGGCTGAAGTCGGTCCCAAGGGTATGGCTGTTCGCCATTTAAAGTGGTACGCGAGCTGGGTTTAGAACGTCGTGAGACAGTTCGGTCCCTATCTGCCGTGGGCGTTGGAAGATTGAAGGGGGCTGCTCCTAGTACGAGAGGACCGGAGTGGACGAACCTCTGGTGTTCGGGTTGTGTCGCCAGACGCATTGCCCGGTAGCTAAGTTCGGAATCGATAACCGCTGAAAGCATCTAAGCGGGAAGCGAGCCCTGAGATGAGTCTTCCCTGATACTTTAAGTATCCTAAAGGGTTGTTCGAGACTAGAACGTTGATAGGCAGGGTGTGTAAGCGTTGTGAGGCGTTGAGCTAACCTGTACTAATTGCCCGTGAGGCTTAACCATACAACACCCAAGGGGTTTTGTAGTGGACTCAATAAGCTAAGCGCATAAGAATGTGTGTGAGAACGAAAACAGCTTTCCGAATTTTAAGAATTTGCTTGGCGACCATAGCGTTTTGGACCCACCTGATTCCATCCCGAACTCAGAAGTGAAACGAAACAGCGTCGATGGTAGTGTGGGGTTTCCCCATGTGAGAGTAGAACATCGCCAGGCTTTTAATTTAGCACCAAGCGCTAACCAATGCGGAGCGGTAGTTCAGTTGGTTAGAATACCGGCCTGTCACGCCGGGGGTCGCGGGTTCGAGTCCCGTCCGCTCCGCCACTTATTTAGAGCTTAGGCTCACAAGAACAACAGGGGTGTAGCTCCAATTGGCAGAGCAGCGGATTCCAAATCCGCGTGTTGGGAGTTCGAATCTCTCCACCCCTGCCATATATTGAACCTCAGCAGCAATGCTGAGGTTTTTCTTTATCTGTGTTTTGACAAATTCCAGTCAAACATCGTGATACGTGACGTATGTAACTTTTCTTATTTACCATCTATGCCTCCCTTCTTCCCATATTTCTTCTTTTAATTAAATCTATTCTTGCGCTGAAATATCGCACTTTATCATTATGAATGTTTAAAATAGCTTCTCTAAATAATGGAGGAACAAGCATGCCGCTATCTATGTTGGGGTTTATTGCTTTGGGTGGGGCGATTGGCGCTTGTGCCCGCTTCTTAGTCTCTGAAATGTGCATTACTCTTTTTGGCCGGGGTTTCCCTGTGGGAACGCTCACCGTGAATGTTGTTGGTTCATTCATTATGGGGGTTTTGATTGCTTGTGTTGAAAACGAGTGGTTAAGCCCTTACCCGTGGAAACAAGTGATTGGCCTCGGTTTTCTGGGGGCATTGACGACATTCTCTACTTTCTCAATGGATAATGTGCTGTTAATGCAACAAGGAGCCTTTTTTAAAATGGGAGCGAATGTGCTGCTCAACGTGATTTTGAGTATTTCCGCTGCTTGGCTTGGGTTCTACTGGTTAATAAAAAGTTGATAAGTGAAACAGTCATTTTACTTGGTTAACCAATAACCTTTATCTATAATGCTTCCACTTGTCGGAGTGCCATTGGGCTGAGACCGTTTATTCGGGATCCGTTGAACCTGATCAGGTTAATACCTGCGAAGGGAACAAGAGAAGACTCTCTGGGTGACCTATTATTTTTAGTAGCGATCTTACCTGTCGACTCACCTCTTATAGCATTTTTCCGTCAAGCATTTCTCCCTCTTATTAAAAAGGAAATGCTATGTCGAATCGTAAGCAAGCAAGACTGGAAGCTAAACGTTTTATAGAAACTCTTTCAGTTGAACCCTATCCAAACTCTCAAAAGACATATCTTGTAGGATCTCGTACGGATATTCGTGTGCCTGTGCGTGAAATAACCCTCAGTAATACTTTGATCGGTGGTAGCAAAGAGGCACCTATTTTTGAGCCTAACGAGCCGATCTGTGTCTACGACACCTCTGGTGTTTATACTGATCCTGAGCATGATATAGACCTCTATACAGGACTCCCTAAACTGAGAGAGTCATGGATTGAAGAGCGTCAGGATACCCAGATTCTATCTAGCATGAGTTCTCATTTTGCTCGTGAGCGATTGGCCGATGAGACACTTGATGAGCTGCGCTATGGGCATCTTCCTCGGATTCGACGGTCTGCAAAGCAGCGTCGAGTGACTCAGTTACATTACGCAAGACAGGGTATTGTTACACCTGAAATGGAGTTCGTTGCGATTCGAGAAAACTCTCGTCGCCTATCAAATCAAGACCCCAGTTTAACTCAGCAACATGCAGGCCAGAATTTTGGAGCACACCTTCCTGATTTGATTACCCCTGAATTCGTACGCAATGAGGTTGCAGAAGGGCGTGCCATTATCCCATGCAATATTAATCATCCTGAATCCGAGCCAATGATCATTGGTCGTAATTTCTTGGTTAAGGTGAACGCAAATATTGGTAACTCTTCGGTCAGTTCATCTATCGAAGAGGAGGTGGAGAAACTGGTGTGGGCTACTCGCTGGGGTGCAGATACGGTCATGGATCTTTCTACTGGGCGGAATATTCACGAAACACGAGAATGGATTCTGCGCAATAGCCCTGTCCCTATTGGTACTGTACCTATGTATCAAGCATTAGAAAAAGTGAATGGCATCGCTGAAAATCTCACTTGGGAAGTCATGCGTGACACTTTGCTTGAGCAAGCCGAGCAAGGTGTGGACTATTTTACGATTCATGCCGGTTTGTTATTACGTTATGTGCCGATGACGGCAAAACGCATGACTGGGATTGTTTCTCGCGGTGGTTCTATCATTGCTAAATGGTGCCTTTCTCACCATAAGGAGAATTTCCTTTATACCCATTTTCGTGAAATCTGTGAGATTTGCGCGCAATATGATGTGGCTCTATCTCTTGGAGATGGGCTTCGTCCAGGCTCGATTGCTGATGCTAACGATGAAGCACAATTTGCTGAGTTACGTACCCTTGGTGAGCTAACCCAAATAGCTTGGGAATATGATGTTCAGGTCATGATTGAAGGCCCAGGACATGTGCCGATGCATTTGATTAAGGCGAATATGGATGAGCAGCTAAAACACTGCCATGAGGCTCCTTTCTATACTCTTGGACCATTAACCACCGATATCGCTCCTGGTTATGATCACATTACCTCAGGTATTGGTGCGGCAATGATTGGTTGGTTTGGGTGTGCCATGCTCTGCTATGTAACGCCGAAAGAGCACTTAGGATTACCCAATAAAGAAGATGTTAAAACAGGCCTTATTACGTACAAGTTAGCTGCACATGCTGCTGATTTAGCAAAAGGGCATCCAGGGGCTCAGATTCGCGACAATGCATTATCAAAAGCGCGTTTTGAATTCCGTTGGGAAGACCAATTCAACCTTTCATTAGATCCGGTAACAGCTCGTGCTTTCCATGATGAAACTTTACCGCAAGAGTCGGGTAAGGTTGCCCATTTCTGTTCTATGTGTGGCCCTAAATTCTGTTCTATGAAGATTTCACAAGAGGTAAGAGATTACGCTAATCATCAACAAACCTCAGAGACTTCAGTCATTGAATTGACCATGCCGGAGCAATTGGCTCAACAAGGAATGCACGATAAATCTCAAGAGTTTTTAGCCTCGGGGGCTGAGCTCTATCATCCATTAGTTAAAGAATTAGCTGAGGAGTGATGATGGCTCGCTTAGTTTTTCCCCGTCACATGGCTGCATTCACTGGCCGAGTGCAATCAGTGTTGTTTCTGGCTGAAAAGCAGGGATTTTCTATACAACACATCAGCTTAGATGTGGGTGATAGTCCATATTTTGTATTAATCGGTGGGTGTTCGTTAGTGATTGGCAGTGATGTGTGCTCCCCAGAGAACGCAAGTGAACCTTTAGATTATTACATACAGTATTTAGCAGGGCAGCCAGTACATCAGGCCAACTGTACGGTGAAGGTGGGGCTGCCCGATCCGCGTGACGGTGATTTCCAAATAGATCAGTGGCTTACTAAGGCGAACACTCCACAACAGATCTCTTATCCATTTGTTCATACATCATTGAATTATCAGCATAATCAACATCTTGCTTGGGTGTTAGCACTGTTAGCTCTGGATTTTCCTCTTGAGGATACATTGTGTATTGCTCGTGCCGCGATGAGTCAAGCTCTGTATGTTTCACGTGAAACATGGCCGACACAGTGGCAGCATTTTCCTGTAGTCAAAACAGCGTCGCATTCCGTTAAAGTTGTCGCTTTCCCTGCAATCGATAAGGCAAAATTTACACTCTACCCTGTAGTAGACGATGTGGCTTGGATTGAACTTCTATTGAAGCTTGGAGTAACCACGGTTCAATTGCGTATTAAAGATCCATCACGGCAAGACTTGGAAGAGCAAATCTCTCGCGCAGTCAGTTTGGGGCGGGAATATGACGCACAAGTCTTTATTAACGATTACTGGCAGCTGGCCATTAAGTACCATGCTTATGGTGTTCATCTGGGGCAAGAGGATCTGACGTCTGCCAATTTAGAACTGTTGTCGCAAGCAGGATTGCGATTAGGCCTCTCGACCCATGGTTATTTTGAGTTAGTGAATGCGGCATGTATACAACCTAGCTATATTGCACTGGGCCATATTTTCCCCACGACAACTAAACAGATGCCATCAAGACCACAAGGATTGGTACGCTTGGCGGCTTATCAAACCGTTGCTGATCAGATGCCTTATCACGGTGATCTAGGCATACCCACGGTGGCGATTGGAGGGATTGAACTCTCAAATATTCGTGATGTGCTCGCTTGTGGAGTGACGTCAGCTGCTGTTGTTCGGGCGATCACTCTAGCTGAGAATCCAGCTTTCGCCGTGCACCAACTCTTCTCTGCGTTTTATGAGTGTAAGGAAAAGCAGTTTCTGGGTCTGAAACAGAAAATAGCCACTTTGACTCAGGAGGCTAGTGATGCTCAGTGATCAACTTTTTCTGCGCTACCAACGGCAAATTAGCCTTGCCGAAGTGGATCACATCGGTCAACAAAAACTCATCAATGCGCGAATTTTGATGGTCGGGTGCGGTGGTCTTGGTTGTGTGGTGGCTCCTTATTTAGTCGGAGCTGGTATCGGGAGTCTCACCATTGCTGATGGAGATGAGTTGGAAATACACAATTTACATCGGCAGATTATCTATCGCGAAGAACAGTTAGGAGGCAATAAGGCGGAATTACTAGTCCAACATCTCCGCCTATTGAATTCTAATGTCCGCATTCGAACCGTTCCAAGGCAAGTTGACGAGCTGATTTTGACACTGGAAATAGATCAAGTGGATCTGGTCATTGACTGCAGTGACAACTTGGCAACCCGTCATGCCATTAACCGAGTCTGCTTTAATGCACAAGTTCCACTCATTAGTGGTGCGGCAATCGGGTGGGAAGGACATTTGATGGCGTTTCGCTATCAGCAAAACTCGCCTTGCTATCACTGCATTGTTCCAGATATGTCGGAGAGACAGCGCTGCAGCGACTCTGGTGTGATTGGACCCGTGGTGGGAATGGTAGGGAATGCACAAGCATTACTTGCTCTACATTATTTACTCGATAACACGCGATTTCCTGCCGAACAATTGATGCGCTTTAATGGAATGCAAATGCAATGGCAAACCTTGCAATTACACCAAGATAAAGCCTGTCCTGTTTGCGGTATTCATTCCGCAGTAATCAAGGAGTGTGCCCAGTGTTAGTTATATTTATTAATCAACAGCCTTTTAACGTTGTTGCTGAAACTTCATTGCGTGAATTGCACACCCAGCTCAAGCTCCCGCAACAAGGCTGTGTATTTAGTCTCAATGGCGATGTGATTCCCAGAAGTGAATGGGAACACGTTGGGTTAAGTGCAGGTGATCAGATTTCACTATTTCAAGCGATAGCAGGAGGCTAATCCCATGCTGAAGATTGCAGACAAAACATTTCATTCCAGATTATTTACGGGTACCGGAAAATTCTCCAACCGCACCGTCATGACGAATGCACTCGCAGCTTCGGGATCGGAGTTGGTCACCATGGCATTGAAGCGTATTGATTTCACCCAACTTAACGACGATATTCTCGCACCTCTACTCAACATGCAGATCAACTTGTTACCCAATACATCGGGTGCCAAAAACGCGGCCGATGCTGTGTATGCGGCTCAGTTGGCACGAGAAGCTTTGGGAACATCTTGGTTAAAGTTAGAAATTCATCCCGATCCGAAATATTTAATGCCAGATCCCGTGGAGACTTTGCTGGCGGCAGAGCAGTTGGTTAAATTGGGTTTTACCGTCTTACCTTATTGTCATGCGGACCCCGTGCTGTGCAAAAGATTGGAAGAAGTCGGATGTGCCGCCGTGATGCCGCTTGGTTCCCCGATCGGTAGTAATCAAGGCTTAGCCTCTAAAGCTTTCCTCGATATTATCATCGAACAAGCTAATGTTCCGGTGATTGTTGATGCTGGGATTGGTTCACCCTCTGATGCGGCATTAGCGATGGAATTGGGTGCCGATGCGGTGCTGGTTAACACGGCTATTGCAGCCGCTAGGGATCCAATCGCGATGGCTCAAGCATTTAAGCTTGCAGTTGAAGCGGGACGCATGGCGTATGAGTCAGGTATGCCATCACGCTTAAGGACGGCATCAGCTTCGAGCCCGTTAACTGGATTTTTGGATTTTGCGTTATGACGTTCATGCAGCGCTTCCAACTAATGGACTGGGATGACATTCGCCTATCTATTCATGCCAAAACAGCAAGGGATGTGGAGCAGGCTCTCTCTTCGCATAAGCGTACACTGGAGGACTTCAAAGCACTGATTTCTCCTGCTGCAGAGCCTTACCTCGAAGCAATGGCTCAAGTCGCTTATCAAGCTACTCGTCAGCGATTTGGTAACACTATGTCGATGTATATCCCGCTTTATCTTTCGAATCTTTGTTCAAACTCATGTACCTATTGTGGTTTTTCGATGGAGCACCGAATCAAGCGCAAAACACTGAATGTTGAAGAGGTTGAGCGTGAGGTTGTAGCGATCAAGAAAATGGGATTTGATAGTGTCTTGCTCGTCACGGGAGAACATGAAACTAAAGTTGGTATCGACTATTTTCGCCGAGTATTGCCCATCATCAAGCGGGCATTCAGCTACGTTGCGATGGAAGTACAGCCGTTACAACAAGAAGAGTACGCTCAGCTGATTGAACTCGGGCTCGATGCCGTCATGGTCTACCAAGAAACCTATCATCCATCAACTTATGCTCAGCATCATCTACGTGGCAATAAGATGGATTTCCAATTCCGATTGGAAACGCCGGATCGTTTGGCGAAAGCGGGTATTGATAAGATCGGTATTGGGGCATTAATTGGCCTTGAAGATTGGCGCACTGACTGCTTTTTTGTAGCCGCACATCTGGACTATTTACAGAGGCAGTATTGGAAAACACGCTACTCGATCTCTTTCCCACGCTTGCGCCCGTGTGAAGGTGCATTGCAACCGAAATCGGTAATGTCTGATCGGCAATTAGTTCAATTAATCTGTGCTTATCGCTTATTGAACGGTGAAGTTGAGTTATCACTTTCTACTCGGGAGTCTCCCGAATTCCGCAATCAGGTGGCCAAACTTGGGGTGACTTCGATGTCAGCGGCTTCGAAAACTCAGCCGGGGGGATACGCAGATCCAAAAGTGGAGCTAGAGCAGTTTTCTGTCAGTGATGAGCGTTCTGCGGCAGAAGTGAGCGCAGCGTTAATGACACAGGGATTACAAGTCGTTTGGCAAGATTGGCATCGAGCCTATTCGAGATGATGTTTCACGTGAAACCAACTTGGTTTTAATTAGTTTGTAAAAGTTAACGCTCCAAAAAGTTATAGATAAAAGAAAACCGCCAATCGGCGGTTTTCTTTTATCAGTAGGTTCTTGCTAAATGCATTAAACCCACGGGTATTGCGTTATGAATGGCTCAATGGTGACGTCGCTTGAACAAGCCATTGGTGAGTTGCCTCGTTAGTGATGAGAGGGCTTACTTCATCCCATACTTTTTGATGGTATTGATTGAGCCAATTCAACTCCGGTTTGGTCAGTAAATTCACGTCAATCGCACGCTTATCGATCGGGCAACGAGTTAAAGACTCAAAGCCGAGTACCGAGAAATCACCTTGAGTTTGGAACTCAGAGACGAGCTCTAGGTTTTCAATACGAATCCCGAAAGCGTCAGCTCGGTAATAGCCCGGTTCATTGGAGAGCACCATTCCGGGACGTAAAGCGACACTATTGTGTACTTTTGCGATCCGCTGTGGCCCCTCATGAACACTTAAAAAGTGGCCTACACCGTGGCCAGTACCATGGTCATAGTCATAGCCTTGCGCCCACAAGTGTTGTCTAGCTAACACATCCAGTTGTGAACCTGTAGTGCCGTTAGGGAAGCGGGCACGAGCTAACGCGATGTGTCCTTTGAGCACTAAAGTGAATTGTTGTTTCATCTCAGAGCTGACATTACCAATCGCAATGGTGCGGGTAATGTCGGTGGTTCCATCGGTGTATTGGCCACCAGAGTCAACCAAATACAGGCTATTCATTGAAAGCTCACCAGGTATGGGTTGATTTTGATGGTTGTAATGACACATGGCTGCGTTGGTGCCTGCCGCGGAAATCGTATCAAAACTTAGGTCGACTAGAGTCGGGTCCTGGCGACGGAAAGTTTCCAATCGTTCAGCCAGCTGCGCTTCGTTATGTAAACGGCCGTTGGCTACTTCACTGTCTAACCATGCGAGAAATTGCACCATGGCTGCACCATCGCGCACATGGCAAGCGCGCATTCCTGCCACTTCAACGCTGTTTTTGGCTGCTTTAGGCAGTAAGCACGGATCCGCTTCATTGATCAACTCTGCTCCTGCATTCTGCAACGTGAGTGTGAACCAAGCATTGCTAGTCGCAGAATCGAGCATGACACGACGACCAGAGAGTTGACGCAGTTTCGCTTCAAGCTGCTCAGGATGATGTACGCGAACCGTCCCTCCCACATGGGCATCAAAGTCTGCCGCCAAGCGTACAGGGTCAAGGAAAAAATCGACACTTGCGTCGCTATGAACAATCGCGTGAGAAAGCAAAACGGGCAAGCGAGAAACATCCAAACCACGGATATTGAGTAGCCATGCGATCGAATCAAGCTCGGTAAGCACTACGCAATCGACATTTTTAGAGCGCAAGGTGGCTGCGATCAACTCTCGCTTTTCAAGGCTAGTCTGGCCAACTCGCGCCAAAGGCATTAAGCGCATTTCAGACACAACAGGTGCTGGGCGATCATGCCATAACCGATCAACGGGATTATCCGCTACCGGACACAGTAACACTTTCCCCGCAAGTTTTTGCTGCGCTTGAGTAAGCCAGCTGCCACGGTGCATACGTGGGTCATAACCCACTTTGGCTCCCGCTGGAAGTTGTTCCGCTAACCAACCTAAGTAAGGTTCTTCAATCAAATGGCGGTACTCAAACAACTCAGGAGAGACCTGTTTACGTACTTGAACGGTATAGCGGCCATCAACAAAAATCGCAGCACGATTGGTAGCAACGATCGAAGCACCGGCAGAACCAGTAAAACCCGTTAACCAATGCAAGCGCTCGTTGTGTTCGGGGACATATTCACCGAGATATTCATCTTCATGAGGGATGATGAAAGCATCAAGTTGTTGGGTGTGTAGCCAGTGGCGAAAATCCGCGAGGCGCTGAGCATAAGAGTTTGACATCTGAGGTTATCCTTTTTCTAAACAGTCCTTTGTTATGGCTTGCTGTATCGCGATGAAAGAGACAATACAGCAAGTGGACGAGAGCGAATAAGCTACTCCTTTTATGCAAGGCGCGCAAATATCCGACTATGGATTCAACGTAAATGAAGTGTATTGGTTTGTATCACTTCGCGCAGCCAACGGATTGCCGGATCACTTTCTCGGTCACGATGCCAAAACAGGGTGTAGGCCATCGGGGGGAGTTCGAAAGGCAATGGAAGTTCAATCAGGCCGAGTTGTTTTGCCACTAACTGGGTGAAGTGGCTTGGCGCAGTAAAGACAAAATCAGTGTAGGTGCACAAGCTTGCCGCGCTATTGAAATCTGGAACCGTAATGGCTATATCACGCTGAAAACCAATATCGGCTAAACGATAATCTAATAACCAGCGATCATTACCATCACAACGGACTTGTACATGACGATGATTTAAGTAGGTAGTGAGGTTCCACTCCTGAGCTAGCAGTGGATGATCTCTGCGTAGCACACAGTGCTGCCTGTCTTGAAATAACTCCTGTTCACAAATATCGCTAGGAGGAAGCATAGTGAGTTTGGCATCGTTGATGTCGATGTCTTTTCCGGTCAGACCAAAATCGAGCTCTCCCACTTGGAGCTTACGAAACGTTTGTTCATTCCATGAATGAGTGCTGATACTGAGATGTGGACCATGACGGAAAATGGTGGGTAAAAAGTAGGGCATGATCAGTGGATAAGCACTTTCTACCGCAGCAATTTGAAAGCGGTATTCGCTCGATTGAGGAGAAAAATGGGCGGGTTGTGTGAGCAATTCAAGTTGATTGACCAATACATCGAGTTTGGGTTTTAAAAATAGTGCCTTAGGGGTTGCATTTAAACCATAAGAAGTGCGAATAAAAAGCGGATCATCAAATTGCTCACGCAGTTTAGCCAGTGATTTACTGACGGCTGATTGGCTTAAGCACAAACGAGCGGCGGCTCGTGTGACACTGAGTTCTTCAATTAGGACCTTTAAGCACACCAATAGATTGAGGTCGATGCGCGCTAATTTTTCAATTTGCATGAGTTTTTCCAAAATAGAATAACAGCAATGACGATATACCACTGTTTAGCATATCTTGAGACGCGTATCATGCACCGATCTTTAAAATTGAGTCGGAGTGTGAAGTGAAACAAGCAATGCCTAATCAGGTCAGTAAACAACAAATGGTATTACTGACGCTTTTGGTTCTTTTTAGCCCTTTAGCCATCGATATTTACTTACCGGCATTGCCACAAATTTCGCAAGCGTTTCACGTGGAACATGCACTCGCGCAAGATACGATCACATGGTTTTTGTTTGCTATGGGTGTGGGGCAGCTTTTTGCAGGCCCATTAGCAGATAAGTACGGTCGTCGAACGGTTGCATTAGGAGGCATCACTATCTATATCTTGAGCGCTTTATTGGCGTGGAGTGCTCAAAGTATTGAGTGGATGTTGATGGCTCGGCTGCTACAAGGCTTAGGAGCGTGTGCAACCTCCGTAGCAGCTTTTGCAACGGTTCGCGATTTATTTGGCCCTCAGAAGAGTGGAAAAATGATCAGCTACCTCAATGGAGCGATCTGCTTTATTCCGGCTCTTGCACCCATTATGGGAAGCTGGCTTACCCAACAATTCGGCTGGCGAGCGAATTTCAGCTTTATGGCTTGTTTTGCGTTGGTCGTGGGTTCGGCGATTGCGCTACGTATGCAAGAGAGTAATCCTAATGCAGGGAGTCGGCCGGCGGTATTTAAGCTTTCACGCTATGTGGCGGTACTGAGAGAGCCGACATTTCTTTTCCATGCGACACTCTGTTTGCTAGCGATGGCGGTGATTTTAGCCTATGTGACTTCGGCCCCTGTGATCCTAATGGAACGTTTACAGCTCAGTATGAATGAGTTTACTTTCTGGTTTGGCGTTAACGCGGTGATTAACATTATTGCCTGTATGACCGCTCCGAAAGTCATGGATAAATTGGGTACGCGCGTTTCACTGATTATTGGGATTGTGACGTTGATGATTGCTGGGGGGCTGATGATGATTCTGCAACATCAGCCAACGGCGTTGGCATTTATGCTCCCTGTATTTTTATCCTCAATGGGTTTTGCTTGGATTCTTGGTGGCGCAGCCGGTAAAGCATTAGCCCCATTTGGTGACAAAGCGGGTACGGCAGCAGCGCTTTTAGGTTTATTCCAAATGAGTGGCGCGGGTTTGCTCGTCGGGACTTTACAACGCTTCATGTCTGAGCCTCAACCGCTGATTGGTTTGACGATGTGGCTCGCTGCACCTGCATTACTTATTTTGTTCTCTCCGATAGGTTTTCGTTGGCATACCCAAACATCTGAGTGCTGATTCAACAAGATAAATACACGCTGAGGCTATTTTACTCAGCGTGTATCCTGTGTATATTATTTGCCTCTTCGATACTGACTAACCGTTTGGAATTCAATACCCATGTCTTTAACCACCTATGAAATGGCTCGCATTCTGGAACAGCTTGATGAAGCACCAGAGAAGGTGATGTTTGGCAAATTACTCAATGAACTCGGTAATCAAAGCAGTGAACGCATCCGTAGCGCGGCAAAGCAAGTTCCCATTACCGTGTTACGTGATCTGGTTTATCAGTTCCAGCAAGTGATTGAATCACGTAAAGGTGAGCAAGTTGAAATTATGGCCAAAGAACTGGCACAACAAGGTATTTCTGCAGAAGAACTACTGAACTACTTACAGAAACGCTAGCGATTTTTCCTCCTAAAAAAGCGCCATCCTCATCTCAAGCCTTGTGTTTCTTATGGTTGATGTCGAAATGACAAGGCGGGGTGCGTGCTCAATACCCTTACGGGTTCACATTACGGTTAATGGGATTTTGTAAAGAAATCAGCGTTTCTGTCGACTGAACTTCATCAATCGCTTGCAGCTTATCGATCAGCACATGCTGTAATTCTTCGATCGAACGACACATCAATTTCACAAAGATGTTATAGGCGCCAGTGGTGTAGTAGGCTTCGACTACCTCATCCAGTGCATTCAATTTGGCCAGTGCCGAATGGTAGTCGCGCGCGGCATTCAAATTAATACCAATAAAGCAGCAGACGTCATAACCGAGCTTTTTGGTATTTACCACCACTTCTGTCCCTTGAATAATATCCCCAGCTTTCATTTTCTCGATTCGCACGTGAATCGTTGCTGGACTAACATTAAATTGTTTCGCCATCTCTGCATAAGGTGTGCGCGCATCATCCATAAGAATTTTCAAGATGGCACGATCCAAGTCATCGAGTTTGGTGTGGTTGGTTTGCATTGTCCTTCCTGATAGTCTGCCGACACAAAATAGAGAGTGCTGATTTTATCATCATTAATAATATTCTTTAACCTTGGAGTCAGGATTGAGCCTATCGCGAATCATGTGCCTAAGCCCCCGCATTCCATTTGCTCTTATGCTGAGTTGCTTGATTGTTGCAGCACAGGCACAAGGGCAAACATTGCCGGTAAGCAAAGCTGAATTAACGCCGTTGGCGGTGAATCGCTATCAATGGGATAGTGATATGGTGGGGGGAACGATGTTGTGGTTTGCCCTCATCGGGGGCGTATTTCTTCTGCTGATGATCATTGTCCGTCAGTATTACTACACTCAGCGCTTACGTACGAACCAAAAGTTATTGGAATCAATTTTCGATCAAAGCACGCATTACATAGGTATTTTTGATCTGGAAGGGCGCATTATCTCTTGCAATGGTAAGTTGCAAAGCCTGCTGTATCGACATGGGGAAAGTTTACTTCGGCCGATATGGTTGCACAAAGGCTGGGAGGACTCTGCAGTTGAACACATACAACATTACTTTGCCGAATCCTTACCGCAGACTCGGCAATTTAATGCGGAAATCTGGCATCCCGAGCTAGGTGCTATTGTGTTGGAGTGCCAATTTAAACCATTGCCTACTCGCGAAGAGTCACAAATTCTGCTCGAAGCTCAGGATATTACTTGGCGTAAAATCACGGAGGATAAGTTGTTCCAACGTGAAGCCAGTTTACGCCATTACTACGATCAGCAGCCCGTGATGATGCTGACGTTGGATGACCGTAACCATATACAACAAGTGAATCAGTTTGCTGAGCAGCTTTTGGGGTATCCGGCTGATGCCATGTTAGGGCACCACATTCGTGATTTTTATCAAGATCAGGACGCATTAACGCCAAGGCAAGTCTTGTTACTGCCCAGCCGACACGCATCTTCGGTATGGCGACGAGAAGTCAGTTATCAGCACCGTACGGGTGAAACGGTGTGGGTGCGTGAAAATATCCGTCCTCTGCTTGAAACAGGAACGCTCTTGATTGTAGGTGAAGATATTACGGAAACTCGCCAACTTGCTGACCAATTGGCTTATCAAGCTCGTTATGACTCATTAACGCACACGCTCAACCGTAACCAATTTGAATTGGAGTTGGCCAAAGCACTCAAAGAAACAGAAAGCCAGCTGCGTACACACGCGATGTTGTATCTCGATCTCGATCAACTCAAAGTCCTTAACGATACCGCAGGGCATGATGCGGGTGATGGTGCCATTCAGTTTTGTGCCAGTATGCTGGAAGATGTATTACCGTTTAGAGCCACGTTGGCGCGTATGGGAGGCGATGAGTTTTCCATTTTATTGCGCGATTGTACCGAACGAGATGCGGTGTTGGTGGCGCAAAGTATTATTCATGCGCTGAGTGAAGTGCCATTTGTGTGGGAGCACATCCGATTTAATCTGACCTGTTCAATTGGCATTCGTATGATTGACCATACCGCAACTTCACCACAAATGGTGCATGCGCAGGCAGATACCGCTTGTCATGCCGCGAAAGAAGAAGGTCGCAATCGGTTTAACTTGTACCGACAAGATGATGCAGATTTACGCCGACGCCAGCAGGAAATGGAATGTGTCAACCTAGTGCATGATGCCTTGGCCAACGATCGAATTGAGCTTTTTGCACAGCGTATCGTGCCTCTGAATCACCCCGATGTGCTGCTTCATTTTGAAGTGCTTGTGCGCATAAAAAACGCGGCAGGTGAATACGTCTCGCCCGGAATTTTTGTACCAGCTTCTGAGCGTTATAACCTTGCACACCGTTTAGATCGTCAGATCGTGGAACAGACGCTCAGTTGGCTTGAAGGGCGCCCTGAGGTGACAAAGAAACTTGGGCGAGTGTCCATTAACCTTTCGGGGAACTCGATTGGCAATCCTGATTTTGTGGCCTTTTTACTCGATCGCTTATGTCATGGCCACATACCGTGCAACAAAATTTGTTTTGAAATCACGGAAACTGCCGCAATGCGTAATCTCAATCAAGCCATTGCAGTCTTGTCGCAGTTGAAGGAATTGGGATGTGTGTTAGCGCTGGACGATTTTGGCTCTGGTCTCTCTTCGTTTGGATACTTACAAAAACTGCCAGTAGATATCGTGAAAATTGATGGCATTTTTGTGTGTGACATGGACCAAAACGAGATGGATCGTTTGATGGTGCGTTCGATTCATGAGCTGACTAAGCAGATGGGCAAGACCACGGTTGCAGAGTTTGTCGAAAACGAACAAATTCTGCAAGCCTTGCAGCAGATCGGGGTCGACTATGCGCAAGGGTACCTGTTCAGTAGACCACAACCTATTGCTGATTTGGTTGCTAAGCAGCTCAAAGAGAAAGCGTAGGGTTTGCTAACAAAATCCGCTACACTGAGCGCCGTTTTGTCTAGGTTTTCGGAGTTCCCTTGTTGATACAACTGATTTGCGAAGCGCCATACCGTGCGCAGGAGTTAGAGCAGATTGCTGCGCGTTGGCAATTGCAAGCCAGTGATGACAGTGTATTTGCTTTGGTACTCACTGAGGAACGCCTTGAACTGCGCAAATTAGATGAGCCAAAGCTGGGCGCAATCTATGTTGATTGGGTGGACGGCGCTGTAGCGCATCGTCGTAAATTCGGTGGTGGTAAAGGTCAGTCGATCGCCAAAGCTGCGGGTCTCAACAAGGGGGTGACTCCTGTTGTGCTAGATGCGACAGCGGGCTTGGGACGAGATGCGTTTGTTCTGGCTTCTTTAGGTTGCCGAATACAAATGGTGGAGCGCCATCCCGTGGTGGCGGCGTTACTGGAAGATGGCTTACAACGCGCTAAACAAGATAGTGAAATAGGGACTTGGGTGAGTGATCGCATCAGTCTACTGCACGCTTCAAGCCATGATGCTTTGCAGCAATTGGCCGCCGATCCAAACTTTGTTTCCCCTGATGTGATCTATTTAGACCCTATGTATCCACATCCTGAGAATAAAAAGAAAAGTGCGTTAGTGAAAAAAGAGATGCGGGTTTTTCAATCGCTGGTGGGAGCAGATAATGATGCCGATGCCTTACTTGAGCCAGCGCTGCAATTGGCAAAAAAACGAGTCGTGGTGAAGCGCCCAGACTACGCGCCGTGGCTACAAAATCGTAAACCGAGCATGGCGATAGAAACCAAGAAAAACCGCTTTGATGTGTATGTGCTCGCTGCAATGGATGGTGAATAACCCAATTCAACCCAACATGATTGGTGAAAAGAGCGTGCACAGAATCTGACTTGTGTTTTCAAATGAACCACGTAATATCGGCGCCTGAGAATAATTCGTATTTTAGCTGGAGCAGTCAGTGGCTAAACGTCTATGTAAACTCAGCCGCAATGAGATTACGACTTCCCTTGGTGAGATTGAACGCTTAGTGGCTGAGCCGCAGTTTCTATGTCGAGCCTGCGCGCGAGTGGCGGGTGATAAGAAAAGCCTGTGTAAACCGCAAGCTTTGAGTGCGAAGTCTCCTGCTGCCAATATCTCCGCGTTATCGGAAAACGAAACCAATACCGGCGTGGCGAGTTTATTGCCGAAAGGCAGTTTGAAGAAACAGCAGAAGTTTCATAAGAAACTGGAAAAAGTGCTGAAGAAGCAGCGTAAGCTGATGAAAAAACAGCAACAGCTGGAAGGAAAAGTCGCGCAGACTAACCCTGCTCTGGTTCATGAGATAGCCGCTCAAGTCAGTATGCATTAAGCTTGAAACGTCGATAAATTGTAAGCAAAAGCCCATCTAATGATGGGCTTTTATGTTTTAGGCGATAGAGTCCGCTTAGGTTAATTTTTGGCGTTGATAATCACGCTCAACGCGACGTTTTACCCAAGTTTCGTTGATCCACAAAGATGCGAGAATAACGGCTCCACCTAGTGAAAGGCGGATGAGGTCGACATCGCGGTTCCAAATTAGAATGTTCACCACCAAACCAGCAGGCACTAGCGCATTGTTCATGATCGCTAAGGCTCCGGCATTGACCATGCACGCGCCTTTGTTCCACGCAAAATAGCCAAGCCCAGAAGCGATCAATCCCAAATAGAGCAATATGCTCCATTGCAGTGAAGTGGTCGGAAGCTTTTCAGGGTTACCAAGCAGCAAAAATGCCACGCTAGCCACTACCAGCGCGCCGAGGTAGAAATAGCCAAACACCGTATGCTGCGGCAAGAAGGTTTGCTCACGCTCCATCAGGTATTTATAGCCAACTTGGCCAATCGCAAAGCAGAGGTTGGCTCCTTGCACCACGAAAAAACCCGTCAGGAAGTTGTCATTAATTCCCGCAAATTTAATCAGCACCGCACCCAAAACGGCAATGAATGCTGTAACTAAATACCAAGGAGAAAAACGCCCTGTGAGCAAATCGTAAATCAAAGTGACATAAATCGGGGTGAAAACGGTGAACAGCAGCACTTCTGGGACGGAAAGCAGCAAGAAAGATTGGTAGTAAAAACAGTACATCAAGCCAAGCTGAATGCCGCCAATTGCCATCAGTTTCGCAATCAGAGCACGCGGTACGTTTTTAAAACGAAGAAAGGGAATGAAGACTAAGCTCGCAAGGGCTACTCGCATCCAGACCGCAAACCAAGAGTCTACCTGACCGGCTAAATAGACGCCGATCAGGCTAAATGAAAATGCCCACAACAGGGTGACTGCAGAGAGATAAACCATAACGCTATCAAATGAGTGAATGGAGTGCGCAGTCTACCTGAGTATTTTCTGCTCGTCAGTCGTAGAGTGGTACGACGAGCATATCCACGGGTGAGCTATTGATCAGCTGACGTGTGGAGGAGAGCAGTTTGCTCCAGAAATCTTGGTGATGACCACACACCAATAAATCCACGTTAAATTCGCTGATGGTTTCGCACAGTTCATTCGTCAAATCACCGCTACCTACCAAGGTATGCTTGATGGGGTAATTAGCATGTTGCGCCAAATCTTGTAGCTGTTTTTGCGATGCTTCCATGGCGTGATGCTGGGTTTCAGCTAAATTAATATCGATAAGGCCGGTGTATAGCTCAGCGTAGTTCACATCGATATGAATGAATGAGACTTCTGCATTGAGAGGTTTGGCCAAAGCCACCGCTTTTTCAACCAGCAGTTTGCTGTCTTCAGACAGATCCACCGCAACCAAAAGATGTTGATAACTCATTGTATGGACTCCTTTTCGGGTGACTAAGCACAGCGTAGCACTGGATTGGTGATTTTTTTGTCGCAGCGATCTCAGTTTGATGGCGATACCTTGGGGTAGGGCTACAATAACTAGCGAACATGTTATAGTTCGTTCAAATAGTTACAGTGAATTAGGAGTTTTCTATGTTGTCGCAAGCGATGGTTGAACATCTCAATGAGCAAATTAACCTCGAATTTTTCTCATCCAATCTATACTTACAAATGAGTGCTTGGTGTGAAGACAAAGGATTTGATGGCGCTGCTGAGTTTTTACGCGTTCATGCGGTAGAAGAAATGCAGCATATGCAACGTCTGTTCACTTATGTGAGCGAGACGGGAGCACTGCCAATCCTTGGTGCGATCGCTGCGCCACGCCACGAATTTGCTTCACTGGGTGAAGTGTTTCGTGAGACGTATCAACATGAACAGAAGATCACGCAACAGATTAACAAACTGGCTCATGTGGCGTTCACCTCCCAAGACTACTCAACATTTAACTTCCTTCAGTGGTACGTGGCTGAACAGCATGAAGAAGAGAAGTTGTTTAAAGGGATTTTAGATAAGCTGGAACTGGTCGGTGAAGATGGTAAGGCGTTGTTCTTCATTGATAAAGATCTCGCAGCATTGGCAAAGAAAGGCTCATCTTCTGTGATGGATGCTCCTGCTGAGTAAGATCGGCAAAAAGACAAACTGAAGCGATCGTCTTTTTCTCTGGGCATTCTCAACACAAGGTGTGTAGGGAGGAAAAGATGATCAGTGGAGATACCATTCTATTTGCGCTTATGGCCGTGACGGCGATTAACGTCGCACGTTATGTGACAGCGCTGCGCTCACTTATTTACATCATGCGTGAAGCTCATCCGTTGCTTTATCAACAAGTCGACGGTCGAGGCTTTTTCACCACTCATGGCAACGTGACCAAACAGGTTCGCTTATATCACTATCTTAAAGGTCGCGAGTATCACCATCATCATGATCCCGTATTTACCGGCAAGTGTGATCGGGTCCGTGAGCTGTTTGTTCTGTCCGGTTCGCTACTGGTTCTGACCACAGTCGTTGCATTTATGCTCTAATTGCGTGCATTTGCCCTACATTGGCATTGCGTTGGCAGAGTGACGATTTGCCGTTAGAATAGCCGCCCAAGTGAGTAAGGATGTGCACTCAGCACATCCTTTTTTTATGGTATTAGGTGGCAGTGATGAGCAAGAAAGTCGATGTAGTGATAATTGGCGCGGGTGCAGCAGGTTTAATGTGCGCAGCGCAGGCGGCACAACGTGGCCGTCAGGTATTGCTGCTCGATCATGCTAAAAAGCCGGGGCGAAAAATTCTGATCTCCGGTGGTGGTCGCTGTAATTTTACTAACTATGATGTCTCGGCGGCGAACTACTTGTGCCAAAACCCACACTTTGTGAAATCGGCATTGTCGCAATACACCAACTGGGATTTTATCTCGCTGGTCAGTAAATACGGTATTGCTTATGAAGAACGTGATCATGGCCAGCTGTTTTGCCTTGATTCGGCCAAAGAAATTGTCGATATGCTTCTCAGCGAGTGTAACCAATCGAATATCGAACAGCGTTATCAAGTTGAAATCAGTGCGATAGCCCAAACGGAGCAAGGCTTTGCGCTGCAAACTACCATCGGTGAGATTGAGTGCGCGTCGCTGGTGGTCGCCACGGGTGGTTTGTCGATGCCGAAATTGGGTGCCACGCCGTTTGGCTACAAGATTGCTGAGCAGTTTGGTTTGCCCGTGATCAGCACCACAGCAGGCCTAGTGCCATTTACGTTGCATGTGCAAGATAAGGAAGATTTCGCGCCGTTATCGGGGATTGCGATTCCGGTGGAGATGCGCGCGGAATGCGGTAAAACCTTCAAAGAAGCCTTGCTGTTTACTCACCGCGGCTTATCTGGGCCTGCGGTGCTGCAAATATCATCCTACTGGACGCCAGGACAAATCATCACCACCAACTTAGTGCCGGACGTGGATTTGGTGGAGCTGCTGAATAGCGAAAAAGAAGCGCACCCGAATCAATCTTTGAAAAATACCTTATCGAAAGTGTTGCCCAAGCGTTTGGTGGAAGTGTTGATTGAGCGCCAATTGTTTGCCGATAAACCGTTGAAACAGTATTCCCCGAAAGAGCTCGAAGCATTGCAAACCAGTTTAGAGCAGTGGTCGATTGTGCCAAACGGTACCGAAGGCTATCGCACCGCAGAGGTGACGCTTGGCGGCGTGGATACCGATTGCCTCTCATCCAAAACCATGGAGTGCAAAACCGTCAAAGGCTTATTCTTTATCGGTGAAGTGATGGATGTCACTGGCTGGCTCGGCGGCTATAACTTCCAATGGGCTTGGTCGAGTGGCTATGTCGCCGGCCAGTGGGTTTAATTGTTGTGCAGAGACAAAAAAGTTTGCCCACAAGCAAAAAAGATTGCCCGTAAGGAAATTTTGAGACAATAAAGTTTGCCCATATGGCATTTCAACGATACGTTATATTCATAATGAATTACTTGGATATGCTATGGCGCGAGGACGAAAGCTGGATTCTTTACAAGATTACCAACGTGCTCTTAAAAATAAATATGGTCTTGGTTCAGGGAGGGACTACAAGCCTTGGCTTAGGATTCAGGACGTCAAATCAAATGGTACTCGGTCATTAATCCAAGGCATAAAAACACAACGCATTCACCACATGTTGTCTTCTATTGAGAGTGATTTTTTCTATTTAGCAGAGTTTACAGATTCAGTAACAGACATAAGAGAACAATTTCCTATCCTTCCTCTAGGTTATACACAAAAAGTAGCTAAAACCCTTTGTAGTGGTCAACTAAAATTGGCCATGGTTTTAGAGTTTTCCCAATATAATCGTTCTGATTCATTGGGAGTTAGACCACCGTTATACTGATGTGGCCTGAGTTGGCAGTAATATCCGATAATGTAGCGGGTGATCTCTTGTTGAGCCTCAGCGAAGCTACGATAACCCACAGTTGGCACCCATTCCGTCTTCAGACTTCTAAAGAAGCGCTCTATCGGCGCATTATCCCAACAGTTTCCTCGGCGAGATAAACTCTGTTTTATTTGAAAGCGCCACAGTAATTGACGGTATTTACGGCTAGTATAATGACTGCCTTGATCGCTATGGAACATGACACCTTTTGGCTTTCCGCGAGATTCATAGGCCATAGACAGCGCTTTACCTGTCAACCGACTATCAGGCGACAAAGACATTGACCAACCGATCACTTTGCGGGCAAAAAGATCGATAACGACCGCTAAATACATCCACCGATTACCAGTCCAAATATACGTAACATCGCCAGCCCAGACTTCATTTGGAGCCGTAACAGCAAATTGACGACTTAAGTGATTTGGAACGTCAATATGTTCTTGTGAAGCCTTTCTGTAACGATGCTTTGGTTCTTGGCAGCTTACTAAACCAAGAGTTCTCATTAGCTTTGTTGCTCGGTATCGGCTCAGCTTTACACCCTGATTTGTGACTATATCTGCAATGGTTCTCGCTCCCGCAGAGCCATTGCTTGCGGCGTGAGCCTCGCTAATCAAGCTGCGCAGTTTTATTGTTTCCGCATTAATTAACGCTGGGCGTTTAAGCCAATAGTGATAACTACTTCGATGAACATTGAAGACTTCGCATAATATTTTTACGCTGTGGCTCTGCTTGAGTTTCTTGATTATCAAGAATTGTTCAGTGAGTCCGACATCAAGAGAGCCGTGGCTTTTTTTAGTATTTCATTATGCTCTTCAAGGCGAGCCAGCTTCTTTTTCAATTCCCGAATTTCTATTTGCTCAGGGGTCATAGGTGAAGCTTTAGGTGTTTTCCCTTGGCGTTCTTCTCTAAGCTGGCGAACCCATTTATCCATCGTGGACTTGCCCACATTCATGGCTTGGGCTGCTTCCGTCACTGAGTAATTTTGGTCTAAGACTAGCTGCGCTGCTTCTAACTTAAACTCTGCGCTAAATAGCCGTCTTGTACGTTTTGTCATAATGTCACCTGTTAACTTATGAGGTGATGATATCACCTCTAACTAAGTGACCAAATTCACTATGCCACTACAGAGACTCACAGCAACGTTGTATTAACTAACCGTCTTCGTGAGGCTTTACTTGAGTAATTAGTCTTTGTTGCGAAATAGTGAATGTGACCTGTTTTAGTTGTGCTATCAAACAAGTACTATCCTCTTCACCATGTAATGTTTCAAACTATCAGATAATAGTGGAGCAGCCTTATATTTGGTTGATAGAGATGAGGAGTGGTTAATAATGCTTTTACGCAACAAGGCTGCTTATCATGCGCGTTTACACCTTTTTACTCGACGGCAATAATTTAGCTTGATCAACTACTACTTTATTCAGTACGTACAGAAATGATTTCAGATATTTCTGTGACTGCTTTATCTTGGCTGTATCTCCTTACTATCCGCCTATCTTACTTATTGATATATTTAAATTATCCACAACTGAGTAATCAGTACAGTTGTGAGGTAAGCAATGCGCTGTCGGGCTAAGAAACTTCATATCAACAACTTAAAAGCGTCTTCCTTTGGCAGTGATGTGTAACAAGCAGTTCGTTGACGAGCTGGAGGTACTGATGCAAATAGATGGACACCACACCCTTACCTATGTAGTAGCTCGCTTCGCAGGTATTTCACATACTGATGCTGAAAAAGTAGCATATTCAGCTCAATATGTAGATGAAGCAACAAATAACAAGCCAATCTATTTCGACAATGGCGCAATGTTTGACCGTATAGCTTCGGCACACAAAATGCTAGATTATAGGAATATGCAAGAATTGGCGAATCATTTGGTGTGGATTCCTTTTCATTTTCTCCCTGGTAACCAAGGACTTCCTTCAGGCTGTGAGCCGGATGGTTCATTCATCCATCGGTTAATCTGTAAACCCGACAGTCATGTGGCTAGAGACATGTTGAGAATGGTAGCAACACATTGGGACAAGCCATTTGCGGCTCATCTCATGGGAATTGCGATGCATGTGTATGCAGATACCTTTGCTCATCAAGGCTTTGCAGGTGTAATCCATGATTACAACAGGGTAAGCGGGCTTGATTCTTCTTCCACTTCGGCTTTAGAAAGCATCAAATATAAGCTGTTAAGTCAGGGTATATCGGGTTCATCACCACTAGGCCACGGAGCAGTGTTGTCTTTCCCTGATCGTCCCTACGCTAAATGGTCTTATATTAACGGAGAGGGAACTTTCGTTGAGAGAGATAACACGGCAATCTACCTCGATGCTGCGAATGCTATGTGCAAAGCGCTTCAATGTTGGAAAGATTCTGACTCTTTAATGAACATTGATTCGAAGCCCGGACTGAGTACTCAGCAATACTCAATGATTGAGCAGACTCTGAGAGAAATTGTTGATGATGATGGTGATGCTCGGCACGCTAAGTGGGTTCAAAAACTACGGGAAGGACTCTTTGGTTTTGCTCCCGTTGATTTACCGTTCAACAAAGACGGTAGCGAAAGTTGGAAAGAGTTGGCAAGAGGGCCAAGTTCGATCCAAAACGATAAAGTTGTTTACCATTATACAACTGCCTTTCTACAGTCAGACTGGAAACAGTTTCATGATGCACTGAAAACGTACCGACTAGAAGTAATTCGAGATGTCTTACCTCGATACGGTATCTGTGTTGCTTAGTTGTCTAAATAAAACAAGGGTAGAAGGCTTAAAGATATATGATACAAAGAACGTTGAACATAATGTTGCCCAAAGTTCATCTTAATGTTGTTGCTTTATTTGCGGTGTTCGCCTTGGTTGGGTGTGCATCAAATGAATCAATAACGCTGGTTAGCGAATACGCAGACCAAACTACAAAAGTTCAAGAGACCCTAATGGATGTGTATAAATCCGCTGATGAGGCTCGAGTAAATGCGGAATTGGTTAAAGCTACGAGAGATGGAGTCACCGTAAATGGATTAGATATAGTAACTATCGATAGCTCTGACCAAGAGCGTCTGTTACATAATCTGAAGACGTTTTCTCAGAGTATCTACGTACTGGCAACGGATGACCGAACTGAAGAGCTAGATAATTACTCTAAGAAGCTAAACGCATCTATCGAGTCTTTGTCTGAGTTACCACAAGTTGTGTCGACTGACGCCAATGATATAAAGCTACTATCAGTAAGTATAAACGCCATTGCTCGCACTTATACAGAGAAAAAACGCTACGACCTCCTAAAGACTATTTTGATCGATTCCGAAACAATTATTCAACGTTCGTTCGACTCTTTAAAGAGCGAGTTAGATTCATGGAAACATGTAACTAAGATCAGTTTAGAGAAAGAGCTACAAATCCGCTTGTATCTGCTCAACAACCCCAATCGTTGTGAAGTGATTGAAGATAAGCGTTGCGTAACCTTCAATCACTCATTAGAAGAACGAGTGGATGCCTATAAAAAGACGTATGAAATAAAAATTCGCTTGAATAACTTAGATTCTCAATACGCAAAATTAGAACGTGCATTGAGTTCAATTCAGGATCTAAATCAGTCTATTGTTATGTCCCTGAAAAGCGATGATGACTTAACTAAAAATGCTGCCAAAAAAGCACTTCAGTCTACTAAAGTTCAGATCGACGCAATCAAAGACTTTCGCGATACCTTAGGAGAATAGCAACATGGCCGACAACAATGCTACTTACAGAGAACTGAAAAGTTCATATGATCAAATCAAGGGGTATCTGGACCGCTCAATGCTTGGGCCTGAAGATGAGTCGCTATTACGTAGCTTTGAAGAGCTTGGTGATAAACTTCATGAGTACCACACCGCAATTATTGAGTCTAACTCCAGCAAGCTTAAGGCATCACAAAAGGAACTTGAGGAGCTAATTAGTAATGCAAATGAAGCAAAAGAAGTTCTGAAGGAAGCTGAAGGACATGTTAAGAACCTGGCCAAATTAGCTAACGTTGTCGATAAGATCTTGAAAAAAGTAGGAAAGTTTTTTTAGTGATTATGTTGGCTGGATCTCGTTCAAAGAGCCAGTCATTTATCGTATATTCGGTTAGTTACTTTTTGAGTTTGGAGTCAGATGGAAGAGACATTAATTGTAAACCTCCACTGAAAAAATGTGAATGGTTACACATTGCTCATATATGCAACATGCAGGATTGAAGAGTGTCTTGTTTGTGACTATTGAGCAAACTCATAATCGTCTTTTAATCTGATTGCTTATAGTCAGATTTCAACCCAGAATTTTCAATTGCTTTAAGTTCTAATGCATCCTGCTGACAGAGTTTCTTTAAAGTCCAACAGCTATCACCATTATCAATCCATTCTATTAGATCTCCTTCATTCCAAGACAAATCCTTTTGAAACTCATCAGGAATTATGAAGTAGCGCTCACCATTTTCATTTTGTTTTATTTTTACTCGCATTACATGTTCACTCATACCAATTTAAGGAATATTTTAGGTTTATCGCATCACAAAAGTTTAAGCAAAGACAATATCTTAAAAATATTAGAGCTAAATGGAGCATTTTTAAAATCGCCCATTACCTTATTGATTTAATTTGTTTTTACTCGGGATGACCGTATACCAGTACCATCTTCAATTCTTCTACGCGATAATCTATATTTTCATATTTATAAATAGGACAATCTTTATTGTCACATTCAGCGCTTACGGGCAAACTTTATTGTCTCATCACATTAATCCTAAGATTTAAATGACAAGCCGAGCGCTGCCATGGCATCGGCTTTACTTTTCACATCCAATGCCAAACCCGCAACGGATTGAGCATCTTGCAGCGTGCGAGTCGACGCCTCCTTAATGTTGAGTAAGTTCTGATTGATCTCTTTGGCAACAATGCTTTGCTGTTCTGCAGCGGTGGATATTTGGGTTGCTGCATCATCAATGCCGCTAATGGCCTGATTAAGGGCTTCAATCTCTGTGCGAGTTTCCTGTGTAGTATGAATGCAGGCGTTAGCGAGTTGTGTGCCGTTGTTCATAGTGCTTTTGAGTTGTTGTAGTGCATCCAGAATTTCTTGCATCGAGACTTGGATCCCTTCTGTCGCTTTGTGAGTGCGTTGGCTTAAGGCGCGTACTTCGTCGGCGACCACGGCAAAGCCTCGACCTTGTTCTCCCGCGCGAGCGGCTTCAATTGCGGCGTTGAGTGCCAACAAATTGGTTTGATCTGCAACGCCAAGAATTTCGTTCATCACTTGCCCAATGGCGGCAATTTTCTCAGCCATCACTTCAGTATTGGCGGAAGAAGTCTCAACCTCTTTTACCAAATAAGCCACTTGTTGTTCGGTATTATCGATCTGCTTAACGGCATGATGGCAAAGCTGAGTGGCTTGGTGAACTTGCTCTGAAGAGTGGCTGCTGTTGCGCGCCACTTCGGCGATGGTAGCGACCATTTCTTCCATTGCGGTGGAGATAGTTTCGAGCTCTCCATTTTGCACTTCGACACTTTGGCTTGAGCTGTGTGAGATCTGTTCTAGCTCTTTCACTTTATCGCGCAGTGCACGGCTGGCATCTAGCACTCGCCCTAAAATCGTGCGGTTGCGCCCTTCATCCATTAACAGATGAAACTCCGCTTGGTTGTTGGGCGTATTGCAATAAACCCAACGTGACACGCTATCGTATTGTTGACGTAGTCGATCATTGAAGTGAGGTTGGTTAATCACTTCACCATAAAAAAACAGAAAGTAGAACACGGGAAGCAATAAACACCAGTACGGTGAATAAAAAATAGCAGCCAGCGCGATAAGCCCGGTAACCAGTAATGAGATAAGTAGCTTATGGGTTGTCGAGAACTGCAGTCTTGGCGTGATGCGTTGGCCATGTTGAATCGCGCGATAAGCTTTTTCGGCACGCTCTCGCACCTTAGGGTCTAATTGACGACGTACGGATTGGTAGCCAACCAACTGACCTTTTTCATAGATTGGTGTAACAAACGCATCAACCCAATAGTAGCGACCATCTTTACAGCGGTTTTTTACCGCGCCGCGCCAAGCGTGTTTGAGTTTCAGGTGATCCCACAAATCCTGAAAAGCTGCCTTTGGCATATCGGGATGACGAATAATGTTGTGATTTTTATGCTGTAACTCTTCAGCGGTATACCCTGCGACCTGACAAAATGCTTCATTGACGTAGGTGATAATGCCACGAGTGTCGGTGGTAGAAACCAGTTCGACATCTTTGGAAAACGTCACTTCTTCGTTGATCACAGATTGATTACGGCGATTCATCATCACCTCCTAAACACTAGCCTTGTGTTTAAAGTGTAATCAATTTTGACTGTTCTGCAGGTTTTACAGCGATTCGGTTTGTGTGGCAGATGTACCGCCGGCTTTGCTTTTCCACTGCTGAGCGACTAAACCGGCAATAATCAGCACTAAACCGATCAAGGTGGTTGGGTGGATCGCTTCGCCAATGATGGTGGCAAGCAGGAGCAATGAGATAAAAGGCGAAGCAAAAATCAGGTTACTGATGCGTGCGGTGTTCTGGGTATTTTTTAGTGCGCTGAGCCAAAGTACAAACGTGATGCCCATTTCAAACAGTCCCACGTAAGTGACCGCTAACCAACCTTGGGTGGTGATGCCTTGCCAATTGAGGTTTTCGTGCCAACACAGCGCCAGTGCAAACGGGATTGCCAGCAGAAAGCCGAGTAACACCCCAACGATCGGGTCAGCTTTATTTTTGGTGTTGAGAATCCAATATCCCGCCCACAGCAGAGTCGACAGCAGGGCGAGACCAACCCCAAGTGGACTTTCAAATTGCAGGCCGAGCAGATCGCCTTTTGTGGCAATCACCACGACACCAAAGTAACTCAGAGCACAGGCGATCCAATCTTGTTTACGAATGCGTTGGCCGAGAAACAGCGCCGCCATCAAGGTGAGAGTGATCGCCCAACTGTAGTTGATGGCTTGCGCTTGTGAGGCGGGCAGCAGCGAATAGGCTTTAAACAAAATCAGGTAATAGGCGAGTGGGTTAATCAATCCAAGCAACAGGTAGTAAAACGGATTGGCCAGTAAAGTGGGGACGATCAGCTTAAGCTTGCCCATCGCAGCACAAATCACCAGTAACGCGAGCGCAGAGACAATGCTCGCCACCGTCACCATTTGCAGCGGGTTTAACTCGGCCAGCGTCAATTTAAAGGCAGTCGCGACCGTTGACCACAACAGTACCGAAGCCAAGCCCAAACCTAACGCGCGTTTTTCATTCATCCTGAAACTCTCTTATCCTTGTTTTTCGCTAGTCTAGGGGAGAATAAACGCGCAACAAACTGGACATTTATCCAGTGTCGAAATACCATTTTGATCGAGATAAATCACAGTAAGTGTTCAACATGCAATGGATTTTTGAAAATCAAAGCGCATTGTGGTCGGCGTTAGTGAGTGCAGGAGTCACTGGAGTGGCGATCGGCTGGTGGGTCAAGCAGCGCTACCAACTGAAAACCCAATTGCTTGAGCAACAACTTGAGCAGCAGAGCCACTGGCATGCGCAGCAAATTCAGCAGCTTAATGAGCAGCTCACCACCGCGCAGCAAGAGTTGGATGAGCTGGATGCGTTACGTGACAAAAACGAATTTGAACTCAAGCAATCACACGGCAAGTTAATGGCAGTGCTGGAAAAGCTGCGTTACTTTGAGGTGGTGAAACAAGAGCGCCAGCAGTATGCCGATGAGCTAAACCAAGTGCGCACCGCGAAAGCCGAGTTAGAAAGCCAATTGCGTGAGCAAGAAGCGCGTCATCAGCAGCAGTTGGTGGCGAGCCAAGAAAAATTGCAGCTGCTTGAACGAGCCGAAGAGCGCCTAAAACAGCAATTTGAGCATTTAGCCAATCAGGTGTTTGAGCACAAAACCGCCACGGTCGATGTGCAAAACCGCCAGAGTTTGGAAGGTTTGCTCACACCACTTAAAGAGCAGCTCGAAGGTTTTAAAAAGCAGGTCAATGATAGCTTTAACCACGAAGCCAAAGAGCGTCACACCTTAGTGCATGAACTGCGTAACTTGCAGCGCCTTAATGAGCAGATGGCCAAAGAAGCGGTCAACCTGACCCAAGCGCTGAAAGGGGATAACAAGCAGCAAGGCAACTGGGGCGAAGTTGTGTTGGCGCGTGTGCTGGCGGAATCTGGGCTGCGCGAAGGGCATGAATACCAAACTCAAGTCAGCTTACAAAACGAAGCGGGTAAGCGTTATCAGCCAGATGTGATTGTCTATTTGCCGCAAAACAAACAGGTAGTGATCGACTCAAAAATGGCCTTAGTAGCGTACGAACGTTACTTCCATGCCGAAACCGATAACGAGCGAGATAGCGCATTACGTGAGCACTTACTTGCGCTGCGTAACCATATTCGTGGGCTAGGGCAGAAAGATTACCATCAACTCAAAGGCATTCAGAGCCTCGATTACGTGCTGATGTTTATTCCGATTGAGCCCGCGTTTCAAGTCGCGATTCAAGCCGACCCAAGCTTGGTCAAAGACGCGATGGAGCAGAACATTATTTTGGTGAGCCCCACCACTTTGCTGGTGGCGCTGCGCACCATTGATAACTTATGGCGCAACGAGCGGCAGAATCAAAATGCGCAGCTGATCGCCGAACGTGCTAGCAAGTTGTACGATAAGCTGCGTTTGTTCGTAGAAGATATGGAAGGGCTGGGCGGTGCATTGGATAAAGCCAATCAGAGCTACCAAGGGGCGATGAATAAGCTGGTGACTGGGCGTGGTAACGCGATTCGTCAGGCGGAAAGCTTCAAACAGCTTGGGGTGGAAATCAAACGTTCTATCCCTCAGCCATTGATTGAACGCGCACAACAAGCGCCGGATCAGGAAAATGCCCCTTTAGTAGAAAGACATCCGATTGAGGATAAAGTAAACTAATCGCCCGCAGTCGCCGCAGTCATGACGGCCAAAGAGGAAAAATAATGACGGACACCAACGTGCTAGCAAACTCTGCAACAGACAATCAGGAAACGACCCACTTCGGGTTTGAAACCGTACGTAAAGATGAAAAAGTACATAAAGTCGCGCAAGTGTTTCACTCGGTTGCGGCCAAATACGACATCATGAATGACCTGATGTCGGGCGGTATCCACCGTTTATGGAAGCGCTTTACCATCGATTGTTCAGGCGCACGTCCGGGACAACGCATTCTCGATTTGGGCGGCGGTACAGGCGATTTAACCGCGAAATTCTCACGTATTGTGGGCGAGAAAGGCCATGTGATTTTGGCCGATATCAATAACTCTATGCTCAATGTTGGCCGCGATAAACTGCGCGACAGCGGCGTGGTAGGCAATGTGCATTACGTGCAAGCCAACGCCGAAGAGCTGCCTTTCCCAGACAACTATTTTGACTGCATCACCATCAGTTTCTGTCTGCGTAACGTGACCGACAAAGATAAAGCACTGCGTTCGATGTTCCGTGTATTGAAACCCGGCGGCCGTTTGTTGGTGCTGGAGTTTTCTAAGCCGATCCTTGAGCCGCTGTCTAAGCTTTATGACACTTACTCGTTCCATATTTTGCCTAAGATGGGGCAACTGATTGCCAATGATGCAGACAGCTATCGCTATCTCGCTGAGTCGATCCGCATGCATCCGGATCAAGAGACTCTAGAAGGCATGATGGAAGAGGCGGGTTTTGAACAAACCACCTATTACAACCTGACCGGCGGCATTGTGGCGCTGCATCGTGGTTACAAATTTTAAGGGCTGCTATGTCATTGCTTGCAACCATGCCACTGTCTCCTTTGCTGACCGCAGTGATTGAAACCACGCTCAATACGCTCATCAATGATGATCCGGCGTTAGGCCGCAAACTGCTGCGTCTGAAAGGCAAAGTGATTTTGCTGCATCTGCGAGAGTTAAATCAATCCCTGACCTTTGTGTTCAGTCAGCGCATCGATGTGATGACCGGCTTTGAAGGCCAGCCGGATTGCTATCTGGCATTAAACCTCTCGATTCTTCCTCAGTTGCGTGAGCAAGCCAATATTACCCAGTTGATCAAGCAAGATAAGCTAGAGCTGGACGGCGATATCCAACTGGCGCAGAAGTTTTCCGAGCTGATGACCGATTGCAAACCGGATGTGGAAGAGTGGTTATCGCGCATCACGGGTGATGTGGTGGCACACAGTGTCGTGCATGGTGTGAAAAGCATCGCCGGCGCGCTAAAACAGCAAGCGCATAAGCATCAAAACCACTTGGCACAGGTGCTCACTGAAGAGTGGCGGATTGCGCCGCCACCGTTGGAAATTGCCTATTTTTGCGATCAAGTGGATGACGTGAAAAGTCACGCTGCGCGTTTAGAAGCGCGTTTGAACCAGTTACTGGAAAAAGCATGAAACCTGCAGAGCTGAAACGTTTATACCGGATAGTTAAAGTTCAACTCGAATATGGCTTAGATGAGCTGTTGCCAGAGCATCATCTGACCCGAGCGCCGCTACTGGCGCGTAAATCTCTTTTTTGGCTGCGCAATCAACACGCCGATAAAGCGTTAGGTGATCGTTTACGTTTGGCACTGCAAGAACTTGGCCCGGTGTGGATTAAGTTTGGGCAGATGATGTCGACTCGCCGTGATTTGTTTCCGCCGCACATCGCCGATCCCTTGGCTATGTTGCAAGATAAAGTCGCTCCGTTTGATGGCCTACAAGCCAAGCAATTGATTGAAGAAGAACTCGGTGCACCGCTGGAAACTTGGTTTGATGACTTTGATATCAAACCATTAGCTTCCGCGTCGATAGCCCAAGTACACACCGCCAAGCTCAAGAGTAATGGTCGTGATGTGGTGCTGAAAGTGATTCGTCCGGATATTCGTCCGCAGATTGATGCCGACATCAAGCTGATGTATCGCGTGGCACGCATTGTGGCTAAAGCGCTGCCAGAAGCACGCCGCTTAAAACCGGTGGAAGTGGTACGCGAATACGAGAAAACCTTGCTCGATGAGTTGGACCTGCGCCGTGAAGCGGCCAATGCGATTCAGCTGCGCCGCAACTTCGAAAACAGCGAAGAGTTGTATGTCCCTGAGGTGTTAACTGATTTCTGTAATGAAACTGTCATGGTTTCTGAGCGAATATACGGCATCCAAGTTTCTGACTTGGCAGGACTTCATGCCAACGGCACCAATATGAAGTTACTGGCGGAACGTGGCGTGAGTGTGTTTTTCACCCAAGTGTTTCGCGACAGTTTCTTCCATGCGGATATGCATCCGGGTAACGTGTTCGTCAATCCTAACCATCCTGAAAACCCGCAATGGATTGGTTTGGACTGCGGCATAGTCGGGACACTGAATAGCGAAGATAAGCGCTATCTGGCCGAAAACTTCCTCGCCTTCTTCAATCGTGACTATCGCCGCGTAGCGCAACTGCACGTCGATTCCGGTTGGGTACCACTGGATACCAATGTTGATGAGTTTGAAGTGGCGATCCGCATGGTGTGTGAGCCGATTTTCGCCAAACCGCTGTGTGAGATTTCATTTGGTCACGTGTTACTGAATCTGTTTAACACCGCGCGACGCTTCAATATGGAAGTGCAGCCGCAGTTAGTTTTGCTGCAAAAAACACTGCTGTATGTCGAAGGTTTGGGGCGTCAGCTCTACCCACAACTCGATTTATGGCAAACCGCCAAACCGTTTTTAGAAAAGTGGATGGCTAACCAAGTGGGACCACAAGCTTTCTTGCATGCATTGAAAGAGCGTGCGCCCTTATGGTTTGAAAAAATGCCTGAGCTGCCAGAATTGTTGTATGACAGCTTAAAGCAAGGTCGTAACTTGAATCAGCGTTTAGATAATCTTTATCAAGGTTATCGCCAATCCAAACGTCAACAAGGGACGGGAAAGTTTTTGTTTGGTGTTGGAGCCACATTAGTCGTATGCTCGGCGATATGGATCTCCAACCAATTAGAACCTTTAGCGATCGGTAGCGCGACCATTGGCGTGTTATGTTGGCTATTGAGTTGGCGAGCTTATCGCCAGTAAGCGCCTTGTCGCGTCGATAAGTTCGAAGATTTGTTCACACATAACCCGAGGTAAAAGAGATGGGTGGTATCAGTATTTGGCAACTTCTTATCATTGCAGTGATCGTGGTATTGCTGTTTGGCACTAAGAAACTGCGCGGTATTGGCAGTGATTTGGGCAGCGCGGTCAAAGGCTTTAAGAAAGCCATGTCGGAAGAAGAGTCAAACAGCGCAGCAAATCAGAAAGATGCTGACTTCGAAACCAAAAATCTTGAGCAGGCCAAAACCAATGCGTCTGCTGAAGTGAAAAAAGACAAAGAGCAGGCATAAGTCGTGTTTGATATCGGTTTTTGGGAACTGGTATTGATCGCTATTGTGGCGCTGGTGGTGCTTGGCCCTGAGCGATTACCCCATGCGATTCGCAGCGTGGCAAAGTTTGTCTCTGCAGCGAAAAGCATGGCCAATAGCGTGAAGGATGAGTTAGCGCATGAGTTGAAAGTGCAGGAGTTACAAGAAAACCTGCGCAAAGCCGAGCAGATGGGGATGCAAAATTTATCTCCTGAACTGCAAAAATCGGTGGAATCACTCAAGCAAGCCGCGCAGGAAGTGCAGCGTCCTTACGCCGCAACCCCAAGCCGCGAAGCTAGCTCTACCAGTAGCAACCCCAGTTCGGCTACAGAGCCCGATGTTCGCCTCGATAGCGCGTCGCAACCGGCGGAAAAAAAGTCCGAATAAGCGTTTTTTAAGCTCTCTTTATCAAGAGTTATCCTAGGTTTTAGTACTGATGTGATAACTCTTTTTTGATCTGTTACATGAGGTTTGCATGTCTTCCGTTGAACAGACCCAACCTTTGATCAGCCATTTGCTGGAACTGCGTAATCGCCTACTCAAAGCAGTGGCGGCCGTGGTGGTGATATTTATTGGCTTGATCTATTTCTCGAATGAAATTTACGAGTTTGTCTCAAAACCCCTAGTCGAGCGACTTCCCGCGGGCGCAACCATGATTGCGACCGATGTGGCTTCACCCTTTTTCACACCTTTAAAGCTGACGTTGATTGCCGCTGTGTTTCTCGCGGTGCCTTTCATTTTGTATCAGGTGTGGGCGTTTGTGGCTCCCGGTTTATATAAGCACGAACGGCGTTTAATCTTCCCGCTGCTGGTCTCTAGCTCGCTGCTATTTTACTGCGGTGTGGCGTTTGCCTATTTTGTGGTGTTTCCGCTGGTGTTTGGATTTTTCACCGCTATTTCACTCGGTGGTGTGGAGTTCGCGACCGATATCGCGAGTTATCTCGATTTTGTATTGGCGCTGTTTTTAGCCTTTGGTATCGCGTTTGAAGTACCCGTGGCGATCATTCTGCTGTGCTGGACGGGCGCAACCACGCCTAAAAGCCTGTCGGAAAAGCGTCCTTACATTATTGTTGGGGCATTTGTGGTCGGCATGCTGCTAACCCCACCGGATATGATTTCGCAAACGCTACTCGCGATTCCTATGTGCTTGTTGTTTGAAGTCGGCTTGTTCTTCGCCCGTTTTTATACCCGTGACGAGCCCGATGAAGCGCAAGAAGACGAATAAAACCATGGCATCAATGATGGCGTAAGCGATTGATGAGAATAGGGAGCACATGTGTGCTCCCTACTTTTTAGCTAGATTGTAAGAAGGTGCCAGCGCGCCATTGGGCTGCTAAAGCGATGCCAAGTGTCACGCCACGCAATGCCATAAAGCTGAGCATGGCTAGCCACAGAGCGTGATTACCGTAGTGGGTCATGAACCCGTAAATGGCAAAGAAGGCGACGGCCGAAATAGCCATGCTATTTCGCATCTCTTTGCCTTTGGTCGCGCCGATAAACACACCATCCAATAGAAAACACCATACGGCGATTAATGGCATGGCGACCAGCCAAGGCAGATAATGCTCCGCCGTTGCTTGAACGCTCGGAATGTTAGTGATCATCTGGGTCAGATCCGATCCAAAACTTAAGAAGATCAGGCTTAACAGCAAACAGATCATGGTAGCCCAAAAGGTACTGCTAATCATGGCAGTACGCAGTTGGCGATCATCCTTGGCACCAATTGCTTTACCGACCATGGCTTCCATCGCGTAGGCAAATCCATCCATACCGTAGGAAATCATCATCAAAAAGCTCATCAGCACCGCATTAGCAGCGACGATTTCATCTCCCAACGCTGCGCCTTGAAAGGTCATAAAGCTAAATACGGCTTGCAGACAGAGTGAGCGGAGGAAGATGTCACGATTGAGCGCCACTAAACGGGAAAGCTCTTTGGTGAGAGAGGGGATGAAAGAGAAAGGGGCTGGGAGCTGATGCTGCCGCCAGTAACGCACCACACACAGGAGACCAAACAAGAGACCGGCATAATCGGCAATAACTGACGCAATGGCGGCTCCTTCGACTTTCAGCCCAAGCCCGAGTACCAACAGTAGATCGAGCACAATATTGGTCAGGTTGGTAATGATCACCATCCACATCGGGGCGCGGGCATTTTGCGTACCGAGTAACCAGCCCAATAGCACAAAGTTAAGGAGTGCGGCTGGAGCACTCCAAGCACGAAGGTAGAAATACGTTTCAGCGTAGGTTTTGACTTCGCTGCTGGCATCGCTGAAGTGAAAAATCAGTTCGGCGATAGGGCGATGAAACAGTAAAAACAGTGCGGCTAAACCCAGTGCAATGACGCTGCCTTGCAGTAAAACTCGAGCAAGCTGCTGTGAATTTTGCGCACCGTGCGCTTGGGCGGTTAAGCCTGTGGTCGACATGCGTAAAAAACCGAGCAGCCAGAATGTCACGCTAATCATAGTGCTGCCGAGTGCCACGCCGCCTAAATACCAAGCGTGTTCGAGATGACCGATCACCGCAGCATCGACCAAGCCGAGCAGTGGAACGGTAATGTTAGACAGCACCATAGGCAGCGCGATCGCCAGCACTTGGCGATGCACGTTCGGTTGTTTCAACGTTTGCAAAATCAGTGACACACAGAAAACCTCAGTAACGACTTGCGGTTAGTGTAACTGAGTGGGGATAGTTGGGCTATGACATGACCGAGATGGCGGGTTACCAATCTAGGTTAACAACAACAGGGGTTAAGCGTGTTTTGTAAATGCCGGAGCGTGCAATCGCGCGTTGCCAAAATTTCCAGCGATCACAATGGCGATCCAGTGGTGAGAAAGTGCGTACCGATTTCGCCCACGGCAAGCAATTGATGATGGCATCACCTGCGCAGGTAAACCCGTGGGCATAAGCTTCACAGCCCAGTTTTTGGCCTAGATAGCTGGAGGTTTTATCTCCCGCCACCACAAGGCAGGCGCTGGCTTTGGCAAAATGTAATCCGATAGAGCGCACGAAACGCGCCACTTGCTGAGCATCGCAATCGAGCAAGGCATGTTCACAGACCAACAGCACAGGAGCGAATTCAGGGATCGGCAGTTCGGCGAGCCCTTGTGGTTGCATCACATCACCACACACCAGTTGATAACGCTCACTGCGGTGAAACAGCTTTTCACGCCATAATAGATTTTCAGTGATATCCCACTCAATCCAGTGGCAGCGGCCGTTATCTACTCGATAGAAGCGGGTGTCGAGGCCAGCACCGACATTAATGATCCAGCCATCAGGATGAGTATCAAGAAAGTGGCGAACTTGTTGATCACAAAGTTGAGTCAAAGTGACGTGCAGTAACTGCTTTTGAGCGATATCGCCAGTCAGGCAGTCTTGCGCTAAAGCGCAACGCCTACAGGCATTGGCTGCAATCGGATCATACACCAAGCCATTATCGACCAAGCTTTCTCGGCTGCGTAGCCAAAGTGGCTGAACCAAATTCGCAGGAACTTGGTATGGGTCTGAGGTGGGTGAATCTGAGTGGCGCATGCTCATCTTCCTATGCTGGGATAGGAAGATGATAATGAATCTCAAATAAGAAGGCAAGTTGTTGAGAATTTATCTCAACAATCTTCACATCCAAGTGCTGTTGCGAATGACGCCTACTGCAATGCCTTCAATGGTGAGTGATTGCGCGGCTAAATCGACTTCGATTGGCGCAAACTCTTCATTCTCCGCATGCAGGAAAACTTTGGAACCTTTGCGCTCCAGACGTTTCACCGTGACGTCATCTTCTACGCGCGCCACCACCACTTGGCCGTTGCGTACATCTTGTGTTTTGTGCACAGCAAGTAAGTCACCATCGAGGATGCCGATGTTCTTCATACTTTCGCCATGTACACGCAGCAGAAAATCGGCTTGCGGGCGGAACATGCTTGGATCGACTTGGTAGTGTGCTTCCACATGCTCTTGAGCAAGAATCGGTTCACCCGCGGCAACGCGGCCAATCAAAGGCAAGCCTATTTCGGCTTCTTCTTCGTTCGCGGCGTTATCGACGAGGATGCGGATCCCACGTGAGGCTCCGGGCACCATTTCAATCACTTGTTTACGAGCCAGCGCTTTGAGGTGTTCTTCAGCCGCATTGGCCGAACGAAAACCCAGCTCTTTAGCAATTTCGGCGCGGGTTGGGGGCATTCCGGTTTCATCGATCTTACTTTTGATCAGATCAAACACTTCTTGTTGGCGTGGAGTTAACGGCTTCATGAGTCACCTGTCTTTTTATACAGTTGACTGTGAGTATATCCAGTGCAATGAGAATTGCAAAGCCAATTGCTTGTTTTTTGTGTGATTGTGAAGTTAGCCACTGGATTGCGTCCTCCATAATGGCTTCAAGTACGGTGTGGCTGCTTCCCATTTCACTCGGAAATGCTGCGCATGTAAGCAATTAAATTAAAAGGTTTGACCAGTTTCTGGTATTCTTGGCGCGCAAAAAACGATACCGCACGATGGTGAGCTCTCGCGTTGGCCGTGAAAGCAGACGTACTGTCGCGCTTATTTCAAGAATCTTGAGGCTTTGAACTCTATGTCTTCAGGACACCTATTATCCCGTTCACTACTGAAGTTGCCGATGTCGGTGCTGGTGAAAGGGACGGCGATTCCATCGAATCCGATCCAAGATCTGGATATCGATACTCATAAACCGGTGATTTACGCCTTACCGTTTCGCTCCAACGTCGACCTGCTGACGTTGCAAACACATGCCAAAGAAGCTGGGCTGCCTGACCCTTTAGAGCCTTTGATGCTGAATGGCAAAGCTTGCCAGCGCTATGTGTTTATTGCTTCGCGCCCAACGCTGCTGAGTAGCGATCAACATGTACCGAGTGACTCTATTGCGCTGTTTTCTGAGCTGCTGACTGAACATAAGCTCGACAGTGAGTTGGATGTGCAGGTGATTCCAGCAACGGTCTTGTGGGGACGTAAACCGGGCAAAGAAGGGCAAGAAAGACCTTATTTGCAAGCGTTGAATGGTCCGGAGAAAGCGCTGGCTGTTTTGGCTTCTGGCCGTGACTGCTTGGTGCGTTTTAGTCCAGTGGTGTCGATGCGTTACATGGCGGACACCCACGGCACCGATGCCTCGATTGCCCATAAATTGGCTCGTGTAGCACGCATTCACTTCTCTCGGCAAAAACTGGCGGCGTCTGGCCCCAATTTGCCGCAGCGAGCACAACTGTTTGCCCGCTTGATGAATTCTCCTGCGATTGAAAAAGCGATTGCGGACGAAGCGAAATCCAAACAGATCCCGCTTGAGAAAGCGCGCAAAGAAGCGCACGACATTCTGGATGAGATCGCGGCGGATTTTTCCTATTCGCTCGTGAAAAAAGGCGATCGCATCTTAGGTTGGCTGTGGAATCGCATCTACCAAGGTTTGAACATCAATAACGCGGCGACCGTGCGTCGCTTGGCGCAAGATGGTCATGAAATTGTCTACGTGCCTTGTCACCGTAGCCATATGGATTACTTGCTGCTTTCTTATGTGCTTTATCATGAAGGCATGGTGCCGCCGCATATTGCTGCTGGGATCAACCTGAACTTTTTCCCTGCCGGGCCGATTTTCCGCCGCGGCGGCGCATTCTTCATTCGTCGCAGCTTTAAAGGTGCGCCACTTTATTCAACGATTTTCCGTGAATATCTTGCTGAGCTGTTTGCGAAAGGCTATTCGGTGGAATACTTCAGCGAAGGTGGCCGCTCGCGTACTGGTCGCTTGCTGCCAGCGAAAACCGGCATGTTGGCGATGACCATTCAAGCGATGTTGCGTGGTTTGAATCGTCCAGTGACTTTAGTCCCAGTCTACATCGGCTATGAGCATGTGATGGAAGTGGGTACTTACGCCAAAGAGTTACGCGGCAAACGTAAAGAGAAAGAGAATGCGGGTTTAGTGCTGCGCACGCTGCGTAAGCTGCGCAATTTTGGTCAAGGTTACGTGAACTTCGGTGAGCCGATCCCACTCAACCAGTTTTTGAATGAAACGGTACCGCAATGGACGCAAGATATTGACCCGATGGGCGAGAGTAAGCCGCAATGGATGACGCCAACGGTGAATAAACTCGCGAACCGTATGATGACGCACATCAACGATGCGGCAGCGGTGAATGCGATGACTCTGTGTGCGACGGCGCTGCTTGCTTCGCGTCAGCGTGCCTTGGCGCGTGACAACCTGATTAAGCAGGTGGATTGTTACTTATCACTGCTGCGCAATGTGCCGTATTCAGCCACATCAACGCTGCCGAGTGAGAGTGCAGAGAAGCTGGTTGAACATGCGGAGTCGTTGGATAAGTTTGTGGTGGAAACTGATACCATGGGCGACATTATTTCGCTGGATCGTAACCAATCGATCCTGATGACTTATTATCGCAACAACATTATCCACTTGTTGGCTCTGCCATCGCTGATCGCTCAGTTGTTGATTCGTCAGCAAAGTGTATCGCTGGAAAAGGTGCAAGCGACCGTTGCACAAATCTATCCTTTCCTGAAACAAGAGCTGTTTTTGCGTTTTGAGGCAGAAGAACTCAACGATCTGGTACTGCTTTATGTGGCGGAGCTAGCACGCCAAGGTTTGGTCACGGTGGAAGGGAAAACCGTCACCCTGAATCAAGCGCAAACTCAAGTGCTGATGCTGCTGGGGCGCATTATATCCGAAACGCTGCAGCGTTATGCGATTGCGCTGAACCTGCTGGTGAGCTGCCCACATTTGGGTAAAGCAGAGCTGGAAGAGAAGAGTCAGGAAGTGGCGCAGCGTCTTGGTCGTTTGCATGGCATTAATGCGCCTGAGTTCTTTGACAAAGGGGTATTTGCTTCGCTGTTCGTGACGTTGCAAGAGCAGGGATATCTCGATGATCAAGGCCGTTGCGTATTAGAAACGGCGAAGCCGCTGTCTCGCCAGCTTTATGCGCTGATCTACCCAGAAGTGCGCATGACGATTCAAGAAAGCTTGTGTCAGGTCGACGCGTAACGATTGTGTTCTAGCCAATCGAAAGTGTTCTAGCCAATCGAACCGAATGAAAAAGGCATCCTGCGGATGCCTTTTCTTTTGCCTTAAGTTGGGATTACCAAACGCTGAGCAGAATGCCTGCGGTGATGGCCATCCCCACATAGTTGTTATTTAAAAACGCCTGAAAACAAGGCATACGTTCGCGATAACGGATCAAATGTTGCTGATAGGCAAACAGCCCCGCTGCGATCAGCAGACCCCAGTAGTAACTGGTGCCAAGCGCTAAGCCTTGGCCTAAAGCGACCAGTAACCCCAAAGTGGCCAATTGCAGTAGGCCGATGATGCGTTTATCCCAACGCCCAAATAAGATCGCGGTCGATTTGATGCCAATTTTCACATCATCATCTCGGTCGACCATGGCGTATTGAGTGTCGTAAGCAATCGTCCATAACGCATTAATCAAAAACAGTACCCAGACTTGTGGAGGCAGCGTATCTGCTTGAGCAGCCCAAGCCATAGGAATCGACCAACTGAACGCGAGGCCAAGCACCAGTTGAGGCAGGTGAGTGAAGCGCTTCATAAACGGGTAAACAAAGGCTAACAGAATGCCGATAAAAGAGAGCTGGATAGTTAGGGTATTCATGGTCAACACGAGTAAGAACGAGCTGACAGCAAGAAGGGCAAACAGCAGTAAGGCTTCTTTGGCCGAAACTAACCCTGCGGGCAATGGACGTTGGCTCGTGCGCTTCACATGGCCATCGACATGGCGGTCGGCGTAATCGTTGATCACACACCCAGCCGAGCGCATTAAAAAAACCCCTAATACAAACACGACTAAGACGCGAAGATCCGGCAAGCCTTGAGCGGCTAAAAGTAGCGCCCACAGAGTAGGCCAAAGTAAGAGTAGGGAGCCAATCGGGCGATCCATGCGCATCAGTTGCCAGTAAGCGCGCGCTTTAACAGCGGTCATTTACACTCTCTCCTTAGAGTAAATCGGGGATGTGGCGAGAAACAGCTCTGTGACTAACATGGGCTTGTGGTTCATCCAGAGACGCGAGCGACGTGCTAATAGCCGCCCAAAGTCTGTTTCAACCCAGCCTACTTGCAGAGCATCTCGCTTGACATTATCCGCACTAAATACGGTTAATCCTAGCGGAATTTTTCCTTGTTGGGCTAAATCAAACTGCTGATTATGCATGGATGAGCGTGGGATCAAAGTATGGCCAAATACCCAAGGTTGTTGGTCGCCACAAAGAATGACTTGGCGCAGCAGGTATTCTTCCGAGGTGAGTAACAGGGTTTCATCGTGACTCAATGACTCTGCCGGCATGATTTGATTACTCAGTAAATCTACGCTGAGGTGCTCACAATGTGTTGCCATCCGTCGTGATAAAGAGCCTTGTTCAAGTAGCCACTGTTTAGCTAGAGGATCTGGAAACTCAATCTCATCAGGTTGTTGCCAAACTACCTGATAGAGTGCAGCTAAATAGAGCGAAGTTAATTGATTCATACTATTATTCAATTTGACGCTTTACCCGATTATCCTTCTTACCTGCAACTCCAAGTAGTTTGGGTATACAATAAAGCTCAGATTTTGATTCCAAACCCAAAAGTTCGAACGCGGAAAGCATTTTATTTACCAAATGGATGCTCTATTGTAACAAGACTCCGGCGGTTCGAGTATTGCGAACAGAATAAAGTGCAGACAGAAATATGCTAAAACGTTACGTCGTCCAAATAATGCTCGCTTTGAGCTTAATGCTGTCCTTTGCCAGCCATGCCGAAGATCCACCCGCTACACCTCAACTGGCTTATTTCACTTTAGAGCCTGATCTCACGACCAATTTTTTTACCAAAGGTAACAAATTGGGTTATATCCAAGTGCGTATCGATATTATGGTGGCGAATGCGGCCGATTTGCCAGTGGTGGAACAGCATCAACCTTTGATTCGTGATGCTGTGGTTGAGTTATTGGGCAAACAAACCGAAGATACCATTAAATCTTTAGCTGGACGTGAAGATTTGCGTAAGTCACTGGTTAACCGCCTCAACAATATTTTGTTGCCTGAAGTCGGCCGTACTGTGATCGCAGATTTACTGTTTACTAAGTATATCTACCAATAGTTTTGGTTTTATATCCAAGATTAATCATAAAAAGCGGCTTAAGCCGCTTTTTTACTCTCATGCCAAAGACTGCAATTACGCTTGCTGGTAGCGCTTGCTATCTATCCAAGCTAGAACGATGCCACTGACTAAACCCGCTAAATGTGCGGTGTTGGCAATCGCCATAAACGGTTGAACATAACCCAGCGCTAACCAAATCAGCATAAAACCCATTAATGATCTCGGGAGCGACAGCCCGAGTTGTGGCACGCGTTGGCCAAGAATCCACAAATATCCCGCTAAAGCGTAAACCACGCCAGATAGGCCCCCAAAATTTGCGCCTTCCACCCAGTATTGTCCCGCACCGGAGATGATGGCTGAAATAATGAATAGTTTTACCAATTTTACAGTGCCGAGACGTTGTTCAATGTCACCACCAAACTGCCACCACCAGAGTAAGTTAAAAGCAATGTGCATGACTGAAAAATGCAGTAAAGCATGGCTTACCCAGCGCCAAATTTGCCACTGCTCACTAGCCTGAGCGGGAAAGTGCAAGGCAGCAAAAATGGCTTCACCAGCGCCAAAGGTCTGTAGTGCAAAAATGGCAATACATAGCGCCATGATCAGCAGAGTAAATACACCCGCTTTGGCTTTGATGAGGCTGAATAAGTTGGGGGAGGCGTAATGAAATTGGGGGCGTTTTTGATCGGCGACCTCCCATGACGCGGCTTGATACTTCTGATCATAAGGGTTTTGTAAAAACGCCTGCAGCTCAACTTGTGCAATATCAATATGTTGATCATTCGGTACCCAAAGGGTGAACTGACCACTGGCATCCGGCATCATTTTAATTTCTATCTGATGAGCGGCCATGTAATCAATAAAAGCTTGGGCTGCTCGCGGATTGTTTAAAGTGGTCAGTAACAGCATTAATCGTTAACTCGCTTCAATAGGAAGGTTGGCACGTTGCCAAGCGTCAAAACCGCCATCCACACTATACACCTCTTCAAATCCTTGGTTAACCAGATATTGGGCCGCACCTTGGCTGCTGATCCCGTGGTAACACATCACTAAAACGGGGTTATCAAACTCAACTTGTTCCATGAACTGAGTCATAGATTGGTTAGTGAGGTGAAAAGCGCTTTTAGCGTGCGCGAGTTGGAAAGATTGTGGGTCGCGAATGTCAACTAAACGAGCTTGTTTTTGCTCCATCAGGCTTTGTGCAGCATTAACATCGATGTGTGAAAATTGGTCCATAGGTTCGCTCTCATTTGGCATGCAAGGTAGTGTTAAGTGTAACCTATTCAAGTTTAGACAAGTACCGGAGAACAGTAAGGTTATCCACTTGTGATTAAAATGACAGCGCTTGTGGGTAATCCTGTGAATTGCGTTGATAAAGTAGTTTTCTGAGTTTCGATCCACAACATGTAGCGATGATCCTGATTTTCTTGTGGGTAATTTTGAAAGTATCCCCAATCCATTCCTATCGAGAAAGCCTTGAAATAGGCGGTTTGATGACGGCGAGTGAAGAAATTTATCACAGAGTTATCCACAGATGGTTTGCGCAACGCGATCGAGGTTTCGATCCTTGTTGGGATCGCGAAGTCGTCATGCCTCCGTGTGGGGTAGGAGTGTGAACAAAGGGAAGTAAGACGAAAACCAACAAAATAATTCGCAACACAAATGATTTTGTTGGTATGAAATTCTATTTACAGAAACTTTGGGAGTGGGTGATGGGAGAATTTACAGGGGTATTAATGTGCTATCTCACTTTTATTAGATGCCCACAATCTTTACAAAGATAGATTTCTTTAATTCCGAGTATTTTTTGCCAAAGTGTGCGTCGTTTACGTTGTAGTTGATTTGTATGAGTGCAAGTATTCATAGTGTATAAGTTGAATATGAAAATTTGTCACGCATCATACAGTTATTGATTTAAGTTAAATGTGATTCTACTTCAATAAAAACATATGAAATTAAATTTATAAAATTGTTATTTATTCAATTTAAACAATATATTGGAATTATTCGTGGTGATGTCGTTTATCTCATCGATGTTCATTGAGTATAGCTGAGCAATTTTTTCACCAATCAGTTGGGTAAACATCGGTTCATTACGTTTACCACGATGGGGAGCTGGCGCTAAATAAGGGCAGTCCGTTTCTAAAATAACGTAATTAAGGTCGAGCTGTGGGATTACCAGATCCATTCCGCTATTTTTAAATGTGCTCACACCACCCAGCCCAAGATGAAAGCCGAGATCATTGATTGCTTTTGCCTCATCAATCGTGCCACCAAAGCAGTGAAATACACCACGCAAGTTGCCATCCTGAGCTTGCTTCAATAAAGCCAATGTTTCGTGTAATGAATCGCGAGTATGGATCACGACAGGTAAATCGAACTCCTTTGCCCAGTTGAGCTGGGTTAAAAAAGCCATCTCTTGTTCTGCTTTAAAGGTTTTATCCCAATACAGATCGATGCCGATTTCTCCTACGGCAATAAAGGAATGACGAGAGAACCAAGAATAAACCGTTGCTAAGGTTTGCTTCACATTGGTATCCACATAACAAGGGTGTAAGCCCATCATCGAATGACACAGGTCAGGGTAGGCCTTTTCTGTTGCCAACATCGGCTCGATGGAATTGAGATCGATATTAGGCATCAGGATTTTTTCAATCCCCGCTTGTTTAGCGCGTTCCACCACCGCATCACGGTCGTGGTCAAATTCCGTCGCATAGATGTGGGCATGGGTATCAATCATGAAATCTTCTCTCATTAGGGGGGCAATGCCGAGTATACGTGAGTGTGAGCATTCGGTCATTTTTGGCTTTTTCCTTTATTGACGCTAGCATGCCGAGCCGAGAGTGATATGATTTTGCCCAACACTTCCCCCAGTGCCTGATCTTTCAGGCTCTGACAATATAAGAAGGAGAGTAGAGTGTCGGTATCCATCCAAGGTCAATTCCCAGGACGTCGTTTACGTCGCCTGCGCAAACATGATTTCAGCCGTCGACTTGTGGCAGAAAACCAATTATCGGTGAACGATCTGATTTACCCGATGTTTATCCTGATGGGTAAAGATCGCCGTGAGAAAGTCGATTCCATGCCCGGTGTTGAGCGCTTGTCGATCGATTTAATGCTGGAGGAAGCACAATATCTCGCTAATCTTGGTGTGCCAGCGATTGCTCTCTTTCCGGTTGTTAACCAAGATGCCAAAAGCCTATGTGCAACAGAAGCCTACAATCCGGAAGGATTGGTTCAGCGTGCCGTTCGTGCTTTAAAAGAACATGTTCCCCAAATGGGCGTGATCACTGATGTGGCGCTTGATCCATTTACCACGCATGGTCAAGACGGAATTATTGATGAGCAAGGTTATGTTCTAAATGACGAAACCACCGAAGTGCTGATCAAGCAAGCTCTGTCTCACGCAGAGGCTGGGGCAGATGTGGTTGCACCTTCCGATATGATGGATGGCCGTATTGGCCGCATTCGTCAGGCTTTAGAAGAGGCCGGATACATTCATACCCAGATCATGGCTTACTCAGCCAAGTATGCTTCAAATTACTATGGGCCATTCCGTGATGCGGTAGGGTCATCTGCTAATTTGAAAGGCGGCAACAAGAAAAACTATCAGATGGATCCAGCCAATTCGGATGAAGCCTTGCACGAAGTGGCAATGGACATCAATGAAGGTGCAGATATGGTGATGGTGAAACCCGGCATGCCTTATCTGGATGTTGTACGCCGTGTGAAAACGGAGTTGCAAGTGCCAACGTTCGCTTATCAAGTTTCTGGTGAGTATGCGATGCACAAAGCCGCAATTATGAATGGCTGGCTTAAAGAGCGCGAAACGGTGTTGGAGTCGTTACTTTGCTTCAAACGTGCAGGTGCAGATGGCATTTTAACTTATTTTGCCAAAGACGTTGCTCAGTGGTTAGCAGAAGACAGCGCAAAAGCCGCGCAATACTTACCTAAAAAGTAAAGAATACTCTGAGCCAATAAAGCAAAGATCAAGGCTGACGTAAGTCAGCCTTTTTAATTGAGGAAAAATGATGTTAATTCGTGAAGGCTCCCTGAGTGAAGTTGTACAACTTGTTGAAAAAATCCATGAGTTTGCACAGCAAGAAACAGAACAGAGCTTACAAGCTCGACTGAACAATAAGACTGGCTTAGTGCTCGTAGCAGAAAATGATAGCGGGTTGCTAGGTTTTAAAATTGGTTACGAGCTCGATAATGAAACGTTCTACAGCTGGTTTGGCGGTGTGGCTCCAGCAGCGCGAGGTCATGGCGTAGCGCAGCGCTTACTTGAGGTTCAAGAAACATGGGCGTTAGAGCAGGGGTATCAATGTATCAAAGTGAAATCTCGCAATCAGTTTCCTGCTATGTTGCGCTTATTGATTAGAAATAACTATCTTATTGAAGAGTATGAGAAAAAAGATCAAATCTTAGAAAGTAGAATCCACTTTGTAAAATCAATTAAAAAATAAATGAGATTTTTTCTCATTTGACCATTGACTATTAAATGAGAACTATTATTATTAACCATGTCTTAGGGAACGAACGATAGTTCATAAGGATGTGAAATGCCCCTCTGTTGAAGAATCGACATGTGGAGATTGAACGCCCGAACTTGAACCAGTTCTTTTTGACACGACATTGCTCACATTGCTTCCAGTGTAATTTTTAGCTTTTTGGTAAAGCGAATCAATCAATTGGCTTTCACCTTGTTTGCTAGGCGACATCCTCGGGTGTCGCTTTTTCTTTTTCTGCACTAGTGATTTTAGTTATCCACTTCGCCTCGCTCAGAATCACTAATCGGTGGACAAGTTACGCTTTTCGCGACAACCGTCCACCGGATGGTCAGGTGCGTTTACAGGGTGAGCAAAAGGGCAGCGAGTGTCTTTTCCACAATTGATGATCCGAAAAAGATCATTTCTTTTTTTACTGATCCGTTTTTTTGTTTTTTAAAAACATATAGTTAGTTTTAATTTTCGCATGGTTTTTATGAGTTTTAGAGGTGGGCAAATAAAACTATAAACAGACTTATCCACAGAAAGGGTCAATCCACAAGTCAATAGAATATCCCCAGAGTGGATCAAAACGGGGAACAACGTAGAATCCAAGCAGTACTCATGGCATCCTAGGCTTATTAACTCACGTTTGGATAATCCTTTTATGGCTCGTATACCTGACAATCCGCTGATCTTGATCGACGGCTCCTCTTATCTCTATCGCGCATTTCATGCTTACCCAGGCACCATGAGTAATGGCGAGATCCCGACAAACGCCATCTATGGTGTGGTAAATATGGTGCGCAGCATGATGCGTCAGTTTGCTTCCGATCGTATCGCGGTAATTTTTGATGCGAAGGGAAAAACCTTCCGTGATGAGATGTACGACCAATACAAGGCAAATCGTCCACCAATGCCCGATGATCTGCGTTGCCAGGTTGAGCCACTGCATCAAGTTATCCGTGCGATGGGATTGCCGCTGCTGGCGATTGAAGGGGTTGAGGCGGATGACGTGATTGGAACATTGGCGCGGCAAGCCTCACAAGCGGGTATGCCGGTATTGATCAGCACCGGTGATAAGGACATGGCACAGTTGGTGGATGACAATATTACCCTGATTAATACCATGACCAATGTGGTGCTGGATCGTGAAGGTGTGATTGAAAAGTTCGGCATTCCACCTGAGCTGATCATCGACTATCTTGCCTTGATGGGCGATAAAGTGGATAACATTCCGGGCGTACCGGGTGTGGGTGAGAAAACCGCGACAGCGCTCCTGCAAGGTATTGGTGGTTTGGACGATCTATACGCCAATTTAGATAAAATCGCTGCTTTAGGTTTCCGTGGTTCAAAAACCATGGCGCAAAAGCTGGAAGAGAACCGTGACAATGCCAATCTCTCTTACCAACTCGCTACAATTAAATGCGATGTGGAGTTGGAAGAGTCACCACAAACACTGCTGAAGCAGACTCCCGATCGCGACGCCTTGATGGCGCTATACGGGAAATTAGCCTTCAAATCTTGGCTGACAGAATTACTCGATGGTGGTACTGGAATTGTGACTGCGGACGAGCAAGCGAAAGCGTCTTCAGTGACTGCATCAAACGCAGCAAACAATGCCGCAAGTCATGCCGCAGCGATTCCTGAAAGCCCTGCGGCACAGATCGATCGCAGCCAGTATCAGACAATCCTTAACGAGCAAGATTTCAATCTGTGGTTGGAAAAATTACAGCAAGCTGAACTGTTTGCCTTTGATACCGAAACCGACAACCTTGATTACATGGTCGCCAATTTGGTGGGGATGTCGTTTGCCGTTGCCGAAGGTGAAGCGGCTTATCTGCCAGTTGCGCACGATTATCTGGATGCGCCGCAGCAGTTGGATCGTGCTTGGGTGATCGCTCAGCTTAAACCTCTGCTTGAAGATGAAAACAAAGCCAAAGTCGGCCAGAGCCTCAAATACGATGCGAGCGTGATGGCGCGTTATGGCGTTGAGTTGCGTGGCATTCGCCACGACACCATGCTGCAATCCTACGTGTATAACAGCGTAGGCGGCAAACATGATATGGATAGTTTAGCGTTGCGCTTTTTACAGCATAGCTGTATCTCGTTTGAACAAGTGGCAGGTAAGGGTAAGAACCAGCTCACCTTTAACCAAATCGCTTTAGAAGAAGCGGCACAATACGCCGCAGAAGATGCGGATGTGACGTTGCGTTTACATCAGCGCATCAGCCCGCTGATTGAGCAAGACAGCAAGCTGGAACAAGTGTATCGCGAAATTGAAATGCCGCTCGTTCCTGTGCTGTCACGCATTGAACGCACTGGTGTCATGATTGACGACATGTTGCTCAGTGCTCAATCACAGGAAATTGCGCTACGTCTCGATGAGTTGGAAAAAAAGGCGTATGAACTGGCGGGTCAGCCATTCAACCTCAGCTCACCGAAGCAACTGCAAACCATTTTGTTTGAGCAAATGAAACTGCCTGTGTTGCAAAAAACGCCATCAGGTACCCCTTCCACCAATGAAGAAGTGTTGCAAGAGTTGGCTTTGGATTACCCACTGCCGAAAGTGCTGATTGAGTATCGTGGTCTGGCCAAACTCAAGTCGACCTATACCGATAAGCTGCCCAAAATGATTAACCCCAATACAGGGCGTGTACATACTTCTTACCATCAAGCTGTCACGGCTACGGGACGTCTTTCATCGACGGATCCTAACTTACAGAACATCCCTGTGCGTAATGAGGAAGGACGCCGCATTCGCCAAGCGTTTGTTGCACCGCATGGTTGGAAAATCATGGCCGTCGACTACTCGCAAATCGAGCTGCGCATCATGGCGCATTTGTCGGGTGATCAGGCGTTACTCGATGCCTTCCGTGAAGGGAAAGACATTCACGCCGCAACGGCAGCAGAAATTATTGGTGTGTCGATTGAGCAAGTCAGCAGTGAGCAGCGTCGTCGTGCTAAAGCGGTCAACTTTGGTTTGATTTACGGCATGAGTGCGTTTGGTTTGGCAAAACAGCTCGGCATTCCGCGTGGTGAAGCACAAGAGTACATGGATAAATACTTCGAACGTTATCCAGGTGTCATGCAGTACATGGAAGACACGCGCAGTCGCGCGGCAGAACTGGGGTACGTGGAAACCATTTTTGGTCGTCGCTTACATCTGCCTGAAATTGCTTCGCGTAATGGAATGCGCCGTAAAGCGGCGGAGCGAGCCGCGATCAACGCTCCAATGCAAGGTACAGCAGCAGACATCATCAAAAAAGCGATGCTGCTGGTCGATGAGTGGATTGAGCGAGAAGGCGATGGTCGTGTCAAATTGCTCATGCAAGTACACGATGAACTAGTCTTTGAAGTTGAAGAGTCATCTTTATCCGAAATTGAAAGTAAAGTACAAGAATTGATGGAGTCGGCCGCAGAGCTTGCGGTTCCATTAGTCGCGGATGCAGGACATGGCGATAACTGGGAACAAGCCCATTAGTTGATTTTTTTATCGATAATCGAGTGTTTTATGAGCCAGCACACGTTCGCTGGCTTTTTTTATGGCTGAAAAAAGTTTACCTGGTTCAGATGTTTATGTTGCTTAATGAAAGTTTAATGAAAAAAAACTACAAAAAATATTTTCAATTCTGACCAATTGTTGTACATTAAACGACGTAGGGTACAGAGGTAAGATGTTCTATCTTTCAGACCTTTTGTTTCACGTTATTGGATTAGGCTGATTCAGCCGCCCCAGTCACCATTTGACTGGGGCGTTTTTTATTGGGCGCTATTCAAGTTTGCCATCCGCTTTGATGAGTTTCTTCTTTTCATTTTTGGGTTATGTTTCGTACGAATCTTGTTGGCGAAAATAATCAAAAAGACACCATTCTGTAATTAAACTTCATTCACACTTTTATTATTTCTGGAAGGAAACTAAGTGTGTTCTCAGCTATTTATATTCAACCATAATTAACGAGAACCATTGCAGTGCGTGGGATCGCTCAGTAAAGAGTATAATTTTAGGTGGGTTGAGTGCTGACTTGAAATCTGTGTGGCTTTGCGGAATGCTTGGCGACATAACAATAACAACCGATTTCTCTCCCGTTGCCCCACCAGGATGGTGGGGATTTTGTTTTTTCTATTCAGCTCTTAATTGGTTTCAACTTAGCCACAATTAGCCACAATAAAAAACCCCGCTAATGCGAGGTTTATCATGGAAAAATGCTGAGATTATTGGCCAGCAGACTCTTCGGGTTGCTCTCCCTCTGCTTGCTCTGCAAGCGCTGCCAACATTGGGGCATACCATTGATCCAACTTCGCGCGTAGTGTATCGACACCAATGCCGCTCAGTGAAGAAAACGCATCTACCGCGACATCGCCACCAAACTGTTTAGCGTCTTCACGCACTTTCAAAACTTGTGCTTTGCGGGCTCCGCTTTTCAGTTTATCCGCTTTAGTCAGCATCACTTGTACTGGAATGCCACACTCCACCGCCCAAATGATCAACTGCTGATCAAGATCTTTCATCGGGTGGCGGATATCCATCAATACCACCAAACCCTTTAAGCTTTGGCGTTTTTGTAAATATTCACCGAGTGCTCTTTGCCACTTTAGTTTCATTTCCAGCGGTACTTGAGCAAAGCCATACCCCGGTAAATCGACGATATGGCAACCCTCTGCTACTTTAAAAAGGTTAATCAACTGAGTACGACCCGGAGTCTTACTGGTTTTGGCCAGGTTTTTCTGGTTGGTCAGGCGATTAAGGGAACTTGACTTACCAGCGTTAGAGCGTCCTGCGAACGCAATTTCGATACCTTCATCTTCAGGAAGATGGCGAATATCAGGCGCACTGGTAATGAAATGCGTGTTCTGGTAATGAATTTTTACGCTCACTGTGTTAACTCCATCTCGACTTTGTGTAGTCGATTGATTACTTTTTTGTGAAATTGTGTAAAATAACCGTGCTCGGCATAAGGTCGCCTATTGTACCATGAGTGGTACCCCAGAGTGGTACTGGAAGCTTGATAATTATAAATGGAATGTCATGAAGAAATTAGCGCTAATCTTGAGTGTTTTAGCCAGCTGCTCTGTATGGGCCCAAGGTAGTATCGAAGCTGGTAAAGCCAAATCTCTAACCTGTGCTGCCTGCCACGGTGCAGACGGTAACAGCCAATTAACTATTTACCCTAAACTCGCAGGGCAACATGAGAAGTACCTTGAAAAGCAACTCAAGGAACTGAAACTAGGTGCTGCTAGCGGTGGAAAACAAGGTCGTTACGATCCGGTAATGAGTGCTATGGCAATGCCACTGAGCGATGACGACATCGCTGATTTGGCTGCGTATTTCTCCTCATTACCTACGGCTGCGAATACCACCCCTGAAGATGTCGTGGCACAAGGTAAGGTTTTGTATACCGCCGGTGATGCTTCGCGTGGTTTGACCGCTTGTGTGGCGTGTCATGGCCCCCGTGGTGACGGTACAGAGTTGTCCGGCTTCCCGAAAATATCAGGCCAGCATGCTGACTATGTCAAAGCACAGCTAGAGAAATTCCGTTCAGGTACTCGTGCTAACGATATGAACGAGATGATGCGTGATGTGGCACATAAATTGACGGATACGGATATCGATATCTTGTCAAAATACGTAGGTGGCCTGCATTAATCAGGCAATACGAGCAAAAGAACATCAAGCAGCCCTAGTGACCTTACTAGGGCTGTTGCTTTTTATACCTGCCTGTCTCTTTATGATTTACTACATCGAATAATTCTACGTTTTTTGTTTAGGCTGATGAGAAAATCGCCTTTTACACTCCACTCTAAGGGCAGTTTCTGGTATGTTGCGCATCCCGTTGGAGGAGGTCAGCATGCATTCGTGCCCGTTATGTCACAGTGAAAACAGCCAAGCGTATTTTGTAGATAAGCATCGTCGCTATTTTCAATGTCAGCAGTGTGCGCTGGTGTATGTCGATCCTGAGCAACGCTTAAGTGCGGAGCGAGAAAAAGGCTTCTATGACTTGCATCAGAACATTCCTAGTGATGAAGGCTATCGACGCTTTTTATCGCGAGTCTGTTCGCCTATGCTTGAGAGACTGCCTCCCCAATCTCAAGGGTTAGATTTTGGCTGTGGGCCTGGTCCCACCTTATCACTGATGTTAGAAGAAGCGGGACACACCGTGGCGTTGTACGATATCTTCTATCATCCGGATACTGAGGTGTTGAACCGCCAATACGATTTTATGACTGCGACCGAGGTGATTGAGCATCTACATGATCCTCACCGAGTGTGGCAGCAATGGTTAAATTTAGTTAAGCCAGGCGGCTGGATTGGTCTGATGACAAAAATGGTCAAAGACTTGGACGCATTTGCTGGTTGGCACTACAAAAATGATCTCACTCACGTGATCTTTTTCAGTCGTGCCACGTTTCAGTATCTGGCTGAGCGGGATAAGCTCGAACTTGAATTTATTGGTAATGATGTAATTTTACTGAGGAAACCCCAGTAATGAGTCGCTCAAAGAAATCGAGAAAACCGGGTACCAACAGTAACGATCAACTGGTCGTGGTACGTACACGCAGCGAATCCGAAGTGGAAAGCCGTCTGCGTAAAAAACTGAAAAAACGTAAAGGTTTAAAGTCAGGCAGCCGTCACTCTGAAGGTAGCGAAAGCCAAGTGCGCCAAGGGACGCAGAAGCGTGATCCGCGTTTGGGCAGCAAAAAGCCAATTCCATTGATTGTTGAAGCGCCGAAGAAGCTCAATAAACAAGAGCGTAAACTGGCGGCTGAGCAAGAACTGGCGATGCTGGAAAAAGATGCACAACTGAACGTATTGCTAGATAGACTCGACAACGGTGAGAAGCTAGGTATTGGCTTGCAGAAATACGTTGATGAGAAATTAGATCGCATCGAAATGCTGATGGATCAACTGGGTCTGTTGGACGATGAGCCAGTGGAAGAGCCTGCACCACAAGCTAAACTGAGCAAAAAGCGCAAAACAGAAGACGATTTGCTCTCTGAGTTTGAACAGCTGGATGTCGATAAGTATCAAGATTAAGGAGCAGTGATGAACGGGATGCTACTCGCCAGCGTGGGTGGTGCCATTATCGTGGCGCTCGCCAGTTACGCTGCTTATTTGCTGTGGCAAGTGAAAAAACAGCAAACGCTGCAGTTGCAACATCAACAGTTAGCGATTGAAAAGCGTAATGCGAACATCTTTGATAGCGTCAATATCCTTTGCATGGCGGGTATTCAAGGGCAGTGCGATCTGTCGGAAATCAGTATCCGTGTTTATTGCATTATGGATTATGTGCAAGGTGAACAACGCGTCAATTTTGAACAAGAGTATCCCGCGATCAGTGAGCTTTATCATCTGGTGAAAGACATGGCGCGCGGTGACGCGCGTCAGCAGCTACCGAAGCAAGAGCGAATGAAGCAGAATCTTGAACGCACCAAAGCAGAAAGTCGTCTGCAAGATGCGATCATTGAAGAGCTCACTGCACTCAAGCAGCGCATCCAGCCTCTGAATAATCAAATTGCGATTCAGATGGTGTGAAACTAACCCGAAAGGGGGAGTGATCACGCTAGCAGAATCGAATATTTTGTTGCCAAATCCTGTTCTGCTGCCCGACGTCTGCCAATGTCGTGTGGCAGAATAGCCTGTCAAGAATTGAGCAAAACGGAAAGTTTCACTATGTCGTCGTATGTCGTACCCAGCCAACAGATCGTATGGGATCAGGCTATTCTGGATAAGTACAACTACTCCGGTCCGCGTTACACTTCATACCCGACTGCGGTTGAGTTTCATGAAGCCTTTACCATCGCTGACTTTGATATGGCTTGTACTCAGTACCCAGAGCGCCCGCTATCGCTTTATATCCATATCCCGTTTTGCCATAAGCTTTGCTACTACTGTGGCTGTAACAAGGTCATCACTCGTCACTCGCACAAAGCTGACGAATATCTTGATGTGCTTGAGCATGAAATTCGCCAACGCGCATCATTGCTGACGGGACGAAATGTTACTCAGCTGCACTTTGGCGGTGGCACTCCCACTTTCCTGACCAATGCACAGATCAGCCGTTTGATGACGCTGCTACGCAGTGAATTCGATTTTGCGGATGACGCTGAAATCAGTATTGAAATCGATCCGCGTGAAATTCAGTTAGAGGTGCTTGATCACCTGCGCCAAGAAGGCTTTAACCGAGTCAGCATTGGCGTGCAAGATTTCAATAAAGAAGTTCAGAAGCTGGTTAATCGTGAACAGGATGAGCAGTTTATTTTTGCTTTGGTTGAGCGTGCAAAACAGCTTGGTTTCCGTTCGACCAACCTCGATCTGATTTACGGTTTACCTAAGCAGACTGCAGAAACTTTTGCTCAGACTTTGCAACAAGTGCTGACCATGCAGCCGGGGCGTTTGTCGGTGTTTAACTACGCGCACATGCCACAACTGTTCGCGGCACAGCGCAAAATTAAAGATGCGGATTTACCTGCCGCAGAAGAAAAACTGGCGATTTTACAGCAGACGATTGCCACTCTGACTGGCGCGGGTTATCAGTTCATCGGTATGGATCACTTTGCCTTGCCGGATGATGAGTTGGCTGTTGCTCAACGTAACGGTATTTTGCATCGTAACTTCCAAGGCTACACCACCCAAGGTGAGTGTGACTTAGTTGGCTTTGGGGTTTCCGCGATTTCTATGGTGGGCGATGCGTACGCGCAAAACCAGAAAGAGCTGAAAAAATACTATGCGCAAGTCAATGAGATGCGTCATGCACTGTGGAAGGGGGTGGCGCTCGATAAAGATGATTTGCTGCGCCGTGAAGTGATTAAGCAGCTTATTTGTAACTTCAAGCTTGATAAAACCGAGATTGAGCGCGAGTTCAATCTGCGTTTCAACCACTACTTCCGTCAGGATTTAGCTCTGCTACAAACCTTTATTGACGATGAGTTGGTGACGGTGGATGAAAAGATGATTGAAGTGACTCTGCGTGGTCGTTTGTTAATTCGCAACATCTGTATGTGTTTTGATAAATACCTGCGTGAGCGGGCGCGTCAGCAGCAGTTCTCACGAGTCATTTAAATTTGACTGATAGTGAAAGGCCACCGCATGCGGTGGCCTTGTTGTTTCTTATGCTATGTCGTTTCAGGATGACTGAACGGAAGGCGATTCCAGCAAAGAGAGCGCTTTACGAGAAACATCATGCGCCGCACGCGTGAAGTTTTGCTTTTCTAATGCATCCGCTAGATAGGCGTAGTCTGAGACACTTGAGCGCAGCGACAGCGCTTTTTCGAGATGTTTCTGTGCATCGGCCCAATGCTTTTCGCGCAGATAAAGTTGGCCTAGTGCGCTGTGTGCTTCCGCATTATTACTATCGCGGCGCAGTGCATCTTCCAGCAAAGCGATCAGTGGATGGCGATCAGTGATATTGAGCTCTGGCAACAGGGCATAAAGCTCAGCGGTCGGCTGTTTCTTCAAACTCTCTTTGATCACCGAAAACGCTTCATAATCGGCTTTGCGCTGAATGAGTTGAGTAAGAAAACACATCAACAGTTCTGGCTCGGCTTTTAACTTACGCGACATTTGTGCCCAGTGCTGAACCAATCCTTCACTGCCTTTTTGGCTAGCAATGCTTTGTAAAATGCCACGTTGGGCGGTGAGCTCAAGCTGCTGTGCTTCTTCATTGGTCAAACGTTTGGCCTTCACCAGTTTGGGCAGCAGTTCCAAGAGTGGCTGCCATTGGCCTAGGGCTTGGTAGCACTGTTTAAGCAAGTTCAGTACCACAGTATTGTTTGGATGGCTGTTTTGCAGTTGAGTTAAGGTGTTCAATGCGGCTTCATTATCGCCATCGCTCAGTTGCTGCTTCGCACGAGTCAGTTCAACCGCTAAAGTGGCGTTGTCCTGCTTCGCCGCCAGCGCTAAGTAGTGATCGCGCTTCGCTCGATCACCCATTCCATTCGCTGCTTCCGATGCGACGAGATAACAGAGCAGCGGCATATCGTGATGATTGGCCCAGCGAGTAACTTTTTTCTCGGCTTGTTTCCAATCACCTTCAAGCAGTTTGATGATTCCTTCATTGGTATAGCGGCGTGAGCGGCGTAGCTTACGCACACTGAACCAGTTCCAAGTATGAAAACTGGTGTAGAGGATTTTTTTGATCACAAACTCAAGTGCGAACAGCGCGGCTAACGCAGCGATGATAAAGATCACTAGCGTAGTCACGCTCATTTCGATAGTGCGATTGGCAATTGAGATCAGCACATAACCTTGTTGGCCTGCATATTGAGTACCTACAAACAGGCCAAGGCCGAGGACGACAAATAAGAAAATCAGTCGAATCATTGCTGCGCCTCCGTAGTGATAGGAGAAACACTGCGGCGCAAACGCTCGGTGATTACATCGGCTAACTGCTGCTGAGTTTGCAGTTTCACGGGATAGTTAACCTGTATCTGTTGTTTTGCGAGCAAAGCTAACTCAGCATTAAACGCTTGCACGGCCTTGTCTCCACTATTAAAGAAAGAGGCTGACCACTGTTCAGCGGTAGTCAGTGAAGTGACATAAAGGGTCTGTTGTTCGGTGTACACCCCTTTGATCGCTGTTTCTAATTTGGCTTGCAGGTTCTCTTTCAAATAAAAATGCTGAGTTGGGGAGAGCAGAGGGATCACATTCCCATCACGAGAACGGAAAGTAATGAAGTTATCGGCAAAGGCCTTGAGTGAGTTTTTCAGGTTGGTTTGCCAATCATTAATATTCTCGGATACCGCTTGGGTTTCCTGTGGTTGAGCTTCTGGCAAGATCGCATTGGCCAGCGGTAAGCTGTCGACTTGTTGTTGTAAGCTGATCAGACGCAGCACTAAACCATCACGATCAACCAGTGGGATATTTTTAAGCGCCGTAATGTCATTCGCCATGGCTTTACGCAGCGGTGTTAGGCTGGGGTCGTTGAGCGCAGCAATGCGCTGATCGGCTCTTTCCATCAATTGGGTTGCGGTTTCCGCATCATGCTCAAGAAACAGTTTACGTCCTGCGAGCTTCACCAAATAATCAGCTTCCGCGAGGAGCCAATCATTCGGGCGGCGACCTTTAATGTCAGCCACCGCGAGCTGCAAACTCTCAATACTTTTTTGCTGTTGTTCCAGTACGGTTTCTGCGCGGTGGGTAATTTCAGTGGCTTGTGATGTCGCTTTGGATACAGTTTGTTCTAGCTGCGCATTGAGTGCTTCGCGGGTTTGATTCAGTTCGGCACGTACCGCTTGTAGTTGCGCATTAAATTGGGCTTTCTGTTGCTGATGAACATAAGCAAAACCAGCACCGAGTGCTAAAGCCAGTAGCAAGGCGACACTAGCCAGTTTTTTGCCCTGATTATTGGGAGTTTGAACTGGAGCTTGCGGTTGAGGCTCGTTAGAAACTTTAGCTGCCGCGGGTTCTGGTTGAACGGAGGCATCGACTTTTGATTCGTGCTCGGTAGATGAAGTAACAGTGGGCGAGGGCACGCTGGTTTTGGCTGCGGTTTCAGGTTCTTGTTGCGGTTTATTGTTGTTGGTCATTGCTCAGAGTTCCTGTTGGTTAGGGCATTAATGCCACCACTAAATCGCGATTGGCTGCACTTGGCGTAGTCACAATCCGATGAAATCCTAGGTTATGGGCGAGTTCGGCAATGCGTTGGCTTGGAACCAGCAGAGTGAGGTGCTGTACCCATTCCAAATTGCTGCCATTTAACTGGCTAACGAAAAAAGCTAACTGTTCGCTGCTGGTGATCACCAGTGAGCTGACCCCGGCGTGTTGCCATTTAGGAACACACTCAGTGGCAGAAAAAGGCAGCTCACTTCGGCAATACGCTTCTTGATAGCGTACCGTTGCGCCTCTTTCCACTAAGGTGGAATAAATCAGCTCACGGCCACCATTGCCCCGTAATATCAATATCTTCTTACCTGCGACATGGCGTAATGCCTCTAGTGCCAGCAGGTGTTCACTATCGCTAATCTCTGGATAGTCTACTGATTGTTGGCAGGCTTTGCTGAAAACATGCGCGGTTTTTTGACCAACGGCAAGGTAAATAGCGCTATTTGGCCAACAAATTCGTCGATGTTGCAGAAATTGGTCACTGAAAGTCACAGCATGCTGGCTAACGGCGATGATGATGTCGAATGAAGCTAAATCTTCTGCCAGCTCAGGGAGTTGAGGACTGGCAGAGATAGTGATCAGAGGATGATGCAGGGCAGTGATGCCCTGCTGATGAAGAAGTTGGCACAGTTCAATGCCTTGTACATCGGGACGAGTGACCAGTACTGTCATAGCACCCTCAATCGGTTACAGATGTGATGAACTATCTTGCGGCTTATTCATGCTCGTCTTTATTCGTGTTCACAATAGAGACGTTCCAGAATTTCTTTGGCGCCTTGCTCAAGCAGCTGCTCAGCCAGTGTAATGCCTAGCTGTTCTGCTTCAGAACGTGGGCCGCGGATTTCACCACGAACGATTTGCGAACCATCAGGTTCACCCACCAGAGCGCGTAGCCAAATCTCATCACCATCAAGTAATGCATAACTGCCAATCGGCACCTGACAGCCACCTTGCAGAGTCAGGTTCATCGCACGTTCACAGCGCACGCGATCCGCGGTGTCGGTATGGTTGAGTGGCACAAGCAGTTCACGCACTCGTTGGTCATCCAAACGACACTCAATGCCCACTGCACCTTGGCCAACCGCAGGTAGTGATTGTTCGGGTTCGATGAAGTTACGAATGCGGCTCTCAAGCCCCAGTCGTTTTAGACCGGCGGCGGCCAAAATGATCGCATCGTATTCGCCAGCATCTAGTTTGCTTAATCTGGTTCCCACGTTGCCGCGCAACTCTTTGATGACTAGATCAGGACGCGCTGCTTTTAATTGGCATTGGCGACGCAGGCTGCAAGTACCGACAACTGCGCCTGAAGGGAGATCATCAATTTTGGCGTAGGTATTAGAAACAAATGCATCGCGAGGATCTTCACGCTCGCAGATGGTGACTAAGCCAAGACCTTCAGGAAAATCAACCGGCACATCTTTCATGGAGTGTACGGCTAAATCGGCACGACCTTCGAGCATGGCGACTTCCAACTCTTTGACGAATAAGCCCTTGCCACCCACTTTAGCCAGTGGGGTATCCAAAATCACATCACCACGCGTCACCATAGTGACCAACTCCACTTGCAAGCCTGGGTGGGCGGCCATTAAGGCATCCTTAACATAGTTAGCTTGCCATAAAGCCAGTGGACTCTGGCGGGTTGCAATGCGAATTGGCGTCTCGGTCATTATGATGTTCCTATCCATCTGTCTAAAGTCGTCTAATCCTATCACTTGGGGATAAAAATACTTACAACTAGTTCAGTTACGGATGGTTTCGTATCGAAGAATGCGGCATCAGGATGGAATTGTGTGATTAGCTTCGCATTTATTCATTTGTCTATGATTACAAAGTACAATTTAGCAACAACACTGTAATCATTTAGGTGATCGTTTGCGGAGAAGTGCCAACTTGGTGTGATGTGCTTCCAAGAGCGCTTTACCAAATGGTTAAGAAGTGTTAAATTGATCACGTTTTGTTGGCATGGTCGCGTAAAACATAATCAAAAAGCGGCTTGTATCTGTTATTCAGGGAAGCAACCTTGCAGGCTTATACTCAGACCTTAATCCATCGACTTGATAAGCTAAACCGGCAACGTATTGAACGTGCGCTGGCTCTTATGGATTTGCAAAGCCAACGTGTTTTTCATTTAATTCCCGCACTATTCCAATTTAATCATCCCCTGATCCCCGGTTATTTTTCTGCAGATACCCCTTTCGGTATTCATCTCTTTTCCGCTAATGAGATCCAACAGCAGTTTATCGATGATGCCCAATTGACTATCGGCAAATCGTTAACTCAATCAGTGAATCCTGAGATTTTGGGTCTGTATACGATGGGGAGTACCTCATCGATCGGTCAAAGTACATCGAGCGATCTGGATATTTGGGTCTGTGTCTCTGCTCACATGAGTTGTGAAGCGCGCGAGAATCTCTCCAGTAAATGCCTACTGATCACCGATTGGGCGAAAAGTCAGGGCGTGGAAGCCAACTTCTTCATCATGGATGAAGAGCGTTTCCGTCATAACCATTCCGAAGCGTTAAGCGGTGAAAACTGTGGTTCATCGCAGCATTTGTTGCTGTTGGATGAATTTTATCGCTCTGCGGTGCGCCTAGCGGGCAAGCGACTGCTGTGGCAAATCGTGCCACCAGAAATGGAAGAGTGCTACGACGAATATGTTCACGAGCTCTGTTCAAATGGCTATTTGAACTGCAATGAATGGATCGATTTTGGTAAGTTGAACCGCATTCCTGCTGAAGAATATTTCGGTGCGAATTTGTGGCAGCTGTATAAAAGTATCGACTCGCCTTATAAGTCGGTATTAAAAGCGATCCTGCTCGAAGCCTATTCGTGGGAGTACCCACACACTCAACTGTTGAGTATTGATAGCAAACGACGCTTCTTTGCCGATGAGCCAGACCTGTATGGGATGGACTCTTACTATCAAATGCTAGAAAAAGTGACACGCTACTTAGTGCGGATTGGTGATACTACGCGCCTTGATTTAGTGCGCCGCTGTTTCTACCTCAAAACCCATGAGAAACTGTCGCGAGATCCTGGGATCGGTTCGATGCCATGGCGTCGTGAGGCTTTGCGTGAGCTCACCAGTGAGTGGCAATGGGATGCAGACTTGATTGCAGAGCTCGATAACCGTCGTCACTGGAAAGTCGAGCAAGTGAAGGTAGTGCACCACGCACTGCTTGATGCGCTGATGCTCAGCTACCGCAACTTGATTCAGTTTGCGCGCCGTAATGACATCACGTCGGCGATCAGCCCGCAAGATATCTCGATTCTGGCACGTAAGCTCTATGCCGCGTTTGAGGTGCTGCCGGGGAAAGTCACTTTGCTGAACCCGCAGATTTCGCCTGATTTGCATGAGCCCGATTTAAGTTTTATTGAGGTTTGTGCTGGACGCACTAATAAGCCCGGTTGGTATCTCTATAAGCAGCCATTACAGGCGCAGCGCTTGATTGGTCAACCGTATCTTGAGCATAACGAATACTTGAGTAAGTTGGTGGCTTGGGCGTTTTTTAATGGCCTGATCACCGAATCCACGCGTTTGCACGCCGTGGTGCGTGAAGCTCAGTTGGATATCGACAAGTTCTACCAAATGGTCAGCGATCTGCGTAATACCTTTTCGCTGCGTAAGCGTCGTCCCACCATGCAAGCACTGGCTAATCCTTGTGAAATTAGCCAGCTCGCCATGTTTATCAACTTTGAACATGACCCAACCAGTGAACTCAGTGGTAAAGCGCTGAAGGTGGATCTGAAAAACATCGATATTTTCAGCTTCGGCGCAGAACAAAAATGTTTAGTCGGCAGTGTCGATTTGGTGTATCGCAACTCGTGGCAAGAAGTGCGCACTCTGCATTTTGAAGGCCAGACGGCGATGCTCGATGCCTTGAAAACGGTTCTGGGGAAAATGCATCAGGACGCGTTGCCTCCGGAATCGGTCGATGTGTTCTGCTACAGCAAAAACTTGCGTGGTGTGATGCGTAACTTGGTCTACCAGCTGCTGGCCGAGTGCATTGATTTACGTCTCAAGCCGATGGAGCAAGAGAAGCGCCGTCGTTTTAAAGCACTGCGCATGGCCGACCAAATGTATGGATTGTTCTTCGAGCGTCGTGGTGTTTCGGTTCAAAAATTGGAAAACTCGGTCGATTTTTATCGCAGCATTTCGACCAATAAGCTCAAAGGTTCCCCTTTGTTGATGTTGGATCGTGATGAAGATTATCCTTTACCTGCCGTGGTGGATAGTTTTGCCAGCGAGGGCTTGGTGCAGTTTTTCTTTGAAGACACCGAGAAAGGCTTCAACATCTATGTGTTGGATGAAGCCAACCGCATTGAGGTGTATCACCAGTTCAATGGCGAAAAAGATGAAATGATTGCCAGCGTCAACAGCTTCTACACTTCGATGTTGGATGATAGCAGTAAACTCGGCGCGAAAAGCATCAACTTCAACCTACCGCAGTATTATCAAATTATTCATCCAGAAGAGGGGGAAACGTATGTGGTGCCGTACCGTAACGACAGCGCTGTGTATTCCAAACCTTCACAAGTAGTCAATGCCTAAATCAGCGAAGCTTTAGGTTTGCTGAACAATTCACAATAAAAAAGAGCACTGATGTGCTCTTTTTTATTGCATGATAAGTGCGCCAACTTAAACCCAATCGATCGGCTCATCGGCGTGTTTATCGCACTCTTGTTTCAGCAAGGTGAGCAGTTCAAGCCCAGTTTTGGAGCAGATCCACTCGCCATCAATCCACTTGAAATGGTAGCCGCCTGATTTTGAGGCTAACCAAATTTCACGCATTGGTTCTTGGCGGTTAATGATGATTTGGCTGCGATCATCAAACTCTAAGGTCATCACATTGCCTGAGGTTTCGTAGTCGATATCGGCACCGGCCTCATCAATCGCCGCTTCTATACGCTCTAGCTGGCTGTCGACGAGTTGATGAAATTCAGTTTCGTTCATCCTATCTATCCTATTGCTTTTCCTAATCGTGGTGCGATTATAGGGGGCATTGATTCAATAAGCACGATATGCAAAATGAAAAAGAAATTCACTGCACTGTTTTTGTTGTCCATGCTCGCGCTGGCGGGATGTGGGCAAACTGGGCCACTTTATATGCCTGATGACGCAAAACAAAGCGAGCAAAGTCAGTAAATCACGCGACTAAGAACAAAAGGGAAAGCATTTTGGATTACTTCAATTATCAGGATGATGGCCAGCTATGGGCTGAGCAAGTTCCACTAGCCGATTTGGCAAACCAGTACGGTACACCTCTTTATATTTATTCAAGAGCCACGCTTGAGCGCCATTGGCATGCGTTTGATAAGTCAGTGGGGGATTACCCGCATCTGATTTGTTATGCCGTGAAAGCCAACTCTAACCTTGGCGTATTGAATACGTTAGCTCGCTTAGGTTCTGGTTTTGATATCGTTTCGGTCGGTGAATTGGAACGTGTACTGGCGGCGGGCGGTGATCCGAGTAAAGTAGTGTTTTCTGGCGTCGGTAAAACTGAAGCTGAGATGAAACGTGCGCTGCAATTGAAGATCAAATGCTTTAACGTGGAGTCAGAGCCTGAACTGCATCGCTTGAATAAAGTCGCGGCAGAATTAGGTGTCAAAGCGCCGATTTCACTGCGCATCAATCCAGATGTGGATGCCAAAACTCACCCTTACATCTCAACGGGTTTGCGTGATAACAAATTTGGCATCACCTTTGACCGCGCTGCAGAAGTGTATCGCCTTGCGCACAGCTTGCCGAACCTTGACGTGCATGGCATTGACTGTCATATCGGCTCGCAGCTCACCGCGCTGGCTCCATTTATTGATGCGACTGACCGTTTACTGGCGCTGATTGATTCTCTGAAAGCGCAAGGTATTCATATTCGTCACTTGGACGTTGGTGGTGGTTTGGGCGTAGTTTACCGTGATGAATTACCCCCACAGCCTTCTGAATATGCGAAAGCTTTATTGGATCGCCTTGAGCGCCACCGTGATTTAGAACTGATTTTTGAGCCGGGACGCGCGATTGCGGCTAACGCAGGTGTGCTGGTGACTAAGGTTGAGTTTCTCAAACACACGGAACACAAAAACTTCGCAATTATTGATGCGGCGATGAATGATTTGATCCGCCCTGCGTTGTACCAAGCGTGGCAAGACATCATTCCACTGCGTCCACGCCAAGGCGAAGCGCAAACCTATGATTTGGTGGGGCCGGTGTGTGAGACCAGTGACTTCTTAGGCAAAGATCGCGACTTAGTACTGGAAGAAGGCGATTTGCTGGCGGTGCGCTCTTCTGGTGCGTATGGTTTTACCATGTCTTCAAATTACAATACTCGCCCCCGCGTTGCTGAAGTGATGGTTGATGGCAATAAAACCTACTTGGTGCGTCAACGAGAAGAACTCAGCAGTCTGTGGGCGTTGGAATCAGTTTTACCAGAGTAAAGTTATCTTCTATGCATTTCCATTTTTCTAAAATGCACGGCTTGGGTAACGACTTTATGGTCGTTGACTGCGTTACCCAAAACGTCTTCTTCTCTCCGGAATTGATCCGTCGTTTGGCGGATCGTCATACTGGAGTGGGCTTTGATCAGCTGTTGGTGGTTGAAGCGCCTTACGATCCTGAATCCGATTTCCACTACCGAATTTTTAATGCCGATGGTAGCGAAGTGGAGCAGTGTGGCAATGGTGCACGCTGTTTTGCCCGCTTTGTGCGCATGAAGGGCTTAACCAACAAATACACCATCAACGTCAGCACTAAAAAAGGCAAGATGGTGCTCAACGTGGAAGAGGAAGATCTGATCACGGTGAACATGGGTGTGCCGGAATTTGAACCGAGCAAGATCCCATTCCGCGCCAAGCAGAGTGAGAAAACCTATATCTTGCGTGTCGGTGAACACACTCTGTTTTGCGGCGCAGTGAGTATGGGCAACCCGCATGTGGTGACTGTGGTGGAAGATATTCGCACGGCAGCGGTAGAAACCTTAGGGCCGCTTCTGGAATCTCACGAACGTTTCCCTGAACGCGTCAACGCCGGTTTTATGCAGGTAGTGAGCCGTGAAGAGATCAATCTGCGCGTGTATGAACGCGGTGCGGGTGAAACTCAAGCCTGTGGTAGTGGCGCATGTGGCGCGGTCGCGGTTGGGATTTTACAAGGACTACTGGATGAGCAGGTACGCGTGCATTTACCCGGTGGTGAGTTGGAAATCAGCTGGCAAGGCCCGGGTAAACCACTCTATATGACTGGTCCTGCGACCCATATCTACGATGGCCAAATCTCTTGCTAATTGAGGTTCAATTTTGTCTCAGGTAACGGCAGATGCTCTGACCGCCCAAGTGGTGGCAGAGTATCTTTATGAACACCCCGACTTTTTCCAGCATCACGCCTATTTGGTTGAGCGACTGGCTTTACCGACCCAAACGGGAGCTGTATCGCTGGCACACGTACAGTTAGCTCGCCAGCGTCAGCGTATCGAAGATCTCGAAGAAGAGATCACCGGTTTGATGTCACTCGCTGCGAATAACGATCGCACTTTCCATGAGTTTATGGATTTGCAGGAGCAGATCCTCAAATGCTCGTCTCTGCAAGCGGTACTGCATGCCATTGAAGCGAAAGCGCGTGAGTTGAATTTACGTGCTTATGTGCGCCTGTTGCAGCGACATGATGAGAAATATGGTTTAGCCAGTGAGGATTGGCAGCGCTTTGCGACCAACCACTTTAATGGCAAGCCAGCCTATTTAGGCCGTTTACGGCAAGCGGATCGCCAACGTTTGCTTGGCGATAGGCCTGCGCCAGAAATGGGCTCATACGTTGTGCTGCCATTATCTCGTCAGATCCCATTGGGTATTTTGGCTTTTGCCAGTGAAGATGGCGGCCACTTTCAACCGAGTATGGATACCTTGTTTTTACGTCACTTGGCGTTAGTCTTAACACATCTGATCGAGACGTTACCTTGGGCAGCACACGATGAAGAACGAAGAACTCACCCCGCTTCCTAATGGGTTAGCCCAGCCACTAGAGCGTTTTTACACGTATCTGCACAGTGAAAAAGGGTTGAGTCTCTATACACAGCGTAATTACAAACAGCAGTTAGAAACCATGGCGCGCTATTTAGCGCAGATGGGATTGGCTAGCTGGTCACAACTTGATGCTGGTTGGGTGCGGCAATTGGTGGTTCTAGGTAAGCGAAAAGGGATGAAAGCCAGTAGCATTGCGACTCGACTATCGTCACTGCGCAGCTTCCTCGACTTTCTGATTTTGCGTGGTGAGTTGCAGGCCAATCCCGCAAAAGGCGTTTCTGCTCCCCGCAAGCAGCGTCCGCTGCCGAAAAATCTTGATGTTGATGAAATGGCGCAACTGCTGGAAGTGACCGATGATGATCCACTTTCCATTCGCGACCGTGCGATCATGGAGCTGATGTATGGCTCAGGTTTGCGATTGGCAGAATTGGTGTCGATCGATGTGAAAGACGTCAATCTGCGTGACGGGGAAATCCGCGTCATCGGTAAAGGCAACAAAGAGCGCAAAGTGTGGTTTGCTGGACAGGCGCAAGAATGGGTAGGGAAGTGGCTCAAACTGCGCAGTCAGTTGGCTAATAGTGACGAAACGGCGCTGTTTGTTTCCAAACTCGGTACGCGCATTTCACACCGCAGCGTGCAAAAACGCATGGCTGAATGGGGGCAAAAGCAAGCGGTCGCGAGCCATATTAGCCCGCATAAACTGCGTCACTCTTTCGCTACGCACATGTTGGAATCGAGTAATAATCTGCGCGCGGTGCAAGAATTGCTCGGCCATGAAAATATTGCTACCACGCAAATCTATACTCACCTCGATTTCCAGCATCTGGCTCAGGTGTATGATCAAGCACACCCTCGCGCTCGTAAAAAGAACAAGGACTAAGCATGCTGTTTTATCGCTCACTGGCTCCGATTCAGGCGATCACGTTTGATTTGGACGATACACTTTATGATAACCATCCGGTGATCGCACAAGTGGAAGCCAAGGCCACTGAGTGGTTATTGACCCATCATCCATTGGCGGCCACGCGACCTATGGCGTGGTGGCAAGCACTTAAGCGCGAGGTGGCGCAGGCTTTCCCTGACCAGTGCCATGATGTGAGTGAGTGGCGTTATTTGCAGGTAAAGCTGGGTTTAATGCAGTTGGGGTATGCCCAACCTCAGGCGGAGCAAGCTGCGCGTGAGACTCTGGCCGAAGTCATGTATTGGCGCAATCAAGTGAATGTGCCAGCGGAAACTCATCGAGTTTTGGCTGAATTGGCCACTAAGGTGCCGCTGGTGGCGATCACCAACGGCAATGTGCAGGTGGAGAAAATCGGTTTAAGTGGTTATTTCCAATCGGTACTGCGCGCAGGTCCAGATGGACGAGCCAAACCTTATCCAGAACTCTTTGCGAAAGCAGCACAGCAGCTTGAGCTTGAGCCCCGTTCAATCCTGCATGTGGGTGACCATTTACAAACCGATGTGCTAGGGGCGCGGCAAAATGGTTTTCAAGCCTGTTGGTTTAACGATCAAGGGCAGAGTATTCGTCGGCTAGCTAAAGCGAGCGTACTGCCAGATGTAGAGATTCATCGCTTATCTCAGTTGTTGCTCATAGTTAACTGAGTGCATATTTTCGAGTCACAAAAATTACATTGCTTAAATATTGAGTATGGTCTGCGGTAAGGTTTGCGTTGCATAATGCTTAAACATTTCACTGACTTATCAGCTCTTTATGTTTACGGCATCTCGTCTCATCTCTGATTTAGCATCCGCACGGGCGGTGCTTGAGACTCTGGATCTTCCTTATGGACAGTCGGTTCTTGTCCAAATCTTTTCGCCACTGAGTGCTGAGCAAGTTTTGGTGCTCGCCGAATGTGTTCGTGCTCAATATCCACAGGCTTGTTTGCTCGGTTGCAGTACCGAAGAGGTGATCTTTCAAGGCGAGATCCATTATCACACCACTTTGCTGCAGGTAACGGTTTTTGAACAGACGTATCTTAGTCGAGCGGTGGTCACTTATAGCGACGACTGTATTGCGGATGGTCAGCATCTGGCTCGCCGCTTGGAACTGAATGAATCTTCCAAGGCGGTGGTCTGTTTCTCTGAGCAAATGGATACCTTACAAGCCCCACGATTTACGTTACACACGGAGCATGGCACGGCAGTGCCGGTTGCTGGTGGTGCGGCGAAACAAACCGCTACTGGGCGTTGGGTACTGCTGGATGATGCTTGCTACCAGCAGGCGAGCGTCGCGGTCGCGTTGCATGGTGAGGGCTTGTTTGTGGACATCGGTGGATACACCGAGTGGCAACCTGTTGGGCGAACTTATCGCGTGACTGCAGTGGAGGGAAACCGAGTCCTGAGTCTTGATGATGAGCCGATTGAAGTGGTGTATGAGCGCAATCTTGGGGCGCAGCCAGATCACTGTCACGAGTGGTTGATCAGCTTCCCCTTAATGAAGGGCGAATGCCGCCAGCAAGATGTTTTCCTGCCACTGAGCTTAGATGTGCAAGGTGGGTTGCATTTTGATCGGCTGCTGGCGGTGCAAGATGAAGTGCGCTTTTGTTTTGACCATCCGTCACTCACGCTGGAAAAGGTTTACCTTAAAGCGCAGCAACTGCAAGCTAAACAATGCCAACAGGTATGGGTGTTTAACTGCGCGCTACGCCTAAATTTCATGAACGAGAATCATGAGTTGAAACCATTTCAGGCAGTGGCTCCTACCGATGGTTGTTACTGTTGGGGGGAATTGCTGCATGTGCAGGGGCAGCAGCAGGTGATGCACCATAGCATGACGTTTCTGGCATTGCGCGAGGGAGAATTGCGCGACCTTGAACTGGCACCGCTACCGAATTATCCGGTAGGGATGACCTCTCCATTGTTCAATTTGATCCGTCACGCTTTTCACGACCTCGACATCATGACCGATAACTTGGCGCAGCAGATCCGAGCACAAACCTCATTGCTCACCGCGAGTTACCGTCGCGATCGTCGTACAGGCTTACCTAATCGGGTTGTGTTGCGTGAGCGCCTACAGCAGTTTGCCGAGCATGAACATCTTATTGCGATTAAAGTCACCAACTTCAATCAGATTAATGAAAAGTATGGCTACCCGGTTGGCGATAAGTTGCTGCGCGATTTAAGCGATCAATTTCAATCGTATCTCGACCAACAACTGGCTAGTCGCAGTGTGTTGTACGCTATCGGTGTTGGGGAGTGGGCGACTGTCTTTTGTTCTCAAGTTGACGAGCAAATCATTCACAGTCATTTCTCTCAGTTTGTTGAGCAGCTGGAACACGTTAACTTCGAACCGTGGGGACTGCCGAACGTCGATTATCTGTCAATTTCCCTATGTGCTGGCTTAGTGAGTCAGAATGATTTTTCTGAACACACGCCGGATGATTTGTTACTGCGAGCCATCGAAGCGCGGCGCAACGCCTTCAAGAACAATCGTCATTTCTGTAATGCTGCTCGGCTCAAATCACAAGAAACCGTGCGTCAGGATCGTCTGAACTGGTTATCGCGTGTGAGCCGAGCGGTTCTGCGTGATGATGTGGTGGTGTATGCGCAACCGATTTGCGAGGCGCGCAGCCACGTGGTGGCTTCGTATGAATGTTTGGTGCGGATTGAAGATGAAGGTGAAATTATTCTTCCCGGCCACTTTCTGCCCATCATCACCGATACACACCTGTATACCCGCTTAAGCCGTCAGATGATTAGCCATACCTTTACTATGATGCGTCATCGTCCGGAGGCTTTTTCCATCAATCTTTCTCCGCAGGATTTGATGAGTGAGCGTACCTTACAGCACTTGGAGGCTGCGATAAAATCGATGGCTGATCCTTCTCGCGTGGGTTTGGAAGTGCTGGAAAGTGAGCAAATCAAAGACTACGGGCGTATGATCGAAGTGTGTAATCACTTTCGCTCACTCGGTGCGACCATCATCGTCGATGACTTTGGCAGTGGCTATTCCAATATAGATGAGATTGTGAAGCTGGAGCCGCAAGTGATTAAGCTTGATGGCAGCTTGATCCGCAATATTGATCAGGACATCAAGCAGCGCCGAATTGCTGAACAGCTGGTGAAACTGTGTCAGGTACTGAATGCGAAAACCGTGGCTGAGTTTGTCCATAACCAGACGGTTTGTCGCATCAGTGAAGATATGGGAGTGGATTACTTACAAGGTTACTTCCTTGGCCGCCCCTCACGGTTAGGTTAGGCCAAGTGTGATTTAGCGTTCAATCCAACGATGGCCGCTTTTGTCGGCTTGAAACGCGTTCATGGAATAGTGGTAAAACTGTTCTAATGCGTCAGTTTGAGGGTCGGCTTGAAATTGGCGCAGCAATACGAGCCCCACTTCTAGCGTACACAAATGACCAGCTTGCTGATTGCGTCTTAGCCGATAAGCCGAAAGTGTTTGGGTGGATAGATGCACTCGCGGTAGATCGGCAAGCCAAGGGCTTTTGCGCTCCATCTTTCTGGCTTCCTGCCAGGTGGCATCCAACACGATAAAGTGCGCACTCTCGTCGCGAGTTAGGGTAGACAGTGCATGCTCCAACGCAACGCTCTCTTCACTAGGATAAATCAAAAATGAGCGGGTATTAGGTTGCCTGATACGAGCCTGTAACTCGGTGTTGGCGGCGACTCGACTCCACGTGTAAGCATGACATTCTGCGAGTGATTGAGTGAGCCAGCGTCCGGTATTGGTCTCTCGTTGCCACTCATTATCGTGAGTGAGCAGCGAGAGTTGAAAGGGCGCGCAGAGTTTTGGTATCGCTGCGCACACACATTGGAACTTAAGGCCACAGTTTGGGCAGGTTGCACTCACAGTTTGACACCGGATTGCTGGGGGGATAACCCATCAGAAAACAGTACCACTTGGCTCATTTGCTCCATTTGCGCTTCGGGGGCAACGCTCGGATTGGTTGGGTAGCTGATGCCGTTATACTGCAAGCTGTGCAAGGCTGGTTTCGCTCCGCCACCACTGACGGTGAGCAGTAAATCTTGCCAACCGTGGTGAGTCTGCTTGCCTAGTCGAATCGGGTTTTGTACGAGAGTGATGCGGCTATTGAAGCGCCATTGCTGATTTTGCTGCTCAAAAATCAATAAAGTACAGCCGCCAGTGCCACACCAATCCAACTGAACGAACAGCTCAGGCTGCTCATCGCCATTGAGATCGTATTTCAACCAGCGATATTGAGTATGGTCTGGCGCGGTTTGGTGTAGGGTAAAGTAGCGGCGAATTGCTTGATCGACCTCTTCCTCATAATCGGCACGTCCAGCGACTTGCTGTGCGTGGATTGCCGCTTGTCCTACTGCCGCAGGGGCGCCACTCTCACTGAGTTCCACCATAGAGCGAAAGAGTACCAAGCCGCCGTCTGCGATGTGATAAACCGACTGGCCGACTTTCTCTTGTTCGGCGGTGATCTGGTAGCCATCACGGGTAAAAATGCGCTCTGAAATCAAATACTGTTGTTGGTGGCGTGTCATAACCACTTGGATCTGATTGGGATTCAACTGTTGCCAGTAACCTTGCTCAATCACCGCCGGTTCACCATTGGCGTACTCATAGCGAGTTTGTGCTGTGTGGTCATTCTCCAGTGTGAGGCTAACACTAAACCCGGTTTGCTCGGTGGAGCTGGCAAAATAAACACCGCTCCATTCTAAGGTTGGGTCAATGTTGGCGAGTGTTGCACAGCCCTGATACTGGCCTCCTTTGAGTGAGAGTTTGGCCTGCCACTGGTAAATATTATCGCTCATGCCATCTTGGCATTGACCTTGTTCAAGGCGCAGTTCTCCCTCTTCAAACTGGTAGCGGCGTTGATCGGGGCTTAGTTGAGTGCGGGTAATCGAATAGTGCTGTTTCTCGCCACCCATAGGTTGGAACTGCAATCCACCATCGACAAAACGCATTGACCAAAATGGCTCATTACCAAACGCTCGGGTGGCGGTCACGGGCTGCTCACAGCCACGACTTTCATTGCTTAATTGATTGATGCTCTGCACCTCAATGCGCGCGACATAATCGCCATTAAACCCAGTTTGGCTAGGAGGCAGTAGAGTACCGACGATTTCCCCATAAAGAGGCTGATACGGGCTACGACTGAGTGCGAGGGCGTCGCGTAGCTGCTCAGGAGAGAGGTTGAGCCAATATTGTTGATGGCTTCCACAAGGTGTGAAACGCTGAACTTCATGGCCGACGACCACTTCACCACGCAGCATAAAACTTTGTGGCTGAATGGTTTCGGGCTTATCGAGTGTCGCAGGGATAATCGGAGCTGGCTCTGGTTCATTACTGGGTAAGGAAAGGTGACTACAGGCTTGCAGCAGCATAGTGAGTGAAATAGCGCAGAGGGGTAAAGCTCTCATGGATCAATTCCTTTGGCTCGATATCAATGAGTGACAGAAAGGTTCAGTGACCGAAATTATGGCATAAAGCGTCAGACAAGCTAAACCACCATCGGGTTCAATTGACAGAGTGCGGACACAAGTATGGGGCGGTTGCGAAGCGTTTCGCACTTTTCCCGACAGTCAGAAGGATATAAAAAGCAAAGGCAGCCAGAGCTGCCTTTTTTGGGGCTAATTTGCCTAGGATCTACACCGGTTTAAAACAGATGCTGATGTAGATAATGCGCCACCGCATCATCGGCGTTACTGCCAATCACTTCATTATTAGGAAGGGCATTAAAGACTTTTGGGTGTGCGGTACCCATCACCAAGCCTTTACCTGCCATTGAAAGCATCTCGACATCGTTCATGCCATCACCGAAAGCAATGCAGTTTTCCAAGCCCAATTGTAATGACTCGGCCACGGCTTGCAGTGCATCCCCTTTTGATACGCCAGCACACATCACTTCCAAGCACCAAGGAGTAGAGAATGCAACGTTGATCTTATCGCCAAAACGTTGATTGAGGAGGGTTTCGTACTGAACTAGATGTTCATGGTCTTGATTTTCTTGGGTAAAGAAAATCTTAGCGATACCGTCGGTTGGTGCGTTATCGATATCAAAGACTCGGTAGGTAAACCCCGAGTCTTCGTGGAAGTCGCGCAGAATGTCATCTTCTTTATTCAGCATCCACTCATCATCACGGTACAGATGAACGAACAGCTGTTGATCTTCTTTCACCACATCGATGATCGCTTGTACCAGCTCTTGCGGTACGTTTTTGCTGTACATCAACAGATCATTTTGGTCATGCACACGTGCACCGTTTGCGGTGATCATATACGCGGGAATGCCCGCAATTTCACGAATTCCCGCCACATCAACATGGTGACGACCAGTGGCGAAAATAAAGGTAAACCCTTGGTCATGAAGTTGTTTCAGGGTCTGTTTGGAAAATTCGCTCAACTGATGGTTAGGGGCGAGTAAGGTACCGTCGAGATCCGACGCCACGATTTTGTAAAGCTGTTTTTGTGCTGAAGTGGTCATAAAACTCTCATGTTTCACTGTAGGCAGGATGACCCGTCACCCTAAGGCCTGTTAGTGTAGTGGAATTAAATGCGGAAAAAGAGGGTAAACCTCTCTCACCGCTTTTCCTCAATTTTTCTGATTCACCGAGTGTGTGGCGAAAAAGCGTAAAATATGCGTCAACGCCTGATTTCGGTATGCATCTTGCTCAAAAAGAAGTTCATGCCGAGCGCCCGCGATAACCTGTAAAGCGGCACTCTTTTGGGTTCGGGTGAGTTTTTTAAACAACCGGTTTTGAGCGTGGTTACACACAATCGCCTCTTCACTGGCTTGCAAAATCAACATTGGTACTTTGATTTGGCGGGTTAACTGTAGGCATTGCTTGGTCGCGAGCAGACTTTGCCAAACCCAGCGATGGCTTGGGCCACCAATTTGTAATTCAGGATGCGCTTCATACAGTTTACGAAATACGTGATAACGTCGCTCACTGTGCGTGAGCAAGTTAAGAGGAAATGGCTTGGGATGATAAGGACCATAACCTGGGGCGTAGCTGGGTTTCATAGAGAACGCGGCCATGAGTTGAGTGATCAACACCGCGAATGGTCGCAAATACCAAGGCATCGCTACGCCAAACATCGGAGCACTGAGTGCTACAGCATGAAAAGGGTGGTTGGGGGTACTTTGAACATAGCGGGTTGCTACTGCGCCGCCCATAGAATGTGCTAATAAGAAACGTTGTGGGTAACGTTCTAAGTGGAAATGCTCCACTAAGCCTGCTAAATCGGCGACATAATCTTGAAATTCGTGCACATAACCGATTTGTCGATCCTCGGTGAGTCGTTCCGACAATCCTTGCCCGCGATGATCATAGGTATACACATCAAAACCCTGGCGAAACAGGTCATAGCACAACTCTTGGTATTTCCATGCCGACTCAATGCGCCCATTCACCACCACGACGGCTTTTTGGTGAGTTGGATGTTGCAGACTACACCAATAAATGTGCTTTTTATCAAAACTGCGATAAGTTCCTTCGTGGCGAGTGTGCCACACTTGAGCTATCTCAAAGTTGAGAGCTTGCTCCAAACTCGACTCTTGCGTATAAGGGGTAAGGTTTTTTTCAAGGTTCATAAGCTGGTGGCGATGTGGTTGTGCGCGGTTGCATTTAGCCTCAGTTGGCTAGCATAAATCAGGAATGAGGAATTGCAATGGATATCCAAGTTTGGCTTGCCTATGTGCTTACCGCGGTTGTGTTTAGTCTGGCGCCCGGTTCTGGCACGGTCAACTCAATCAGTAATGGTTTAAGTTATGGTACCCGTCATTCATTAGGGGCCATCATTGGTCTGCAGATAGGCTTAGCTTGCCACATTGTATTAGTTGGGATCGGTATTGGTGCTTTGGTTGCTCAATCGGCATTGGCTTTTACCATCATTAAATGGGTCGGCGCGGCGTATTTATTGTGGTTAGGGATTCAAAAGTGGCGCGATCGAACACCATTGACGATGGTGGCTCCGCAAGCGGAATTATCGCAATCGGCACTGTTGCGTAAAGCGGTGTTGATCAATTTGACCAATCCCAAATCCATTGTTTTTCTTGTGGCACTATTCCCTCAATTTATTGATCCGCAAGGTAATCATTTATCACAGTTCTTGGTTCTCGGCCTGACAACCGTTACCATTGATGCGATTGTGATGTTCGGTTATACCGCATTAGCGGCGCAACTAGGTCGTTACATCCGCTCACCAAACGTGATGAATCGAATGAATAAACTGTTTGGTTCGATGTTTATGGGCTGCGGAATGCTACTGGCTACTGCCAAAGCTTAAATCTCGCAGCCTTTGAGGAATCCATGCACACTACTTATGTCGCACGTCAGCCAATACTCAACGCCAAGCGGCACACGTTAGGCTATGAGTTATTATTTCGCGATGGAGAAAGAAACGCGTTTCCGGAGTACATGGATGCTGATCGGGCGACGTACCGCTTGATTGTGGAAAACTTTTTATCAATGGGCACCAATCCGCGCATTGCCCGCTCACGTTGTTTCATTAACTTTCCTCATAAAAGCCTGATTCGGCGTCTGCCCTTAACGCTGCCACGTGAGCAGATTGTGGTGGAAATTCTGGAAACGTGTCAGCCAACGGATGATCTATTCGAGGCAGTACAAGAGCTAAGCCAACGCGGTTACTTATTGGCATTAGATGATTTTGTTTACTCCCCAGCTTGGGAGCGTTTTCTGCCTTATGTGCAGATCGTCAAAATCGATATTATGGCGATGGGGCTCGATAAAGCGTGTGAATTTGTGCGGGGTCGGTTAGCTCAGGGGAGCCGTCGGCGCTTTTTAGCTGAGCGAGTAGAAACAGAAGATGAATTTCATCAAGCTCGTCATGCAGGTTTTACTTTCTTCCAAGGCTATTTTTTCAGTAAGCCAGAAATCATCAAGCAGCGCTACATCAGCCCCGAACATGTGATTGCGATGCAACTGTTCCGTGAAGTTTGCCAGCCTGAGGTCGACTATGTGCGGGTTGAGCGGCTAGTGGCGCAAGATATTGCTTTGTCATACAAGCTACTGCGCTTTGTGAACACGATGTCGGACCGACTCTCGGTGTCGATTTCATCCTTTCGGCAGGCGTTAGTTTATCTGGGGCAAGACAAGCTGCGCATTTTTGTTTCTTTGGCGGTAGCTTCTTACATCTCATCGAAAAAGCCTAAAGAACTGTACAACTTATCGCTGCAAAGAGCGCAATTTTGTCAGCTGATGGCGACACATCCACACTTTAAAGCTCACCGTGATCAGGCGTTTTTGATTGGCATGTTTTCGGTTTTGGACGCTTTGCTGGATACGTCTATCGAACAATTAGTCGAACAGCTTCCTTTGGCCGATGAAGTGAAACAAGCGTTGCGGGATCGTGACGGCCCGCTAGGCATGCTACTCGATCTTGAGGAGTGTTTTGAAAAAGCGGATTGGCGAGGGGTTGAAGAGCGTTGTGATCAGCTTGGTTTTGATCTAGAAGATGTTCGCCAAGAATTGATTGAAGCCCAGCGTTGGAGCCAGGACATCAATCGATTTATTTAATGAGTGGCCGGCCAGCCCGACTCTGAGGGTGTAGGTAATAAAGGCTGACCGACCAAATTCATTAACCTTCTTGCACCTTATGCTTAGCCTGTTTATCGCTCCGAGTCTTTATTTCAGCCAAGCGTTGAGCATCCAAATCAGTTTCTCTTGTTCGCGGATGTAATCGCTCATCAGCGCGGAGGTCCCTTCATCGCCCGCATTTCCCGCTAATTCTAAAATATCGCGTTGTTGATGAAGCAGAATGCTAAACCCTTCTAACAATCCTTGCATACTACTGCGGCCATCGATGGAGTCGGTGTGTTCTTTGATTTGTGCCGCTTTAAGATAACCGCTAAAACTGTGCATTGGTCTGGCGCTGAGTGTCAAAATACGCTCTGCCAATTCATCAATTTTCAGTTGTAGATCGGTGTAGATTTCTTCAAATTTGGCGTGCAATTCAAAAAATTCTTTGCCTTGAATATTCCAGTGGTAACCACGAGTATTCATATAAAACACTTGGTAGTTTGCTAATAAGTGGTTGAGCGCATTCGCCAATTTTTCGCTCTGTGTGGTATCAAGACCAATCAAATTCGTATTCATAGTACACCTCTCAGTTTTGTGGTTTACCTTTCGGCTTGAGTAAAGAATAAGCACTTCGAGAGGTGAAGAAAATTTGCTTTTCTTGATTTATTCAATAGCCACAGACTATCAATGGAGAATGGGGTGTGACCTTTGACAAGAGATTGACTCACCATTCACTCACCGCACTCAAGAGTATTTATAGTGCAATGAAAAAGTAGGAACTGAATGTGCCGCAACGAGTCTTTTTCTTCGATTTATTGAGAGCGATCGCCGCTGTTGCCGTGATTGCTATTCATGTATTGGCCCCATATCGAGATAGGTTAGGTGAAATCCCTTTCGCTCAGTGGCTCACTGCCGTTACAGTCAATGGAGCAAGTCGTTGGGCGGTACCGGTATTTATTATGATCTCTGGAGCGCTCATGTTGAGCGATCGTCGGCCGTTTGAGCTGCGTTATTACCTAGAGCGTCGACTGGGCAAAGTGCTTATCCCTTTTCTGGTTTGGTCGCTGTTCTACGCTTTTTTATCTGGTTGGAGTCCGACGGGGTTTGATGATGCCATGATATGGCAAACCTTACTCTCCAGTCCCCAGCATGAAACCTACTACCACCTAGGCTTTTTTTATTACTTTATTCCACTTTATTTCGTGATCCCATTTCTGCAGTGGGGCGCGCAACGCTGGGATAGTGTAGCACTTTACGCTTTCGTGGCGGTGTGGTTGCTAACCACTATGCTTTATTTGTTAAGGTTAGATGGACCTTGGAGTCATGATTTATGGTTATTCTCAGGCTATTTACCGCTTGGGTATCTGCTTTATCAAAAATGCTCATTAAAGCGCGGGAGTGTGTTGGTTATCACCTTAATGGGGCTAGTCTCACTTTATATCACGGTACAGGCTGTGGTGACGCTGAGTTTGGTCGAGCATGCATACCGCGTTGGGCGTTGGTTTTCATATAAGACGATCAATGTGGTATTGATGGCGAGCATGGTGTTTATTTTGGCGCGTGCCTTTGCTTCTAAGTTGCCGCTGAGTTGGCAGCAAGGCGTCAGCTTTGTCAGTCGATACAGCTTAGGTATTTATCTATTGCATCCCATTTTTCTATGGCCCATGAAAGCCTATGGCTGGTGGCAAGGCCATCCCGCATGGGTGATCCCACTTTGGGTATTGCTCAGTGGAGTGGGATCGTTATGGGTCAGTTGGTTGGTTTCGCGCAGCTCGAAAACACGCTGGTTGCTGCCTTAGCGTTTTAGAGCAAAATGCAAAAATTGCGTGCCACGATAAGTAAGAGTGCCTTTATCCCCCGGATTTAAGGCATGAAAATAATGCACACCAACCTGAAACTCTCGTTTAGGCCCAATGTGGCCTTTTTGTACATAGATCCAAAACTCTTGATCGTCTTGACCGGGAAGCGGATTAGGAATGTCGATAACCTGTTTATCAAGAATCGTCACCTCGGCCGTTTTTTCCGGTGCATTTTCTCCATGAATGTGGCGACGGTAAAAGTGGCTGAAAAGCCAAAGTGCAGCAATAATCAATAAAGCTAAACAGATCAACAGAGTGTAGGGCATGTCCGCCTCCTATAGAAACTGGCTGTCATTTTAGCGAATGGCGTATTTTTCCAAGCAGTTTGTGACTAGAAAGAGAAGTCAGGCAGCCGTCAGATGGAAATTTTCGGCGGATCTCACATTTTATCGGTCATCCAATGGCTAACAATTGGATAATGCAAGGCTGGCTGTTAGAAAGGAAGCAATTAACGAATAAAGTGCAGGAGGGCGCAAATGTCAGAAATTGAACAAGTTGTTCTACGTACACGCAAGCTCGAAACTTTATTGCGTGAACAATATCATGCCGACGGAAAGGGACTGCATCAACTCGTGACGAGCTGCGAAGAGCGTTTACCACATGATGTGATTAAAAAGCTTCGTTATGTGGCGACAATCCGCAATAAGATTGTGCATGAAGACGATTACCGCTTAGAAGATCGCAAAGCCTTCCTAGCGGTATGCCAAGAGTGTGAAGATGAGTTAACACCAAGAAGTGGAAAATTTGTTTGGCGATTGGCTTTTATGCTGATGACCTTGATGACTCTAGGCGCCATGCTGTTCTATTACTGGCATTGGGAAGAGTTGTCGCAGCATTTTCAATAAATAGAAAGACCGATAATAAAAAAGGACGCATTGCGTCCTTTTTTATTTATAAACAGCGACTTAGTACATCATGGGCAGTGTCATTAGGCCAATGATTACTGCGATCATAACGAGTCCTTGTTTCTGAGATGAAGAAATCATAACACTGCTCCTGTATTGGTTTCTGATTCTATGAAAAAAGAATAGAACATTTATCAGGCCTGATCAATAGATCTCAGGCTAAACTTTAAAAAAACACAGTTCTTTTGGCTTAATGTTGGTTTTTATCGAGAGAAAAGGCATGATTTTGAGGTGTTTTAATCATAATCAGTGTGAGTATTTATTGTTCTTTTGCTTGTTTATCTTATTGTTTTCAATGTGTTTTAATGTTTTAACCTGTTGGTTTATCTTTGTTCATATTGCTCTTATGGGGCGTTGTGTCTACTTGGTGCTTAGGTTTTTGTAAATTACCACTTTGTGAGAAAATAGCATTGTCTGTTGATAGTGGTTCTCATCTTTAATCTGGTCTGATGAGGTTGTTTTTATCTTTATTTATTAAATGTAACTATTGGTTTTTATTTTTATTAAATATTGGTTTTTATTGTTGTTTTTTGTTTTATCTATATGTTTTTGTTTGTTTATTTTACTCTTTGATTTTATTTATATTGGTTGTTTTTCTGTTTTTTCTATTCTTTTTGTTTTGCTTGTTTGGCTTTTTCATTTGTTTTGTTTTTTGTGATGTATTTGTTCTGGTTTTCTTCATTTTGTGTGCTGTGGAGATATTGGGGTTTTCGATAATGGTGAAGAGAATGATTCGCTAGCAAGATCCAATTTTTTACTTCGGCAACTGGACATCAAAAGTAAGATCCCTACACTGGCGGCAGTTTGAGTTAAGGGGATGTGCATGTTGAGCTGGATTTCTGTCGTGTTGTCGGGGTTTATCAGCATTTCTGCTTATGGACATCAGAAAGTGAAACAAGCGGTGTTCTTCCGAGTTCTCAGCCTGCTTCTATTGGTGCTGATCATTTGGACGCAGAACGTGAATGCTACGTCAGAGCTTATTTGGGTCTCTTTGGGGCTGATGGTTTCCATGTTAGCGCATGGAGCGCGTTTGAATGTTCGCTACCATCGAGCCAGTTTTGTCCTGTTTTTAGCTGCTCAACTGTTTTTTAGTAAAGCGTTTTGGGTTCAATTATCAGGAGCCATGGTGTGGTGGTTGCCTGCCTTGTTAGTTGCAGCGAGCATTGTGGCGTTTTTCTTGTTGTTGCCTCAAATCGATACCTTAATTTTTCCTGTCACTATCATGGGATTAATGTTGGTTCAAATGACGTGGGCGGCCGGTGAACTGTGGCTACAAGAAGCAAGCTTGGCATCTGGTGCAGGTTTTTTAGGGTGCCTGTTGTATATCCTTTCGGCCACCTTACTGGCGATTCATGATTATCGCCGGCCACTACCTTTGGGGCATGCGCTTATCTCTAGCACTTATCTCGCGGCGCAAGCTCTTATCTCTGCTTCAATCATTCTCTAGCGCTGAAATTAAAAAAAACCGCCTTGCGGCGGTTTCTTTACATCATATATTTACGGCGAATGTCCAACAGGGCAAAAATGCCGAAGATCAGTATCGACCATTTCTCCCAGCGTTTCAGCGGTACTTTATCGCCAAAGGCGCCAACGAAAATCAGCATTTGTAAGCCATGCATGAAGAGCAAGAATGCGGTCATGATGTAGAGTGCAATCGCCGCATTCCCCGGAAATGGGGTAATGATGTTGACCAGCAGAACCAGCCACACAAAGCCGATGGCCGCTTTGGCTAACCAGAGTAGTGCTTTCATTGTTCTTCCCTTATAAACAGCCGATAACAGACTTGTCCGGCACTCTTTTCACGGTGCAGATGCCAGTGAGGAGGCAACTCCGTCAGTGGCAGCTCTTTTTCGCACTCAATATAAATCATCGCTTGTGGCGAGAGCCAACCGTTTTGCTCTAGTAACTGAGTGGTTTTCTGTAACAAACCTTGTCGGAATGGAGGATCGATAAACACCACATCATAAGGTTTGCCTGATTGTCGCAGAAAGGCGAGTGCATCCGTGTGAATAAGCTCAATATTTTCTGCTTTCAGGCTCTGTACATTGGTTTTCAACTGGTTAAATGCGAGCGTGTTCAGCTCTAGCATAGTCACTTGACTTGCTTGGCGTGAAGCACATTCAAAGCCCAAACCACCCGAGCCGGCAAAGAGATCGAGACAGCGAGCCTTTGGCACTTCCTGAGCGAGCCAGTTGAAGAGCGTTTCTTTCACTCTATCGGTGGTTGGGCGCAACCCTTCGGCATCATGAACGGGCAGTTTTCGGCCACGCCACAGGCCGCTGATGATCCGAACTTGCCCTGTAGGGGCCTTTTTTTGTGATGGGTTTGGCTGGCGACGTCTTTGCATAGATTTTTTGACCGCTAATTAAGTGTTACTATAACTCGCTTGTCTGCCATTGGCGGGACAACCCGAGTTAACATAAAAAATTGGGCAAAGTGTACCAAGCGAAGCAAAAAGTTTTCACTGCTTTGTCATTTTTCTTTTCTGGTCCACGATAATGGCCAAGAAAAGTCTGTATTCAAATAAAGCGATTCAGGATAGCTCCAGATGACGGAAAAAAAGAAGCGTGGCTTGTTGTCATGGCTTGGATTTGGTGACGAAGAGAAAAACCAAACCACTGCAACGGATACTCAAACGCAGGATGAACCACAAAGCCAACCCGAAGTTGAAGCGGTGGCGATTCAAGCGGAAACTGCGTTAACAGAAACAGAAACAGAAACAGAAGAAATTACGGTGGATGAGCCTGCACGCATTGTGGAGCAAGAGAAACCGACCGAAAGTTTCTTCGCCCGCTTAAAACGCAGTTTGAGCCGTACCAAAGCGAATATCGGTGCAGGTTTCTTTGGCCTATTTCAAGGCAAAAAGATTGATGATGACCTGTTCGAAGAGCTCGAAGAACAACTGCTGATTGCCGATGTCGGCATGGATACCACCACCAAAATCATCACCAACTTGACGACGAAAGCCTCTCGTCAACAACTACGTGATGGTGAAGCGCTGTATGGTCTGCTGAAAGAAGAGATGGCCGAGATTCTCTCTCAGGTCGAGCAACCATTGGTGATCGATACTGAGAAAAAACCTTACGTGATCTTGATGGTGGGCGTGAATGGTGTGGGTAAAACCACCACGATCGGTAAGCTTGCCAAACAGTTCCAAGCACAAGGCAAGAAAGTGATGCTGGCTGCGGGCGATACCTTCCGTGCTGCCGCTGTTGAGCAGTTACAAGTGTGGGGTGAGCGTAACCAAGTTCCTGTCATCGCTCAGCATACTGGCGCAGATAGCGCCTCGGTTATTTATGATGCGATTGAAGCGGCGAAAGCGCGCGGGATTGATGTGGTCATCGCGGATACGGCTGGTCGTTTGCAAAACAAAAGTAACCTGATGGAAGAACTGCGCAAGATTGTGCGCGTGATGAAGAAAATTGACGACAGCGCACCACACGAAATCATGTTGACGCTGGATGCAGGTACCGGACAAAACGCGATCAGTCAGGCCAAGTTGTTTAGTGATGTAGCGCCTATCACGGGCATTACCTTAACCAAGCTTGATGGTACCGCTAAAGGTGGCGTGATTTTCGCGCTTGCCGATCAATTCCAGATCCCAATCCGTTATATCGGTGTCGGCGAGAAAATTGACGACTTACGTCCATTTGCAACACAAGAGTTTATCGACGCGCTGTTTAGCCGCGAAGAATAACCAAATCTGAGTTGGCATAGTGTGCCAGCCTTGTCAGGGGGAGACGGCGTGATCAGATTTCAGCAAGTCAGTAAAGCGTATCGAGGTGGGCGACAAGCGCTGCAGAAAGTGGATTTCCACTTGCGGCGTGGTGAAATGGCCTTCCTCGGCGGTCATTCTGGGGCGGGGAAAAGTACCCTGCTCAAGCTGATTTGTGCCATTGAGCGGCCAACCGACGGCAAAATTAGCTTCAATGGGCATGACATTACCCGAATCCCAAACAAGGATATTCCGTTTTTGCGCCGCAATATTGGGATTGTGTTCCAAGACCATCGCTTGCTGATGGATCGCAGCATCTATGACAATGTTGCACTGCCTATGCGCATTGAATCCATTTCGGAAAATGATATTAAGCGCCGTGTTTCGGCGGCGCTCGATAAAACCGGCTTACTCGATAAAGCTCGCTGTTTGCCAAGTCAGCTCTCTGGCGGTGAGCAACAGCGAGTTGGGATTGCTCGTGCGGTGGTTAACCGTCCAACACTACTACTGGCTGATGAGCCAACCGGTAACCTTGACCCTGAGCTTTCTAACCGAGTGCTGCGTCTGTTTGAAGAGTTTAACCGCGCTGGGGTCACAATACTGCTGGCGACGCACGATATTCATCTGGTGAATTCGCGTCCGCAATATCGTCATCTGGAACTCAATCAGGGTTTTTTAAGTGAGGTCGCGGATTATGGCCGTTAAGCAGGGCAATAAGAAAATCAGCAAAGCCACCAAAAGCAAACCGCGCGATGTCAAACGAGCCAAAACCGATAGTTTTCTCGCGATTCATTTCAAGCAAGCCAAAGCTTCCTTTGCGGCTTTGTGGCGACGTCCACTGGGCAACATTTTGACCTTAGCGGTGATCTCCATGGCGTTGGCACTGCCCGCAAGCTTGTATTTGCTAAGTAAGAACATTGCTTCGGTTGCTGAGCGAGTCGCAGGGCCTTCTCAGCTGAGTGTTTACTTACAAACGGATATTGCAGAGCCCCGCGTGATTGTGCTGAAAGATGATCTTGAGCGGCGTGATGAAATTGCCAAGGTGAAATACATCTCGCCCCAGCAAGGTCTGGATGACTTAAGCCAGTATGCAGGTTTTGAGCAAGCGATCAGTCTGCTCGATAACGCGACCTTGCCGGCGGTGTTAGTGGTGACGCCTAAAGTGGATAGCCGAGAGCAGATCAAAGCTCTGGCAGAAACGCTGCAAGCAGAACAGGGTGTGACTGATGTGCGCATGGATGAGGATTGGTTTGCCCGCTTAGATGCGATTCGCCACTTGGCGACCATCGTGGTGATAAGTTTATCCAGCTTAATGCTGATGTCGGTATTTTTGATTGTGGGCAATACGCTACGTTTTAACGTACAAGCCAACAAAGAAGAGATCCAAACCATGAAACTCATCGGCGCGACCGATGCGTATATTCTGCGTCCTTATCTCTATTCAGGGATGTGGTTTGGTTTGCTCGGTGCCGTGGCGGCATGGTTATTGACGGCATTAATGACGGTTTTACTCAATGGCGCGGTGGAAGCACTCGCTCAGTTGTATGACAGCCGTTTCCGTTTGATTGGCCTTGGTTGGGATGAATCGTTACTGCTTTTAATGCTCGGCGTGTTTCTGGGGTGTGTCGCAGCGAACGTATCGGCGAAACGACATCTGAAAGAAATTGAACCTGTTTAAGTGATAATGGTCATAAATGGGCGGCTGATTCAAAGTTGAGGCAGTGCTTGACTTGAGTTGCCCTTTTGTTTATGCATAATGACCAGTCAAACTTGAAACCTGTTCATTTTAGGTTCAAGCTTGTTGCGGTAAAACAGCGTATCCAGATCAGAGAATGATGAGGAATTGAATGACTAACCAAGCGTATCCAATGGCTCTTGTTTCCCAAGACAGCTTAGATAGCTACATCCGCTCAGTAAACGGTTACCCGATGCTGACAGCTGATGAAGAGCGTGAGCTGGCAGAGCGATTACATTACAAAGAGGATATCGAGGCTGCGAAAGGTCTGATTTTGTCGCACCTTCGATTTGTTGTTCACGTTGCTCGTGGTTATTCCGGTTATGGCCTGCCAATGGCGGATTTAGTGCAAGAAGGCAATATCGGTCTGATGAAAGCGGTGAAGCGCTTTAACCCGGAAATGGGGGTAAGACTGGTGTCTTTTGCGGTGCACTGGATTAAAGCCGAAATTCATGAATATGTGCTACGTAACTGGCGTATTGTGAAAATCGCCACCACCAAAGCACAACGCAAACTGTTCTTTAACCTGCGTAAATCTAAAAAACGCCTTGGCTGGTTTAATAACGGCGAAGTAGAAACTGTGGCACGCGAGTTGGGTGTTGAACCTGCTGAAGTACGTGAAATGGAATCTCGTTTGGCAGCACAAGATGCAGCGTTTGAGATGTCCGCCGAGGATGATGAAAACGGCATGGCCTACACAGCGCCCGTGCTGTACCTCGAAGATAAGCATTCTGACTTAGCCGATAACCTAGAAGCGGAAAACTGGGAAGCGCATACAACACAGCGCCTCAGCATGGCTCTGGCGAGTCTTGATGAGCGTAGCCAACACATTGTGCGTGCTCGTTGGTTGGATGATGACAACAAAACTACACTGCAAGATTTGGCGGAAATGTATGGTGTTTCTGCTGAGCGTATTCGTCAGCTTGAGAAAAACGCCATGCGTAAGCTGAAAGAAGCGGTGGGTGAGTTCTGATTTCACATTGCGTAACCGCTTGATAAGAAAAGGTCTGGCTAATACCAGACCTTTTTTGTCTTTATCCAATATCCCCTTCCGTCTTGAAGCTGCAACGGTGTTGGCTACGTTCATTCACCCCAATCACATAGTGTATCTATGCTCATGTGGATGAACTCACTTGCCGCCTACCTGCAAACTCCAAGTAGTTTGGGTATAAAATGCTCTAGCGTATTAAAACAGTCGGTTAAGACCATTTAAGGCCGCGACACGGAAGGCTTCCGCCATCGTTGGGTAGTTAAAAGTGGTATTCACGAAATACTCAATGGTATTGGCTTCGCCTTTTTGTTCCATGATTGCTTGACCGATATGAATGATTTCCGCAGCACGCTCACCAAAGCAATGAATGCCTAAGATCTCTTTGGTTTCGCGATGAAACAGGATTTTTAAGCTGCCGATATCTTTGCCTGCAATTTGCGCGCGAGCCAAGTGTTTGAAAGAAGCGCGTCCCACTTCATAAGGGACTTTAGCGGCAGTAAGCTCTTGCTCGGTACGACCAACAGAACTGATCTCAGGGATGGTGTAGATGCCAGTTGGGATGTCTTCCGTTAGTAAGTTAGCTGCTTGACCATGAATAATGGCCTGCGCGACAAAACGCCCTTGATCATAAGCGGCGCTAGCAAGGCTAGGGTAACCAATCACATCACCTACTGCATAAATGTGTTCCACTTGAGTCTGATAGTTGGTGTTCACAACTAACTGACCGCGTGAATCGGCTTGTAAGCCAACCGACTCTAAATTGAGCTTATCAGTATTACCGGTGCGCCCGTTGGCGTACAACAAGCAATCGGCACGCATTTTTTTACCCGATTTCAGATGGATGATCACGCCATCACTGGTGCCCTCAACTTTCTCATAGGTTTCATCATTACGGATCACCACGCCGCTGTTCCAAAAGTGGTAAGACAGGGCATCGGAGACTTCGTTATCCAGAAACGACAACAAGCGATCACGGGTGTTGATTAAATCCGTCTTCACATCCAAACCACGAAAGATTGAGGCGTATTCGCAACCGATAACCCCAGCGCCGTAAATAATGATATGACGAGGGTCGTGCTCAAGACTTAAAATCGAATCGCTGTCATAAATGCGCGGATGACCAAAATCGACATCTTTCGGGTGATAAGGGCGTGAACCGGTGGCAATCACAAACTTATCGGCACTGTAAGTGTCGATGCTGCCATCGGCTTTTTTTACCGCTACGGTGTGAGCGTCAATAAAGTGCGCGGCACCAAAAATCAGTGTGCATTGATTACGGTCGTAAAAGCCTTGGCGCAGGCGCGTTTGTTTATCAATCACGCTTTTGGCGTGACTTAAAATGGTCGAAAACGTAGCGTGAATGCTGGAGTTATTTTTGCAAAACAGCGGGTTGCTATTGAATTCGATAATTCGGCTTACCGCGTGGCGTAGGGCTTTAGAAGGTATGGTGCCCCAGTGGGTGCAACCACCACCGACACTGCTCTCTTTTTCTATGATAGCGACATTTTTCCCCCCTTTGGTGAGCCCCATCGCAGCACCTTCACCGCCTGGGCCACTGCCGATCACGATGACGTCAAAGTGGTTTTTCTGTCCCATAGTTGATCCTTGTTATATTTGCTTAACATTGATGTTGCGAGATTTTAACGCATTCCCGGTTCTGGCAACACGATGCAAGGCGTAGAGAGTGGGGAGGATCACGCCTTCGTTGTAAAAGCCTTGTTCCTCGTTACTTTATTTCAATCGCTTTTTATTACATTGAGTTAGCGATAATTCGCGGATCCATCCCGTAGGAGTTTACGAAAATGGTGGCTGTCTCATAGCGGTGTACTTTGTTGCTTAGACAAGCCTGCCAATCAGGTTATAGTATGAACCAAATTATTCGACTTAGCTGAGAACTGACTGGGTATGAAATCGTTGGGAATCCGAGCACAACAAAAAGAAAAGACGCGACGCTCTCTAATTGATGCCGCTTTTAGCCAACTGAGCGCGGATCGGAGCTTCTCTAATTTGAGTTTGCGTGAAGTGGCGCGCGAAGCAGGCATAGCGCCAACCTCATTTTATCGCCACTTTAAAGACATGGATGAATTGGGTTTAACCATGGTCGATGAAGGGGGCTTACTGCTGCGGCAATTAATGCGTCAAGCTCGCCAGCGCATCGTCAAGGAAGGCAGCGTGATCCGCACCTCCATTGAAACGTTTATGGAATTCATTGAGAGTAGCCCCAACGTATTTCGCCTATTGTTGCGTGAGCGTTCTGGTACTTCCTGTGAGTTTCGCGCAGCTGTGGTGCGTGAAATCCAACATTTTGCCGCTGAGCTGACCGAATATTTGGTTGCGACAGGTATGACGCGTGAAGAGGCGATGACTCAAGCGGAAGCTTCGGTCACCTTAGTTTTTAGTTCTGGAGCAGAAGCTTTAGATTTAGGACGAAACGAGCGAGATGAGCTCGCTGAGCGCCTGATTATGCAGCTACGCATGCTGGCGAAAGGCGCACATTGGTATCGTAAAGAGCGTGAGCGTAATCGTCTGAAAGGCACATTAGAATAAAATCCCTATCGAATAAGAAAAAAGGAACGAAAGATGTCGACGGAACAAGAAATACCATCAACCCGATCGGAGCGTAAAACCTTAATACTGGCCTTAATTGCAGGCCTGTGTAGCGATGCTTTACTTTCATGGATCACCATGAGCTCGGTGCCTTTTTCTCTGTTCGCGTTGATTGCTTTAGTGCTGTCAGTGCAAATGCTTTATCAAGAATATTTAACGTATCCAGTGGCAGAAGAAGTGCCATTAGTTGGTCTGGCTTGTTTTTTCGTCGGGGCTTTTGGTCATTCGGCTTTTATCAAAGCACAGTACCCGCAAGAGGGCTCTAACTTCTTATCGATTGTGATTGTGCTACTGCTGATCTTTTGGATTGGCCGCAAGCTCGGTTACATTGGTAGACAGCCATAAACAAAAAAACGAGCCGGATGGCTCGTTTTTTTATGCAGTTACTTTTTACGCTCCAACATCACGCCTGCTTCCATATGGTGGGTGTAAGGAAATTGGTCGAAGAGAGCAAAGCGCACCACTTGATGGGTTTCACCTAGGACTTGTAAGTTCTCTTGCAGCGTTTCTGGGTTACAAGAGATGTACAGAATGCGCTCATAACCTTGCACCATTTTACAAGTGTCGATATCCATGCCCGAGCGTGGTGGGTCGACAAAAATGGTGTTGCAGCGGTAGCTTTGCAGATCAACTCCCGCATCCTTCAAACGATTGAATTCGCGTTTACCTTCCATCGCCTGAGTAAACTCTTCTGCTGACATGCGAATGATCTGCACGTTGCCGATCTGGTTAGCGGCAATATTAAATTGCGCAGCTTCTACAGAAGGCTTGGCCAATTCGGTTGCCAGTACACGCTCAAAGTTTTGCGCTAACGCGAGTGAGAAGTTGCCGTTACCGCAATACAGTTCAAGCAAATCCCCCTCGCTCTCTTGAGTACAATCGACCGCCCACTCCAACATTTTTTCGGCGACCTTCGCATTAGGTTGGGTAAAACTGTTTTCGACTTGCTTATATACATAAGGCTGGCCATTGACCTGTAATTTCTCCACCACGTAATCACGATCCAGCACTACTTTCATTTTGCGAGCACGGCCGATTAAGTTCAGGTTGAACCCTTCATCGTTTAGGCGCTGTTTGAGAGCTTGCGCTGCAGTGATCCATTCTTCGCTGAGTTGTCGATGGTACAGCAGTGAAACCAAAATCTCGCCACTGAGGGTTGAGAGGAAATCAACCTGAAACAGTTTATGGCGCAGAATAGGGCTGCCTTTCATGGCATCCATCAGCAGAGGCATCAAATCGTTAATCAGGCGGCTCGCCGCTGGAAATTGATCCACGCGGTACTTTTCGCGCGTCTCTTGATTAAACATGATGTAGTACATGTCATCGCCTTCATGCCAAATCCGAAATTCAGCACGCATGCGATAATTCGCCACTGGCGACTCAAACACTTCCAACTCAGGCATGGAGTAATTAACAAACATCGCTTTTAAACGGGCGATTTTGTCTGCCAATTGAGCTTGGTAGAGTTCAGGGTTTACATCAAGAGTCGCCATTGGGGTACCTTTTTATGGGCTATTACAGAAAGAGCGCAGATTTTATTCAATCTCGGCTGCTTGTCCAGTTTTGCCCAAATATTGATTGGGATATTCAGTGTAAAGCCTAGCGGATCGGAATCTGTACTGGACAATTTTTCATTCACTCAATACTATCTGCGCCAAGCTGGTGCTATTTAGATGCCTGGATGGCTAAAAATGGCTGAAAAGGGAATCCGGTGTAACTCCGGAACTGACGCGCAGCGGTAAGAGAGAACGAACGCTCAAACGACACTGCTCTTAGAGTGGGAAGTCGAGCCAGTAGGTAAATAATGCTCTCAAGTCCGAAGACCTGCCAGCAACTGAGTCATGCAGTGGTATTGCACTCAGTCGGATTCACGCGATTTAGGACAACATAATGCAAAAATCAGCACTGGCGATCGCTCTAGCATCGCTGCTTACCCCTATCTCTTATTTACACGCCAACGAAGCACAACCTCAAGAAACGCTGGTTGTGACGGCGAGTCGTTTTGAGCAAAAACAAGCTTCTGTTCTATCCGCGACCACGGTGATTAGCCGTCAGGAAATCGAACAGTACCAAGCTAATTCACTCACTGAAGTGCTGCGCCGCGTTCCAGGTGTCGAAGTTGCCCAGAATGGTGGCCGTGGTCATAACGCGTCAGTGTTTATGCGCGGGACCAATAGCGGCCATGTGCTGGTACTGGTCGACGGTGTGCGTATTGACTCTGCAGCTGGTGGTGTGGCAATCAACCGTTTCCCTCTCGGGTTAGTTGAACGCCTTGAGGTTGTTCGTGGTCCGGGTGCTGCCGTGTATGGTTCTGATGCTGTTGGTGGGGTGATCAATATTATTACCCGCTCTCATCGTGGCAATAATCTTAAGCAAGTGACGGTTGGCATTGGTAGCAACCAGAGCCGTAAAGGCGATGTGGTTGCTAAGGCGGATGTGAATGAACAAGGTCATCTGCAACTGGCGGCTGGTTTTGAGAAAACCGACGGTTACGATATCAAAAGCACACAGACGGGTATCGATTACGGTTATGAAAGCCAGAATCTGATGGGTGGTTACGAGCATCGCTTTAATGACAACTGGCTGGGTTATGTGTCGACGAGTTGGTTTGATAGTGATGTGGAATATAACTCATCCGGTGCGCTTTACCACGGTTTCTCCGACAATCAGAGTTTTACTGGCCAGTTGAATTATGAAGGAAGCAAGTTAAAGAGTCTGTTTTCTCTTAACTATCAAAAAACTGATAAGCGAGATTATAGCCAGAGTGAGGGGAAGGATAATGCCAGCACACTAGCCAACATCGATCTGACCCAGATTCAGTGGGCTAACATGTATCAACTAAATGAGTACGTTGAGTTGGGTGGTGGTGTTGATGGGCGTCGTGAATCACTGGGCGATGATGCGTTAAGTTACGGCTATGCACATGCTCTTGCAGGAGAGAGCCGAGATACCAAAGGAGCATTCGGTTCGGGTCGAATTAGCGTGAATAACTGGGTTATCGAAGCGAACGTGCGTTATGACAAGCATGATAAGTATGATGACTACACCACGTGGTCGTTAGCAACGGGTTATCAAATCAACTCGAATTACCGACTCAGAGCGAACTACGGAACGGCATTTAAAGCGCCGACGTACACCAACTTGTCAACATCGCCAGACCTTCAGCCGGAAAAGTCGAAGAATATCGAAGTGGGTGTCGATGCAACATACTCTCTGGCCCGAGTTAGTTTGTCGGCATACGACAACAAAGTGGATAACTTGATCATCTGGTATTCCGATCCGAACGGTAATATTTGTGATGTGGTGAGTTACGGCGGCTGTTCATTGAATACGGACGCGCGTATTAAAGGTGTGGAATTGGAAGTGAACTTTGACACTGGCCCGATCAACCATACGCTAGTTGCAGAGTACAAAGATCACAAAGATGACAACGGCATTCAACTGGCTCGCCGTGCGAAAGAAAACTATAAGTGGATCACTTCGGCACAATTCGGTGACTTCGATATGAGCACTACCTACACCTTCACCGGTAAACGTCTGGATCTGCCAAAAACAGGGGCGAGCGATGAGGATTACATTCCAGCTACTAATTTATGGGATGTGTCATTGGGTTATTGGGTCAGTGATGCTTTTGTAGTTCGCTCTCGTGTTGAAAACCTGTTCAACGAGCAATACGAGACAGCCCAAGGTTACCGTTCTCCAGAAAAAACGTACTACCTGAACGCGAGTTACCAGTTCTAACCTTAAACCGCCTTCGGGCGGTTTTGTTTTTGGGATAACACAGTGAATAAAATGAAGGTCATCATCAGTTGGTCATCAGGTAAAGATTCGACCCTCACCTTAGAGCGATTACGTGAAAGAGCGGATGTTGAAGTCGTTGGCCTCGTTACCACGTACGTAGGTAATGAAGTTCCTTTCCAAGCGACACCCATTGAAGTGCTTGAGCTACAAGCTCAGCTCGTTGGTCTTCCTTTGATTAAAATTGAATTACCAACGGTTTTTCCATCTAATCCGATTTATCAAAGCCAAGTTGTGGAAGGGTTACAGAACTCAGGCGTGAGATTTGATGCAATCGCTTTTGGTGATTTGTTTTGTAATGGCATTGCTGAGTATCGCAAAAGTTATCTAGAACCAGCAGGATGGGAATGTCTGTTTCCTCTAATGGGTGAAAATTCAATGCAACTGGCTCAGGAAATTATAAATCGAGGTATTCAAACCTTGGTTGTGACTACGGATGGTGAGCAGATCAGTTCAGACTATTGTGGGCAATGGTATAGCGCAGAATTTATACAAGCATTGCCACTCAGCGTTGACCCATGCGGAGAAAATGGAGAATTCCACACATTAGTAACTCAAGCCCCATGCATGTCAGGACACTTAGAATTAGTGTTAGAAGGGAAAAGCCAAACCGAACGTTTCTGTTATCAAAGGTATCGGGCGTGGATTGCCTAATTGAGCAGAGAGAGTATGATCGACCCGTTTTTTCTAGCTAGGTTGTCGCACTCGTGTCATCTCAATCCTTTCCTCGTGTTCTGATTTTCGATTCAGGTGTGGGTGGTCTTTCCGTATATCGGGAAATCGAAGCCCGCTTGCCGCAACTTAGCTACATCTATCTGTTCGATAATGCCGCTTATCCCTACGGTGAATTGGCTCAAGAAACCTTGATTTCGCGAGTCGATGCCTTAGTTACTCGCATGGTTGAACAAGAGCAGATTGATCTCGTGGTCATCGCTTGTAATACCGCGAGTACCATAGTGCTGCCAGTGCTACGTGCCAAACTCACGATACCCGTAGTGGGGGTTGTACCCGCTATCAAGCCTGCCTCATTAATTGCCAGTAAAGCGATTGGCCTCATTGCCACTCCTGCGACAGTCAAGCGCCAATACACGCAAGAACTCATTCGAAACTTCTCAGCCAATAAAAACGTCGAACTATTGGGTTCAACTCGACTGGTTAATATGGCTGAAGAGAAGCTACGCGGTAAGCCACTGGATCTCGAAGAGTTAGAAAACATACTGCACCCACTCAAACATACTATTGATGTTGCCGTGCTAGGCTGCACTCATTTCCCTCTAATAAAAGAAGAAATTCAGCAAGTGCTCGGAGAGCAAGTCCAACTGATTGATTCGGGTGTTGCGATTGCGCGAAGAGTTCAAGAGCTATTGGGAATAGACAAAGGGGCTAGGACAAATCAGAAACATCAAATTTATGCTAGCGCACCCCCTTGGGAGGAGAGTGCGCTAAATATCAAGCTCGAACAGTTAGGGTTTAATCCTGTTCAGCCATTTCCTCATCCGATTTAGGATCATTAGCAATTCGAACCTTTAATGTCCGCTGCATATATTCCTTTTCATTGAGAGCATCGATTGCACTTTGAGCCTGGCTTGCAGCGATAACCACAAATCCAAACCCCCGCCGTTTACCCGTTCGCTTATCCTTCATAAGACGCACCGCAAAGACTTCACCATGCTCGGCGAACAACTCTTTAACGTGCGATTCATTGGCTTTATAGGGTAGGTTGCCCACATACAATGTTTTCGTTGTAGAAGAAGCCTCTTCATCTTGGCTTGAAATGGTGGATTGAGTAGAAAGTTTGCAAATTAAAGTCGTTGCAACCACACCAATTAAAAAAGCGAAAGAAGAGTGTAGAGTCAATTGAGATAAAATCCCGGCACCAATAACCGCAAGCAGGGCAATCCATAATATAGATTTGTCAGATTTCATATTGAATTACTACGCATCAGAGAAAAAGAAGAGTCACTGTCTATCGATGAATTAACAAAATAGACACAGGAATCTTACGTATATGCTTGATATTTTTCCAATCGAATGGTGTGACCCCCCTCAACATGTTGGAATTTTATTCGAAAAACAGCTCATTGTTGGCTTTTTGAGCGAACGATTTTTTTTTAATAAAAAAAGCTTGTCATAAAAATCAACCTCCCTATAATGCGCCCTCACTGACACGGCGTGAGACTCAAATCACAAAGTGAAAGAAGAAAGAGAAGAAAAGGTTTGAAAAAACATTTGACACTCAAATGAATAAGCGTAATATACGCAGCCCTAGCGAACGAAGCTGAAAGGCGGTTTCGATAGGTAAAGCTCTTTAACAATATAAACCAATCAATCTGTGTGGGCACTCGTTGATGATAATCAAAAAAGATTTATCAATGAACTGAGTGACCATTTGAATGAGCAATCATTCAGCACAGTCAATTCAACATTACTATGTAATGTTATCAGTATTCATTGAGCCGAAGCGAAAGCTTCAAAAACTTTTAATTGAAGAGTTTGATCATGGCTCAGATTGAACGCTGGCGGCAGGCCTAACACATGCAAGTCGAGCGGCAGCACAGAGGAACTTGTTCCTTGGGTGGCGAGCGGCGGACGGGTGAGTAATGCCTGGGAAATTGCCCGGTAGAGGGGGATAACCATTGGAAACGATGGCTAATACCGCATAACCTCGTAAGAGCAAAGCAGGGGACCTTCGGGCCTTGCGCTACCGGATATGCCTAGGTGGGATTAGCTAGTTGGTGAGGTAAGGGCTCACCAAGGCGACGATCCCTAGCTGGTCTGAGAGGATGATCAGCCACACTGGAACTGAGACACGGTCCAGACTCCTACGGGAGGCAGCAGTGGGGAATATTGCACAATGGGCGCAAGCCTGATGCAGCCATGCCGCGTGTATGAAGAAGGCCTTCGGGTTGTAAAGTACTTTCAGTAGGGAGGAAGGTGGTTAAGCTAATACCTTAATCATTTGACGTTACCTACAGAAGAAGCACCGGCTAACTCCGTGCCAGCAGCCGCGGTAATACGGAGGGTGCAAGCGTTAATCGGAATTACTGGGCGTAAAGCGCATGCAGGTGGTTTGTTAAGTCAGATGTGAAAGCCCTGGGCTCAACCTAGGAATCGCATTTGAAACTGACAAGCTAGAGTACTGTAGAGGGGGGTAGAATTTCAGGTGTAGCGGTGAAATGCGTAGAGATCTGAAGGAATACCGGTGGCGAAGGCGGCCCCCTGGACAGATACTGACACTCAGATGCGAAAGCGTGGGGAGCAAACAGGATTAGATACCCTGGTAGTCCACGCCGTAAACGATGTCTACTTGGAGGTTGTGACCTAGAGTCGTGGCTTTCGGAGCTAACGCGTTAAGTAGACCGCCTGGGGAGTACGGTCGCAAGATTAAAACTCAAATGAATTGACGGGGGCCCGCACAAGCGGTGGAGCATGTGGTTTAATTCGATGCAACGCGAAGAACCTTACCTACTCTTGACATCCAGAGAATCTAGCGGAGACGCTGGAGTGCCTTCGGGAACTCTGAGACAGGTGCTGCATGGCTGTCGTCAGCTCGTGTTGTGAAATGTTGGGTTAAGTCCCGCAACGAGCGCAACCCTTATCCTTGTTTGCCAGCACGTAATGGTGGGAACTCCAGGGAGACTGCCGGTGATAAACCGGAGGAAGGTGGGGACGACGTCAAGTCATCATGGCCCTTACGAGTAGGGCTACACACGTGCTACAATGGCGTATACAGAGGGCAGCGATACCGCGAGGTGGAGCGAATCTCACAAAGTACGTCGTAGTCCGGATTGGAGTCTGCAACTCGACTCCATGAAGTCGGAATCGCTAGTAATCGCAAATCAGAATGTTGCGGTGAATACGTTCCCGGGCCTTGTACACACCGCCCGTCACACCATGGGAGTGGGCTGCAAAAGAAGCAGGTAGTTTAACCTTCGGGAGGACGCTTGCCACTTTGTGGTTCATGACTGGGGTGAAGTCGTAACAAGGTAGCGCTAGGGGAACCTGGCGCTGGATCACCTCCTTACACGATGGTTATCGTGATGAGTGTCCACACAGATTGATTCGGTTTAGATTTGAGCATTAAGTGGGTCTGTAGCTCAGGTGGTTAGAGCGTACGCCTGATAAGCGTAAGGTCGGTGGTTCGAGTCCACTCAGACCCACCACTAACGATGGGGTTATAGCTCAGCTGGGAGAGCGCCTGCCTTGCACGCAGGAGGTCTGCGGTTCGATCCCGCATAACTCCACCATCTTTAAGCGTTTTCGCTGAGAATGTTTAAAAATGGTTCATTCTTTGAATCTTGCTCTTTAACAATTTGGAAAGCTGACAAAACAACAAATTATTGTTGTTTGTAAAGTTCTCAATGTTTATCGAAAGATAAACACCAACAACACATTCAAGTGTGCTTGGTATCGAATAAGACTTCGGTCTTGTTCAAAATTTGAGTCCGGCAAAATCTGTCTCGCACTCATGTAAATTAAACGCGAGACAACTTAGGTTGTTTAAACAACAACCCGAAACTCCTTCGGGTTGTATGGTTAAGTGACTAAGCGTACACGGTGGATGCCTGGGCAGTCAGAGGCGATGAAGGACGTACTAACTTGCGATAAGCGCAGATAAGGCAGTAAGAGCCGTTTGAGTCTGCGATTTCCGAATGGGGAAACCCAACTGCATAAGCAGTTACTGTTAACTGAATACATAGGTTAACAGAGCAAACCGGGGGAACTGAAACATCTAAGTACCCCGAGGAGAAGAAATCAACCGAGATTCCGGTAGTAGCGGCGAGCGAACCTGGATTAGCCCTTAAGCACTCGGTGAAGTAGGTGAACAAGCTGGAAAGCTTGGCGATACAGGGTGATAGCCCCGTAACCGACGCTTCATCGAGCGTGAAATCGAGTAGGGCGGGACACGTGATATCCTGTCTGAATATGGGGGGACCATCCTCCAAGGCTAAATACTCCTGACTGACCGATAGTGAACCAGTACCGTGAGGGAAAGGCGAAAAGAACCCCTGTGAGGGGAGTGAAATAGAACCTGAAACCGTGTACGTACAAGCAGTAGGAGCACCTTCGTGGTGTGACTGCGTACCTTTTGTATAATGGGTCAGCGACTTATATTCAGTGGCAAGGTTAACCGTATAGGGGAGCCGTAGCGAAAGCGAGTCTTAACTGGGCGCTCAGTCTCTGGATATAGACCCGAAACCGGGTGATCTAGCCATGGGCAGGTTGAAGGTTGAGTAACATCAACTGGAGGACCGAACCGACTAATGTTGAAAAATTAGCGGATGACTTGTGGCTAGGGGTGAAAGGCCAATCAAACTCGGAGATAGCTGGTTCTCCCCGAAAGCTATTTAGGTAGCGCCTCGGACGAATACTACTGGGGGTAGAGCACTGTTAAGGCTAGGGGGTCATCCCGACTTACCAACCCTTTGCAAACTCCGAATACCAGTAAGTACTATCCGGGAGACACACGGCGGGTGCTAACGTCCGTCGTGGAGAGGGAAACAACCCAGACCGCCAGCTAAGGTCCCAAAGTATTGCTAAGTGGGAAACGATGTGGGAAGGCTCAGACAGCTAGGATGTTGGCTTAGAAGCAGCCATCATTTAAAGAAAGCGTAATAGCTCACTAGTCGAGTCGGCCTGCGCGGAAGATGTAACGGGGCTAAGCAATACACCGAAGCTGCGGCAATGTCCTTTGGACATTGGGTAGGGGAGCGTTCTGTAAGCCGTTGAAGGTGAATCGTAAGGTTTGCTGGAGGTATCAGAAGTGCGAATGCTGACATGAGTAACGACAAGGGGGGTGAAAAACCTCCCCGCCGGAAGACCAAGGGTTCCTGTCCAACGTTAATCGGGGCAGGGTGAGTCGACCCCTAAGGCGAGGCTGAAAAGCGTAGTCGATGGGAAACGGGTTAATATTCCCGTACTCAATCAAATTGCGATGGGGGGACGGAGAAGGCTAGGTGGGCCAGGCGACGGTTGTCCTGGTTCAAGTGCGTAGGCTTAAGAGTTAGGTAAATCCGGCTCTTTCTAAGGCTGAGACACGACGTCGAGCTACTACGGTAGTGAAGTCATTGATGCCATGCTTCCAGGAAAAGCCTCTAAGCTTCAGATTTGATGGAATCGTACCCCAAACCGACACAGGTGGTCGGGTAGAGAATACCAAGGCGCTTGAGAGAACTCGGGTGAAGGAACTAGGCAAAATGGTACCGTAACTTCGGGAGAAGGTACGCTCTTGATGGTGAAGTCCCTCGCGGATGGAGCTGACGAGAGTCGCAGATACCAGGTGGCTGCAACTGTTTATTAAAAACACAGCACTGTGCAAAATCGCAAGATGACGTATACGGTGTGACGCCTGCCCGGTGCCGGAAGGTTAATTGATGGGGTTAGCGTAAGCGAAGCTCTTGATCGAAGCCCCGGTAAACGGCGGCCGTAACTATAACGGTCCTAAGGTAGCGAAATTCCTTGTCGGGTAAGTTCCGACCTGCACGAATGGCGTAATGATGGCCACGCTGTCTCCACCCGAGACTCAGTGAAATTGAAATCGCTGTGAAGATGCAGTGTACCCGCGGCTAGACGGAAAGACCCCGTGAACCTTTACTACAGCTTGGCACTGAACATTGAACCTACATGTGTAGGATAGGTGGGAGGCTATGAAGACGTGACGCTAGTTGCGTTGGAGCCGTCCTTGAAATACCACCCTTGTATGTTTGATGTTCTAACTTAGACCCGTTATCCGGGTTGAGGACAGTGCCTGGTGGGTAGTTTGACTGGGGCGGTCTCCTCCCAAAGAGTAACGGAGGAGCACGAAGGTGGGCTAATCACGGTTGGACATCGTGAGGTTAGTGCAATGGCATAAGCCCGCTTAACTGCGAGAATGACGGTTCGAGCAGGTGCGAAAGCAGGTCATAGTG